>NZ_JBHCJY010000082.1:0-8451 GCF_041804105.1 Neisseria sp.
CTGGTGGAAGTGCCGGTGATGCTGTCGCTGGTGTGGTGGATTAACCGTAAGGCGGGTTGAACACAAGATTGGATGCCGTCTGAAAAGTTTTTCAGACGGCCTTGATGCGGGCGGTGAACGCACCGTTGTTCCGGCCTGGGATGCGGCCTTATGTTGCGTGCGGCAGGCTGTTCGGAGCAAAATGTTTTTCAGCAGGGATGCCGACGGGTTCTAAGGCCGTCTGAAACAGGCGTATAATTACGCTTTTCAAATAAGCCGCCTGCGGGCGGTTTCCTGTTTTACGGAACCGATTATGAACGCTTCTCCGTCCAAGCCGACCGCTGCCGACGATAAAAAAATGGCTGCGATGCTGGCGATGCTGGTGGCCCTGATGCCGCTTTCCATCGATACTTACCTGCCTGCGATTCCCGCGATGGCGCACGATTTGAATGCCGACATCCACCGCATCGAGCAGAGCCTGAGTCTGTTTCTTTTCGGTGTGGCGGCGGGGCAGGTGTTCGGCGGTACGGTGTCGGACATCAAAGGCCGCCGTCCGGTGGCGCTGGCCGGATTGGTGGTGTATGCGGCGGGGGTGTTGGGGCTGCTGCTGGTGCAGACGGGTTCGCAGCTTTTGGTGCTGCGGGTGGTGCAGGCGTTCGGGGCGGGGATGACGGTGGTGATTGTCGGGGCAACGGTGCGCGACCGTTATCAGGGGCGGGAGGCGGCGCAGATGTTTGCGCTTATCGGCATTATTTTGATGTCGGTACCGTTGCTGGCGCCTGCGCTCGGCGCGCTGTTGCAGAGTTTGGGCGGCTGGCGGCTGGTGTTCGGCTTTCTGATGCTGTACGCGGCCGGTATCGGTTGGCTGTTGTGGCGGAAAATGCCGAAGCCGGAAAGTGTGGGGTGCATCGGGCGGGGTGTGTTCGCCGATGTGGTCGGACGCTACCGGCGTGTGTTGGGGACGCGGCCGGCATTGGGTTATCTGTTTTTTCAGGCGTTCAGTTTTTCGTCGATGTTTTCGTTTTTAACGGAATCGCCGTTCGTTTATATGAAGCTCTACGGTGTTTCGACCCATGATTACGGCTGGCTGTTCGCGCTTAATGTGGTAACGATGGCGTCGTTCAACCGCATCACGGCGTGGCGGCTGAAATCGGGAACGCATCCGCAGCAGATTCTGAAGGCGGGCATACTGGTGCAGTTTGCGGCCAATCTGGTGCTGCTGCTTTCGGTGGCCGTGCTGGAGCTGCCGCCTTTGTGGATGCTGGCGGCGTGCGTGATGTTTTCCGTCGGTACGCAGGGCTTGGTAACAGCCAATACGCAGGCCTGTTTCATGGGCTATTTCAGTAAGGAAAGCGGCAGTGCCAATGCGGTTTTGGGCGTGAGCCAGTCGGTAATCGGCGCGAGCATGGGCTTGCTGGCGACATGGCTGCACAACGGTTCGGCCATCGTGATGGCCTGCATGATGTTTGTCTCGACCACCTTGGGCATCATGCTGCTGTGGCTGTTTTCCCATCAGGCTTGGGCGCTGAACAGCGTTCGGGAGCCATGAAGCGGCAGGCCGTCTGAAACCGTTCAGACGGCCTGTTTGGTGTTAAAATCCCAGCCTACACGCATTACCGTAAAGAATCTCCGATATGACGCTCGAACAGAAACTCCTGCCCCACCGCGATGCCATCGACAAAATCGATGCCGACATTCTCGACTTGCTCAACCGCCGTGCAGGCCACGCCCGTGCCATCGGCGAACTCAAAGGCACGGGCGCGGTGTACCGTCCCGAACGCGAAGCCGCCGTTTTGCAGCGCATCCAAAACCTCAACCAAGGCCCGTTGCCGGATGAATCCGTCGCCCGCCTGTTCCGCGAAATCATGAGCGAATGTTTGGCGGTGGAACGCCCGCTCACCATTGCCTACCTCGGCCCGGAAGGAACGTTTACCCAGCAGGCCGCCGTCAAACATTTCGGCCACGCCGCGCGGACCCGCGCCTGCGCCACCGTGGACGACTGCTTCAAACTCGTCGAAACCCGTCAGGCCGATTATCTCGTCGCCCCCGTCGAAAACTCCACCGAAGGTTCGGTGGGCCGTTCGCTCGACATGCTTTCCGTTACCTCGCTGCAGGCCTGCGGCGAAGTCGTTCTGCGCATCCGCCACAACCTGCTGCGTAAAGACAGTCAGGAAATCGGCGGGGTGGACAAGGTTTACGCCCACGCCCAAGCACTCGCGCAATGCAACGACTGGCTCGCCCGCTACCTGCCCGAAGCGCGGCGCATTCCCGTTTCGAGCAACGGCGAAGCCGCACGGCTGGTGTCCGAATCTTCAGACGGCAGTGCCGCCGCCATCGCGGGCAGCATCGCCGCCGAAATCTACGGCCTGAATACCGCCGCCGCCTGCATCGAAGACGAGCCGAACAACACCACCCGTTTTCTCGTGCTCGGCCATCAGGATACCGACAGCACAGGCAGCGACAAAACCTCGCTGGTCATCTCCACGCCCAACCGCGCGGGAGCGGTTAACTCGCTGCTCAAGCCGTTCAGCGAACTGGATATTTCGATGACCAAATTCGAGAGCCGCCCGAGCAAATCGGTATTGTGGGAATACCTGTTCTTCATCGACATCGAAGGCCACCACAAAGATGCCAAAGTCCAGCAGGCGCTGCAACTGCTCAACGAGCGTGCTTCGTTTGTTAAAGTCATCGGTTCGTATCCGCTGGCGGTTTTGTAGTTTTGCTGCGTTTCGGTATTGTGCTGACAACATACCGGCAAGATGGATTTCTCCGGCTTCCGTCATTCCCGCGCAGGCGGGAATCCGTGTTTGAAATCCGGTATTTCTTTATTAACAAGCACTTGTGAATGCCAAAGCCGGATTCCAGCATGTACGGGAATGGCGAAAAACCAAATATCCACACAACCTCCAAACACAGCCATGGTGTTGCAACCGGATAACGGTAAAGGCCGTCTGAAAAAGTTTTTCCAGACGGCCTTATTCTATGAGCAAGCCGTACCGTATCCCGTGTGGCCGAAGTCCATTGGTATCCGGAATCAGATTGTGTTTTGACCATAAACGGCAAAAGCGGACAACGGTCGGCGGGAAAACGCGGCGCCGTTTTTTCGGCAGTATTGTTTCGGAAATCAACGGAAAGCTGCGGATTAGGGCGGATTGTTTCAGGCGGCACAGGATAATCGGTGAAAATAAATCCATTCGCAGCGTGTTTCCAAACAGATATTTTTCGGCGCACAGACATATACATACAGAAATGTAGGTTTGCCGCAACACCGTTGTGCCGCTTTGTGTAAAGCCTTATCAAACAGGCGGAAAACCCCTTTCCGCCGCCGCCGTTCCGCCGCATAATCCTTTCGTACACAGGCAGCCCGCCTTGTGGCATTGGAAAGGAAAACTTCATGAAACCCAAACACACTTTCAGCATTCTGTTTGCCGCCGCTTCTTTGGCTGCCGCACCCGCAGCAGTGGCGGAAATCAACCGCACCGAAGCCACGCTGCTGGGGACCGCGGTGGGCGGACTGATCGGCAACGCCACCGGCAACGACTCGAAATCTACCCTGATGGGAGCCGCTGCGGGCGGCTTGCTGGGCAACCTGATCGGCTACAATCTCGAAAACAAAGATGCCGAGCGCATCGGCAGCTACGCCCGCCGTTACGGACATTATGACGATGATGATTACCGCGACCGCCAAGACCGTTTGCGCGACCGCGAAATCCGCCGTTACGAATATAAAAACGACCGCCGTTACCGCACCGCCGCCGAACGCCGCGCCCGTTACGACCGCCGTTATGACGACAGATATGACCGTCGCTATGACGACCGTTACGACAACCGCCGTTACGGTTACTACGGCGAAGGCCTGCGCAGCAGCGACCGCATCACGCGCGTCAACAGCCGCGACATCCTGCCCGGCGTGTATTACGGCAACCGGACAGGCTACTGGTATTGATTGCTGTTGGACAGCGGTAATTTAGTGAAGGCCGTCTGAAAAGTTTTCAGACGGCCTTTCATTCAAGTTTTCCTTCGAGATGAACCGACGTTCCGCACGTTCCGATACAGGCCGTCTGAAAAATAAGGTAAAACCGTGCCGGAAATCAAAACAGTACCATACCAATAGGATGTGCAATGTTTGCGTGCGTTGGCCGCTTGTTTTCAGACGGCCTTAGCTGCGGTAAAGGCCGTCTGAAAACCTTCGTGCGTTACTCGAAAGCCTGAACCAATTCGAACCGTGCCACGTTTTTGCCGCCGTGTTCCACCGTTTCGGCGAACATTGCGGCGGGGCGTACCCACAGGCCGTAATTGCCGTACAGAGCACGGTACACGACCATTTCTTCTTCGGTTTCGGAATGGCGGGCGGTGGCGGATACTTCGTAGAGGCTGCCTTTGTAGTGGCGGTAGATGCCGGGTTTAATCTTGGTGTTCATGGGGAAAATACTGTTTGTGCAGGCGGTTGACGAAAGCTGAGGCATCGTCGGTGGCGGGCTTGGATTTGAGTGCGTCGAGGCGGGTCAGCAGCAGGTCTTCGGTTTCCGCATCGGCGCAGGAAACGGACTGGTTGCGGCGCAGATGGTTGATGATTTCGTCGATCTGCTCCGACAGGGGCGGACGGGAAAAATCGGGCATGGCTGTGATACCGGATAAAAGAAAAGGCTGTGTTGGATGTGCGGGAATGACGGTTACGAACGCTGCCGCCCCGTCAATTGCACCATGCGGACGCAGCCAAATAAAAAAATGGCAGGTTTTCGGCCTGCCATGGTTCGGTGTGAAACCGTTTTCAGATTAAGTTGCCTGAATATTGGCCGCTTGTTTGCCTTTGGGGCCGGTGGTTACGTCGAAAGAAACTTTCTGACCTTCTTTCAGGGTTTTGAAACCGTCCATGTTGATTGCGGAGAAATGTGCGAACAAATCTTCGCCGCCCTCGTCGGGCGTGATGAATCCAAAACCTTTAGCGTCGTTAAACCATTTTACGGTACCGGTTGCCATTGATACTTCCTATACAAAAAAATTAATAAAACAGCAAATAGGGCAATACTGAACTGAAAACCTAATTAGTTTCGAGCTTCTCCCAAACAATTATGCTTTATTCGTGTGCCGGCTCTGCTGCCCTGCTTTTTACCTTTGTTAAGGATTGTAGTCAAGCGGTGTTTGGGAAAAATCGGGAAATTTATTAAAATAATACAAAAAACAACATTTAAAAACGCCGCGGAGACCGAAATATATGGGCAAAACACACACCAAACACGATGCCGGCACGCTGTCGGACAAACTCAAACAGCCGCCGCCGAGAAAATACGGCGTTTTTCTGCTCAACGACGATTACACCACGATGGAGTTTGTGGTGGAAGTGCTGACGGAGATTTTCATGCTGCCGCAGGAACAGGCGGTGGCGGTGATGCTGCTGGTGCACCACGAAGGCAAGGGTTTGTGCGGCGCGTACACCCGCGACATTGCGCAAACCAAACAACAGCAGGTGTTGCGGCGCGCCGAATCAGAAGGCCATCCGCTGCAATGCACTGTGGAGGAAGTTTAAATGATTTCATCTGAATTGGAACAAACCCTGCAAACGCTCTATACGGAAGCGCGTGCGGAGCGTTACGAGTTAATCGGCATCGAACATCTTTTGCTGCTGCTGATGGAAAAACACGAAGCCGTGCGTTCGGTTCTGATCAAATGCGGTGCGGATTTGGCAGAGTTGGCCGGACAGCTCGGGCAGAGCGTGGCCGACAACACGCCCAAGATTCCGGAGCACCTGTTCGGTAAGGCGGAAATCCAGCCGTCGATCGGTTTCCAGCGCGTTATCCAGCGCGCGATGGTGCATACCCAGTCGGCGGGCAAGCAGGAAGTGGAGCCGTTGGACGTTTTGGTGGCGCTGATGAGCGAAACCGACAGTCATGCGGTGTATTTCCTGAAACAGCAGGACATCACGCGTTTCGAAATACTGCGCTGCATCGCGCACGGCAGCCAACCTGCGCAGGAAAAGCCTTCAGACGGCCGTTATGATGAAGAAAACGGAGGTGCGCCTGCCGCCGACGCGTTGGCAAGTTATACGCTCAATCTCAACGAAGAAGTCCGCGCAGGGCGCATCGACCCGCTTATCGGCCGCCGTTACGAAATGGAGCGGCTGGTGCAGGTACTCTGCCGCCGGCGCAAAAACAATCCCATCCTGGTCGGCGAAGCGGGCGTGGGCAAAACCGCGCTGGCCGAAGGTTTGGCCTACCGGATTGTGCACGGCGAAGTGCCGGACAGCCTGGCCGCCTCCACCGTTTACGCGCTCGACATGGGCGCATTGCTGGCGGGCACTAAGTACCGCGGCGATTTCGAAGCCCGGGTCAAGGCCATTTTGAAACAGCTCGAACACCATCCCGATGCCGTGCTGTTTATCGACGAAATCCACACCATCATCGGTGCGGGCAGCTCGTCGGGCGGGGGGACGCTGGATGCGTCCAACCTGTTGAAACCCGCGTTGGCCAAAGGCACGATGCGCTGCATCGGCGCAACCACCTATGACGAATTCCGTACCGTTTTCAGCAAAGACCACGCCTTGAGCCGCCGTTTCCAGAAAATCGACATCGCCGAACCGAGCGTGGACGAAACCGTACAGATTCTGCGCGGTCTGAAACCGATGTTCGAAGACTTCCACCAAGTCCGCTACACGTCCGGCGCACTCGAAGCCGCCGCCGAACTTTCCGCCCGCTACATCAACGAACGCTTCCTGCCCGACAAAGCCATCGATATTGTTGACGAAGCGGGGGCGGCGCAGAAAATCCTGCCCAAGTCCAAGCAGAAAAAAGTCATCGGTAAAGCGCAAATCGAAGCGGTGGTGGCCAAAGTCGCCCGCATCCCTGAAAAAACCGTGTCGCACGACGACAAACAGGTGCTGCAATATCTCGGCCGCGACCTGAAAAACATGGTATACGGCCAAGATGCCGCCATCGAAGCCCTTGTTTCCGCAGTCAAAATGGCGCGTTCCGGCCTCGGCCTGCCCGACAAACCCATCGGCAGTTTCCTGTTTTCAGGCCCGACCGGAGTGGGCAAAACCGAAGTTGCCAAACAGCTTGCCTATTCGCTCGGCGTGCCGCTGCAACGCTTCGATATGTCCGAATACATGGAGCCGCACGCCGTGTCCCGCCTGATTGGTGCGCCGCCGGGATACGTCGGCTTCGACCAAGGCGGATTGCTGACCGAAGCCGTTACCAAACAGCCTTTCTGCGTGCTCTTGCTCGACGAAATCGAAAAAGCCCATCCCGACATTTTCAACGTCTTGCTGCAAGTGATGGATGCAGGCAGGCTGACCGACAACAACGGCAAGAGCGCGGATTTCCGCAACGTCATCCTGATTATGACCACCAATGCCGGTGCCGAAAGCCTGAGCCGCCCCACCTTCGGCTTTACCGGCAAACGCGAACGCGGCGACGAAATGCAGGCCATCAACAGGCTCTTTACGCCGGAATTCCGCAACCGTCTCGACGCAATCATCCCGTTCGCCCCGCTCGACGAAACCGTGATTGCCAAAGTGGTGGACAAATTCCTGCTGCAACTGGAAAAACAGCTTCTCGACAAAAAAGTCGAAGCCGAATTTTCCCCCGCATTGCGGCAATATCTCGCGCAAAAAGGTTTCGACCCGCAAATGGGCGCCCGCCCCATGCACCGCCTGATACAGGAAAAAATCCGCAAGGCTTTGGCCGACGAGCTGCTGTTCGGCAAACTGGCCGACGGCGGATTCGTCAAAATCGGTTGGAATGCGTCGAAAGAAGAAGTGTCGCTCACGTTCAAACGCCGCAAAGTGGCGGCAGCGGAAGCCGAAACCTACGGAAAATAAATTTAGCGGTGTTCGGCTCTTGTGCCGATACTTGGTTTTCAGTCATTCCCGTGCAGACAGGAATCCGTTTTTGATGTTTCCAAGTCATTGCTTGGTAAGGCAGATACCGGATTTCAAACATGGATTCCCGCCTGCGCGGGAATGACGGCAATTGGAGCAATCTTGACCGTATGCTGTCCACGCCCATCCAAACACAGCCATCTATTTCAAGCGATGCTGTCCGTCGGCAGCCATTCCGGAGCGGGCGGGAATCTGCGATCAAAACAGGAATGTTTGTCCGTGATTCAGACGGCCTAAAGCCACGCGCGGATTTCCGTCCGTGCGGAGATAGCGGCGGCAGAAAAACTTCCGTATCGCTTTATCAAAACTGCCCGTTACGGAAACAATCGGCAAAATCGAAGGCCGTCTGAAAAAACGTTTTCAGACGGCCTTTGCCGCATGATGTTTTATCCTGCCGTGTCCGAACCAAATCCGCAGATACCATTATACGGCTGAAGGCCGAACGGGTTCCCCGTCAGGCAGTAAGCATATTTAAGGCCGTCTGAAAACTTTTTCAGACGGCCTTTGCCGTATGATGTTTTATAGCAAATAAACTTATTTATCGATACACACCTGAAACAGCCAATCCACATCCGTAATTCGCAGCCGATTCCTAA
>NZ_JBHCJY010000083.1:0-16960 GCF_041804105.1 Neisseria sp.
ACGGCGGTTTGAAGCGCGGCTGGCCTTTTTTGCCTTCCAAGCTTTCCAACAGCGCGGTTTCTTCGCCGCAGATGTAGGCGCCGTAGCCGTGGGCGGCGAACAGCTCGAAATCGAAGCCCAAGCCCATGATGTTTTTGCCCAAAAAGCCTGCGGCACGGGCTTCGGCAAGGGCTTCTTCGAAGCGTTGGTAGCCCTCGAAAATTTCGCCGTGGATGTAGTTGTAACCCGCTTCCGCACCCATGGCGTAGCCTGCGATAATCATGCCTTCAATCAGCGCGTGGGGGTTGAACATGATGATGTCGCGGTCTTTGAACGTGCCCGGTTCGCCCTCGTCAGTGTTGCAGACGACGTATTTCGCGCCGGGGAAGGAACGGGGCATAAAGCTCCATTTCAAACCGGTCGGGAAACCCGCGCCGCCGCGCCCGCGCAGGCCGGAGGTTTTTACTTCTTCGATGACTTCGTTTTGCGAGATTTTTTCGCTGAGGATTTTGCGCAAGGCCTGATAGCCGCCGCGCGCTTGGTAGGCCGCGAGCGTCCAGCAGTCGGGGGCGCGGGTGTCCACGCGGTCAAAGATTACGCCTGATTGGTAAATAGCCATTTGGTTTGCCTATTTTGGGTTTGTTCGGTTGGGGCTGCCTGAAATACACGGCTGGTGGCGCATGGGTTTCAGACGGCCTTTTTGTTGGGGTAATTATTCAGGTTGCTGATATTTTTTACGTTTTATTTTTCATTTCAGGCTGCCTTTTGTATCGGCAATGTTGGGTTTGCAACCCAACCTACGTTGTGTTTCCAAACAGCCTTAACAGGCCGTCTGAAGTTTTTGTCGGTGGGTTTACACCCGCCCTACTCTTTATCATCAGACTGCCTGAAATTTTGTTGTTTGAGTTGGTAAATATTTCAGACGGCCTTTAATGGTTTTTTCGGAACAAATCCATCTACACTTGCTGCGGCGAACACGCGCCTATCATGGCCAGAAACTCGCTTTCGGTCAGTTTCTGCGTGTCGTTGGCCAACTCGTAATACGATGCCTTGCAATCAATAAAAATTTGGCTTTCCAACTCGAAACCGGCATGGTCGGCAAACAATCCGGCGTTGATGTAATAATCGTCGCCCACCTGCACAAACAGGTGCGTGCCGCATTGTTTGCAGAAACAGCGCTCCGCCCACTCGGACGAGCGGTAACGGCCGATGTGTTCCGCGCCTGAAATCTTCGGATTACGGGCAGACAGGGTAATGGCGGCAGAGCCGCCCCAAGTGCGGCATTTGCCGCAATGACAGGCATCCAGTTTGTGATTGGTTTCGACTTCCAGCGAAACGGCACCGCACAGGCATTTGGCTTCCATTTTTGTTCCTTCTCAATCTCTCTATTTGGACGTTCTGACGGCCTTTTCAGGTAGCTTTAACAGGCCGTCTGAAATTTCTTTTTGGTGGGTTTACACCCACCCTACTCTTTATCATCAGGCTGCCTGAAATTTTGCCGTTTGGGTTGGCAAATATTTCAGACGGCCTTTAATGGTTTTGTTGGGTCAAGACCCAACCTACTATTGTTTATCCGCCGAACACCGCTTTGTCAAAGCGTTCCACATACGCCGAAAGATTAGGCATGCTGCGGATTAAATCGGACATCGGCGTGGCAAAATCGTTGTCGAGAAAACCTGCGACAACCGGTGCAACCGCGCAATCCAGCGAGCTGATTTTATCGCCGAAAAAGAAATCTTTACCGCCCAGATACGTTGAAATGGCTTCAATATCGGCACAACCGAATGCGTAAATCTGCTCTTGCGGATGTTTGCCGATGCCGTGCATATCCAGTTGCCGGCGCGATTTTTCTGCGATTTGGGCAAACGCAGGTTCGCGGACTTCTTCGGGTAGCGCGGCAAACACGTTTTTCATCAAAAACGATTTGCCTTCTGCGGTCAACCAACGGGCGTAAACATTTGTCCAATACAGGTGTTCTTCCGTCATGCGGCGGAATGCTTGGGCAATGGCTTTTTGTTCGGCGGTCAAATGCCCGTCCACATCCAAGCCGTAATGCTGTTCCAAATATTGCTGAATGAGTGATGAATCCGGAATGAGTTTGCCACCGTCTTTCAATACGGGAACTTTGCCGTAAGGCATATCGGAAAAATCGGCAGGATATTCAACCTGATAAGGCTTGCCGCTTAATTTCAACAGGGCTTCGGCTTTCCATGCGAAAGGCGAAAGACTGCGCGCGTCGGCCGTACCGGGAGATGAATAGAGTGTAAACATAATGTTTTCCTAATGATTTAAGTTGAAGGGACATACCTAACCTTAACGGTTTCTTTCGGTTTTGGCCTGAATGCTTTCAGACGGCCTTTACTGCAACTCCGCCAATTTCGCTTCAATCGCTTCCGCATCCATAAAGCTGCACATTTTATGGTTGTTTACCAACATTACGGGGGCATCGCCGCACGCGCCCATGCATTCGCCCTCTACCAGCGTGTACAGGCCGTCTGAAGTCGTTTCGCCGTAGCCGATGCCAAGCTTTTGCTTCAGGTATTCACCTGCGTCCACACCGCCGCGCAGGGCGCAGGGGAGGTTGGTGCAGACGGTGAGTTTGTATTTGCCGACGGGAGCGAGGTCGTACATGTTGTAGAACGTAGCGACTTCGTAGGCGGCGGCGGGGGCGATGCCGATGTAGTTGGCGACGAACTCGATGGTTTCGGGTTTCAGCCAGCCGAGTTCGGTTTGGGCGATACGCAGCGCGCCCATCACGGCAGAGCGGCGTTGGTCGGCGGGGTATTTGGCCAGTTCGGTGTCTATTTGCTGTAAGGATTGTGCGGATAACATGGTTTGCACCTGATTTCTGTTTATTCGGTTTTCAGACGGCCTGTTTTTTAGACGGCCTTTTCGGTTATCTAACGGTCAACTTCCCCGAACACGATGTCTTGGGTACCGATAATCGCCACTACGTCGGCGAGCATGTGACCGCGTGCCATTTCGTCCATGCCTTGCAGGTGGGCAAAGCCGGGGGCGCGGATTTTCAGGCGGTAGGGTTTGTTCGCGCCGTCTGAAATGATGTACACGCCGAATTCGCCTTTGGGGTGTTCAACGGCGGTGTAGGTTTCACCTTCGGGAACGTGCATGCCTTCGGTAAAGAGTTTGAAGTGGTGGATCAAATCTTCCATGCCCTCTTTCATGTCGGTGCGTTTGGGCGGGGCGAATTTGTGATTTTGGGTGATAACGGGGCCGGGGTTGGCGCGCAGCCAGTCGGCGCATTGTTTGATGATGCGGACGGACTGGCGCATTTCGGCCATGCGGCAGAGGTAGCGGTCGTAGCAGTCGCCGTTTACGCCGACAGGGATGTCGAAATCGACGTTGGCGTAGGCGTCATACGGGGCTGTTTTGCGTATGTCCCATTCGATGCCGGAACCGCGCAGCATCACACCGGTAAAGCCTTTCTGCATGGCGCGTTCGGGGGAAACCACGCCGATGCCGACGGTGCGCTGTTTCCAGATGCGGTTGTCGGTGAGCAGGGTTTCGAGGGTGTCGATGTTTTTGGGGAAGCGTTCGCAGAAGGCGTCGATAAAGTCGAGCATGGTGCCTTCGCGCGACTCGTTCAGCTCTTTCAGCACTTTGGCGTTGCGGAATTTGCTGGATTCGTATTTGGGCATGAAGTCGGGCAAATCACGGTACACGCCGCCGGGGCGGAAGTAAGCTGCGTGCATACGTGCGCCGGAAACCGCTTCGTATAAGTCCATCAGTTCTTCGCGGTCGCGGAAGGCGTAAAGAATGGCGGTCATCGCGCCGATGTCGAGCGCGTGTGCGCCGACACCCATCAGGTGGTTCAAGATGCGCGTTACTTCGGCGAACATGACACGGATGTATTGGGCGCGAATGGGAACATCAATACCGGCGAGTTTTTCCACCGCCAAACAGTATGCCTGCTCGTTGACCATCATGGAAACGTAGTCGAGCCTGTCCATATAGGGCATGGCTTGCAGGTAGGTTTTGGTTTCGGCGAGTTTTTCGGTGCCGCGGTGCAGCAGGCCGATATGCGGGTCGGCGCGGACGATGGTTTCGCCTTCCAGCTCCAAAATCATGCGCAATACGCCGTGGGCGGCGGGGTGCTGCGGGCCGAAGTTGATGGTGTAGTTTCTGAGTTTAGCCACCGTAGTTCTCCTCGCGGACGATGCGCGGGGTAATCTCGCGCGGCTCGATGGTTACGGGTTGGTAAATGACGCGTTTTTCGGTTTCGTCGTAGCGCATTTCCACATGGCCGGAAATCGGGAAATCTTTGCGGAACGGGTGGCCGACAAAACCGTAATCGGTGAGGATACGGCGCAAATCGGGATGGTTGTTGAACAGGATGCCGTACATATCGAAGGCCTCGCGTTCATACCAGTCCGCGCTGTTGTAAATGTCGACTATGGATTCCACCACAGGGAAATCATCATCTTCCGCCCACACGCGCACGCGGATGCGCTGGTTGTTGGCCACGGACAAAAGCTGGCTTACTACGGCAAAGCGTTTGCCCGGCCAAACTTCGTTTTTGTAGGTGCTGTAATCGACGCCGCACAGGTCGATCAGGCTTTCAAAATGCAGTTCGGCATGGGCGCGCAGCGTGGTCATCACGTCGCGGTAGTGTTCAGGCAGGCATTCTACGGTTACCTCTTCCAAGGCCAAAATGACTTTGGCGGCTTTACCGCCCAAAACGCGCTGCGCGGTTGCGTATAAATCGTTTGCGTGCATGTCGCGCTCCTGTTTTAAAAGTTGGGTTTCGGCAGTCTGTGGTTTTCAGGCTGCCTAAAAAGGGGGTTATGGCTGTTCATCTGTTTTGCGGTAATCGGTAAAGCCTAGAACGTTGCCTGCCGGGTCAGTAAATTCTACTGCCCAACCCGTAGGAATGCGGAAAGGCGCACTCAAAAAATTTACACCCTTGGGTTGAAACCGAGCATACGCTTCATGTACATCTTCCACTTCTATCCAAACAGTCGGTTTAGCTTCGGGAAATTTGTTTTTGTCTTTCAAGATAAGGGCCGCTTCTTCATTGCCTACCTTGAATGCCAACATTCCGCGTTCGGAAAAATCAAACTTTACAACCAAACCCAACGTGTCTTGATAAAACTGTCTACTAGTGACTAAATCATTTGCAGGAAAGAAAAAATTGTCGTAGTTCATCGTCATTGCCTTTCAGGCTGCCTGAAAACTAATTCCGCGCAATCGTATAAGTGCGCTTGATTTTGCCTTGAAGCTGAATCAGGCCGTAAATCAAGGCTTCGGCGGTAGGCGGGCAGCCGGGCACATATACGTCCACCGGCACCACACGGTCGGCACCGCGTACCACGGAATAGGAATAGTGGTAATAACCGCCGCCGTTGGCACACGATCCCATCGACAAAACCCAACGCGGCTCGGCCATCTGGTCGTACACGCGGCGCAGGGCAGGCGCCATTTTGTTGGTCAGCGTACCCGCCACAATCATCAGGTCGGACTGGCGCGGCGACGGACGGAAAATAATGCCGAAGCGGTCAAGGTCGTAACGCGCCATGCCCGCGTGCATCATTTCCACCGCACAGCAGGCCAAACCGAAAGTAACCGGCCACAGCGAACCCGTGCGCACATAATTGAGCACCGTATCCGCGCTGGCGGTTACGAAGCCTTTGTTCAAAATGCCTTCTACTCCCATTCCAGCGCACCCTTCTTCCATTCATAGATAAAGCCCACCGTGAGAATCACGATGAACACAAACATCGACCAAAACGCATAAGCCCCCGTTTCGACCATCAGGTCTTTGAACACGACCGCCCACGGAATCATAAACGCCACTTCCAAATCAAACAGGATAAACAGAATCGCCACGAGATAGTATCGCACGTCGAACTTCATACGCGCGTTTTCAAAGGCTTCGAAACCGCATTCGAACGGCGTGTCTTTTTCGTGGTAATGGCGCTTGGGGCCGAGAATGTTGCCGAGCAGGATGAACAGCACCCCTGCGGCAAGCCCGACCAGCAGAAAGATTAAAACGGGTAAGTAGTTGGCCAACATGGTTGTATACCTGTTTGTTTATATTGAAATAAATGCAATAGCAGCAAATAGTTTCTAATTTTAACCAATTTCCAATCTTCTTAAAAGTTGAAAGCATCTCAATCCGCGCAAAAAATCCAATAAATTCAAAGATTTTTTGATAACGATTATCGATATTGATTTATGGCGAAATTTTCTTATTGAAAACACATATATCAATGTACTACAAAAAAAATGTGTATTGCCGGCATGTATAACGGTTTTAAATTAAAAAACAAACGGATAACTTCTGCATAATTATCCGCCCGCAATACTTGACCTGTTTTCTGCGGTATTCAGAATACCGAAAGGCCGTCTGAAAACCGTACTCTGTGATTTTCAGACGGCCTGCCGTGTTTTACCCTAATTTTACAAACCGAGTGCCCATGCGCTGCTTTCGAGTGCTTCGTTGCGGTTTTCGTATTGCGCGAAAATTTCGGCGATGATTTCGTCTTCGCTGTCGATAACCTGCATCAAATCCAAATCCTGTTCCGAAATCAGGCCTCGCATCAGGAGTTGGTCTTTGACCCAATCGAGCAGGCCTTTCCAAAAACTGCTGCCCACCAGAATAATCGGCCGCTGCGGCGTTTTGCCGGTCTGCACCAGCGTCAGGCTTTCAAACAGTTCGTCAAGCGTGCCGAAACCGCCGGGCATGACCACATACGCCACCGCGTGTTTCACAAACATCACTTTGCGCGGGAGAAAATGCTGGAATTTAATCGATAAGTCTTGATACGGATTGGCGGCCTGTTCGTGCGGCAACACAATGTTCAGCCCGACGGCGGGACTTCTGCCCGCAAACGCGCCTTTGTTCGCCGCTTCCATAATCCCCGGCCCGCCGCCCGAAATCACGGCGAATCCGGCATCCGACAATTTGCGCGACAGGCTTTCGGTAAACGCATAGTCGGGATGGTTTTCCGGCGTTCGCGCACTGCCGTAAATGCTGACCGCAGGCTGAATCGCCCGCAACTCTTCGCCCGCTTCGACGAATTCGGAAATAATCTTCAATAAATGATAAGACTCCCGCGCCTGAATATCGCGGCGGGTGTTTTCGGGCAAAACGGGATACGGCAGCTTTTTGTAAAGGGTCATGGGAACGGCTCGGCTGGTTGGGGGAAAGCGGGCATTATAGCAAAGGCCGTCTGAAAAGTTTTCAGACGGCCTTTTCGCAAGGCTGTGTCCGAATAATGTGCCGATGATACCGGTACCGTGATTTCCAAGCAGACGGGAATCCACCGTTAATATCCACAGGCTCATGAATCAAAAAAGTTTCTTAAATTTTGGGGACAAGGATTCCCGCCTACACGGAAATCACGGTTGCGGACAGTGCCGCATCAATCGGCATACCGTACAAACACCGCCTTCCGCAACCGGCTTGCGCGGTCAAACACTTCGCTTGCCATTCCGCCCGACCGTGCAACCGTTTTTACAGGCGGCAGCGGCACAAGATTTAAGAAAACCGGAACAACACACCATATCGTCCGCCCCTTCTCTTTACGTTAAAATACCCGCCCACCTTTTTTCAGACGGCCTTTCCATGTCCCAACCCGTTACCCTTGTCTGGCTGCGCCGCGATTTGCGCGTTTTCGACAACACCGCCCTGCAAACCGCCATACGGCGCGGCCTGCCCGTGGCTGCGGTGTTTGTGTTCGACACCGGTATTCTCGACCATTTGAGCCGCGACGACCGCCGCATCGGCTTTATCCGCGACAGCGTGGCCGAGCTGCAAGCCGCGTTGACGGAAAAAGGCATTCCGCTGTTGGTATTGCACGGACGGGCGGAAAAGGAAATCCCTGCGCTGGCAGGCCGTCTGAACGCCGCCGCTGTGGTGTGCGCAGAAGATTACGAGCCTGCCGCCATCGAGCGCGATAACCGCATTTGGCGGGTTTTGGATGCAGATGGCCGCGAATTCGTGCGCGTTACCGACCAAGCGGTGTTTGCCAAAGCCGATGTGATGAGCAGCCAAGGACGGCCTTATACCGTTTTTACGCCCTATAAAAACGCATGGCTGCAAACTTACGCCCAACGTTACGCCGCATGGCAGCCTGCCGACGATTGGGCTGCGGCCGCACGGCTTCAGACGGCCCTGCCCGATGCCGCCCGCAACCCGCCGCCCGTGCCGGCGTGTGCCGATTTGGGTTTCCAACCCCAGCCTTCGCCGTTTGCAGCGGGCGAAACGGCGGCACAGGCACAGCTCGGCCGTTTCCTTTCCCACATCGCCGATTACGGCCTGACCCGCGATTTTCCGAGCAAACAGGGCGGCAGCAACCTTTCGCCCTATCTGCGTTTCGGCCTGCTTTCGCCGCGCCATCTGGCCTTTCTCGCCAAACAGGCCGACTGCGAAGGCGCAAGCGTTTGGCTTTCCGAACTGGTTTGGCGCGAATTTTTTATGCAGATACTGTTCCATTTTCCCCATGCCGCCACAGAAAACTTCCGAACCGAATACCGTGATTTAACTTGGGAAAACAATCCCTTATGGCTGGAACGCTGGCAACGCGGGCAAACCGGCTATCCGCTCGTCGATGCCGCCATGCGCTGCCTGATCAAAACCGGCACCCTGCACAACCGCCTGCGCATGGTTGCCGCCTGCTTCCTGACCAAAGACCTGCTCACCGACTGGCGGCACGGCGAGCGCTGGTTTGCCGAACACCTGATGGATTACGACCTTGCCGCCAACAGCGGCAACTGGCAGTGGGCGGCGGGCACGGGCTGCGACGCACAGCCCTACTTCCGCGTATTCAACCCCGTGTTGCAGTCGCAGAAATACGACCCCGACGGCCACTTCATCCGCCGCTACGTTCCCGAACTCGCCCATCTCGGCAAAGACACCATCCACGCGCCCTGGCTGGCCAAAAACAGCATCGACACCCACGACTACCCCGCCCCCGTCGTCAGCCATGCCGAACAAAGGGAAAAAGCCATTGCCATGTTCAAAGCCGTGAAAGACAAGGCCGCTGCCGGCCACTGAAAAGTGCGGTTGCCCCTTAACCCGCAAGACCGTCTGAAACCCGTTTTCAGACGACCTTATGCTATAATCCGCCCCGCACACAGGCAGGACAGACAGCCGCCGCGCAGCGCGTAAAGCCTGCGGGGAGGAAAGTCCGGGCTGCACAGGGCAGGATGCCGGCTAACGGCCGGGCGCGGCAACGCGACGGAAAGTGGAACAGAGAGCAGAACCGCCGATGGCCGTCCGAACAGGCGGCACAGGCAAGGGTGAAAAGGTGCGGTAAGAGCGCACCGTGCACTTGGCAACAAGGCGCAGCAGGCTAAACCCCATCCGCAGCAAGACCAAACAGAACGCATTGACGCGGCCCGCCGAGCGTTCGGGTAGGTTGCTTGAGCGCATGAGCAATCATGCGCCTAGAGGAATGGCTGTTCACGACAGAACCCGGCTTACCGTCTTGGCTGTGTGCCCGAATGATTCAAGGCCGTCTGAAAATGTTTTCAGACGGCCTTAGGTTTTTATTGGCCGGGGATTGGGATTGGTTGGACGACGGTCAAACAAAGGCCCGTATTTGCACGGCGTATTGATTGATGCAATGCCGTTTGCAACCGTCATTGCCGCACGGTAGTCATCCGTCTTCCATCTTCAGCTTGAAAAAAATCTTTTTGATTCAATCATTTGAAAATATCTGCCATGGATTCCCGCTTTCGTGGGGATGACGGTATGACTCATCAATGCCTCATCCAAACACAACCAGCAAACCAAGCCGTATCCGAGCCATACAATGACACGACAGTATCGTCGTCCGTCGCCGTCATTCCCGCGCAGGCGGGAATCCAGAAAGTTTTTGGGTTCGGATACCGTTCAGAACATCGGTTTCTTAAGATTTACCGTCTGGATTCCCGCCTGCGCGGGAATGACGTACGGAAACCAATCTCATTGAAGAATTAAATAATCAAAGGTTACCTTCCATATCAACACCGTCCCGCAGCAACGCCGTCTGAAACATTCCAAATGCCCGGCCAAACATTCTGAATGTCAAACCGGATGCCGAAACAATCGGATATGAAATACCCGTAACAGTTCAGGCAAACGTATGGAGATTACGATGAAAGGCCGTCTGAAAATGTTTTCAGACGGCCTTGCCGTTTTGGCGCAGGATTACAACGGGATGCCGTCAATCCAGCGAACCGAATTTCCCTGCCTGATAATCCCTAAACGCCTGCATCAGCTCGTCGCGGGTGTTCATCACAAACGGGCCGTGGGCGGCAACGGGTTCGCCGATCGGAACGCCGCTCAGGAGAATCAGCTCGGCAGGGCCGTCTGAAACGGCTTTCAGGCGGATTGCGCCCGCTTCGGTTTCAAACGTTACCAGCTGCGTTTCGCCGGCTTTGCGGCTGCCGTTGATTTCCACCGCGCCGCGCCGTATCACGAGCATCAGGTTGTGGTTGTCGGGCAAAACGAGTTCGGCTTCCGTGCCTGCTTCCACGGCCACGTCCCACACGTTCATTTCGGTAAAGGTGTCGGCTACGCCTTTGCTGCCCCGGTATTCGCCCGCTATCAGGCGGATGCGGCCTGCGCCGTTGTCGAGCGGGACAACGGGAATGTCGGCGGCTTTGAGATGTTGGTAACGCGGCGGAACGTTTTTGTCTTTGGCGGGCAGGTTGACCCAAAGCTGCGCCATTTCAAACAGGCCACCGCGCCTGCCGAAGGATTCGGCGTGGAATTCTTCGTGAACGGTGCCGCTGCCCGCGGTCATCCATTGCACGTCGCCCGCTTCAATCACGCCGGACGCGCCGCTGCCGTCGCGGTGCGCCACTTCTCCGTGGTAGGCGATGGTTACGGTTTCAAAGCCTTTGTGCGGGTGTTCGCCCACGCCGCGCGGATGGCTGCTGTTTGGCACGAATTCCATCGGGGCAGCGTAGTCGAGCATCAGAAACGGATCGGTATGTTTGTCGTCGCCCATATGGGAAAACAGCGGGGCAACGCGAAAGCCGTTGCCTACCCAATGGGTTTGCGGGGCGTTGTAGATTCGGCGGATGTTTCTCATGATGCGTCCTTTCCTGATGCCGTCTGAAACCGTTTTTCAGACGGCCTGTTGAATTTGTTTATCGGTTTTTCGTGTGGGATTAACTGTATCAATAACATGGAAACTTGTGAAGCAGGCACAGGTTTGATACTGTGGTGCAAACCGCTCGGCCGTTCCGCAAACGGGCTTTCATGCCGGAAAACGGTTTCAGACGGCCTCATACTATCCTTTACCTTTTACCGACCAACACAGGAACATCCCATGAACAACGCCAAACTCATCGACCATACCCAGCTTGCCGCCGCCGCCACCCGAGCGCAAATCGAAAAACTCTGCCGAGAAGCGGCGGAATACGGCTTTTGGTCGGTATGCGTCAACCCCTCGCGCGTGGCCGAAGCCAAAGCCCTGCTGGCCGGCTCCGGCGTGAAAGTGTGCACCGTCGTCGGCTTCCCGCTCGGCGCGTCTTCCACACAGACCAAAGCCTTTGAAACCCGTGCGGCGGTGGCCGACGGTGCCGACGAAATCGACATGGTGATGAACATCGGCTTGGCCAAAGACGGCGATTGGGCGGCAGTCCGGGCCGACATCGCCGCCGTTGCGGAAGCGGCCAAACCCGCGCTGCTCAAAGTGATTCTGGAAACCTGCCTGCTCACGCCCGAAGAAATCCGCCGCGCCTGCGAATGCGCCGTGGCCGCGGGCGCGGATTTCGTGAAAACGTCCACCGGCTTTTCCACCGGCGGCGCAAAAGCGGAAGACGTGCGGCTGATGCGCGAATGCGTCGGCGCATCGTTCGGCGTGAAAGCCTCGGGCGGCATCCGCACCGCCGCCGATTTGGAAGCCATGGTTGCCGCAGGTGCCGACCGCATCGGCGCATCCGCAGGCGCAGCATTACTCGGCGGCAAAGCCGCAGACAACGGCGGTTATTGAACCCTGTCTGACCCGAGCCTGCCGCACGGCAGGCTCGAAATCCGCAGGAAAACGCCGTAAAAACAGATGTCTGCACGCCCGTCACCCCCACGCTTGCCGCTATCGGCGGCAAAGGGAAACCCGCGGTTCAGTCTCATAAAAATTAAAACCAAACGCTCGGTAAGATACTCGATTTTCTAAATATATTTAGTCAAAATTCATTACGGCCGATTGCGTTTTAGTAATTTTTTATTATCAGAACTTTTTTCAATCATATCTGACCAACCAATCATACCATTCAGTTCGTTTCAATTTCTGCAACTAATGGACAGCATACAATGAAATGGTCGCTTATTTTTTTAGGTATTTTCTTCTTCTTGATGATGTCATCCAATGCATTGAATATAAATAAATTGGTTCCGAAAGAGAAATTTAATCTGAATTTATTGTATGCAATGTTGGCCATGGTATTTACCGGTCTTGTTTATGCATTTCACGGATAATTATCTTTTCTAAAAATATAAAAAACCGGCATCTTTCAAGAAAAGAAACTTACCGACAACTGTCAAAATACCCTATTTGGACTATTTGAAAACGTTGCGTACGGTTACGCCGTCTGAAAACGGCTAACCGTACCTACAAGGTTGAACTGCCTGAAATTTCAAGACAGGATTCCCGCCTGTACGGGAATAACGGCGGGCGGGGCTGTAATGGGATGACACAGACACGAAGTCGGATAAGCAGGTGCGGCCGGTTTCCGTTCACGGAACGTAACGGTACAAACGGCGGCCATCGAACTCCGTCTGCGTTATCTTGGGGGCGATTTTCCAGAACGTAACCGCACAAACAGCCCATCCGAACCATACATACAAAAGGCCGTCTGAAAACATTTTTCAGACAGCCTTAACTACCACAGCCGTTTTCCGGTCGAACTTTCCTGTTGTACCAAAAATTCCCTGATATAACAATGCCTTTTATCCGTTCCGTTTCGGAAAAAACGTAACCGCCCGCTCCCCTTCGGGCAGCGTCAGTTTTTTCAGCGCATGGCCGTAAACCGTTTCCAGCGTGATGTTCAGACGGCCTTCTCCGGCAAATATCCTGTCTACGGCGGCGCGGGCGGCGGCTTCGTCGGAAAACACCGATGCCCGCCAGATGCCCAACGTTTCCATATCGAGCCAAAAGGTTTCGGCCTTGGTATAGCCCAAATCGAGTTTGGCGGTATCGGTAACGGGGTCGTAAAAACCGTTGCCCGCGAGCATATCGCCCAAGTCGTGCATATCGACCAAAACGGGGGTTTCGCAAGCGATGTCCTGAGCTTTCAGACGGCCTTTCAGCTCGGCCAGCGTATCGCGGCCGAAATGGGTAAAAAACAGTAATCCGTCTGTTTTCAATGCTTTAGACCACGACAAAAACGCGGCGGGCAAGTCATCCGCCGTAATCAGGGAAAGGTTGGCCCACAGCATATCCGCCGCGGCTTCGGGCAGCGGGGAAGCAACGGGCAGGCAGGTTTGCGGCACGGTTTTGCCGGCGAATTTCCGCCAAAACCCGTCTTTGCGCGCGGCGGCGGCGGCCTGTAAAAATTCAGGGCGCGGGTCGTATTCGGAAAACGCGGCTTTGGGATAACGCGCGGCCAGCAGGCTGCGGCTGATGTCGGCATCCGCGCCGACAAGACAGATGTTCTGCGGCTCGCGGCGCACGAATTCGAGACGTTGGTCGGTGGTTTCGGCAAGATGGCGGTGGATTTGCCAGCGGTCGGTATTCATGGTTTTGATTGGATACGGATTGAAGGATTTTAAGGGAAAACAATCGGTTGCGGATAAACGGTTCGGCAAACCGCTAAGTCTGCCGCATCAGGCCGTCTGAAAACGGAGGGTCTTTTCAGACGGCCTTTTCCGTAAGGGCTGTATCGGTCTCAGGTTGCGTTTGGGTGATGAGTCGGCGATACCGTCGCAGGAATCCATGTCCGATATTTAGGAAACTTTTTTTATTCATGCGCTTGTGAAGATTAAGCATGGATTTCCGCCTGCGCGGGAATGACGGTTAAACGACACCCCATCAATATGCGATGCGTACACAGCCAAATGCTAAAGTACAGCCAATAAAAAACGCTGCCTGCGGATGCACCCTGCGGCTATTTCAACGAAACCGGCAACGGCGGCAAACGTTCAGACGGCCTATCCCCCGCATCAATGCGCAGCAGAAACATCATGGCGCAATGATTTGCCTAAGGTTTTCGCCTTCGCAGGCCCGACAGCGTTGTCTATCGCCCACGGTTCAGGCCACGTTTTCCACAAACGCCGTCCACAACGCCGCAAATTCTTCCGCATGGCTCAAAAACGGGGCATGGGCGGCTTTGGCCATGATATGCAGCTCGCTGTGCGGCAGATGGCGGTGCAGATAATCCCCCATTCGCGGCGGCGTGATGCTGTCTTTGTCACCGAACACCAGCAGCACGGGAGTCTCGATGCCGGCCAGCAGCGGCCTTGCGTCGGCACGGTTGACGGCTTCGAGCGCGGCATCCAGCGCACAAGGCACGCCGTGGCGCACGGTGTCGGGCAGGATTTTGTCGAGCACGGCCTGCGCGTTTGGTGTATTGAGCAACTGCAACTGGAAAAACTGTTTGATATACTTCGCATAATCCTGTTTGAACGCGCCGCTCATTTTGGCCAGTGCGGGCTGCGCCAAGCCTTCGGGATAGCCTTCGTCGGCGGTAAAGCGGGCAAACGTGGCGGTCAGGCACAGCGAGCGCACTTTTTCGGGATGGCGTGCGGCGATAAACAGCGCAACCAGCCCGCCGAGCGACCAGCCCAAAACGTGCGAACCGTTTTCCATCCGTGCGGCCAGCGCATCGGCGGTTTCCTCGATGTCGAAACGCCCGCCGAACGGCGCACCGCCGTGGCCGGGCAGGTCAACCGCCCGCACCCGCCAAGATTCGGGCAGATGGGGAATGAAACTGTCGAACGCATGGCGGTTGGCCGCCCAGCCGTGAATCAGGCAGGCATTTTGCAGGGCGGGCGGGTGTGCGTTTTCAGACGGCATCGGGGCAGGTTTCCTTATATTTGTGGTGGGCAAGCGGGCAAACGATTGCCGTGGGCAAACATTCCGTTTGACGGTTTCGGCAAATACCGTTCGGCCCGCAATATTCGGAGCCAGCGGCATCGGAATTCCGTCCGCACCGGCCATCACTGCGGCTGACAGACGGAATACGGCGCACCGCGCGGCAAACGCGGCCACCGTTCCACAACGCACGCCACAACCGATTTTTTCTTTTTAAAACAATATTTTCACACCGATACGGGTATGTCTTTCTTTTCCATTATCAGCGGTTTTTTCCGCATCAGGCAATGCGTATTATGCCACGGTCGCGCACTTTCAGACGGCCTGTGCGAAGGCTGCGCGGCGGATTTGCCGCATTTGTTCACCGACAGCGCAAACAGTTGCCCGCTGTGCTTTTCCGCAAGCATCGGCGGTACGGTATGCGGCCGATGCCAACAGAAACCGCCGCCGTTTGAACAACTGTGGGCCAGCGCGTATTACGAACCGCCGCTCAGCGGCATGGTTTATGCTTTCAAACACCGCGCCGATTTGGGCATGCTGCCGCCTTTGGTCTCGCTGATGCGCCGCCATTCCCCGCCTTGGCTGCCCGATGCCGGCATCGGCGCGGTTTTGGCCGTGCCTTTGAGCAAAAACAGGCGCTTGGAACGCGGGTTCAACCAATGTGACGAACTCGTCCGTGAATTGGGCAGGGATTACGGCTGGAACGTGCTGCCGCGCCACACGGTTTTCAGACGGCATCATGCGCCGCAAAGCACGCTCAAAAGCGCGCAAAGGCGTAAAAACATACGCCATGCTTTTGAAATCAAAGGCACTATCCCGAAAGACTGCAATATTTTGTTAATCGACGACGTGTTCACCACCGGTGCCACGCTCGCGGAACTGGCGCGGAGCCTGAAAAAATCGGGCGCAGGCAGAATCTACTGCTGGACGCTGGCGCGTTCGCGATTGAAAAATTAGCTTAAACGCTTTGACGCGCATAAGCGCGCTGTGGCATCTTCCGTCCCCTTAAGTGATTGATTTATATGTTTACCGTTGTTCTCTACCAGCCCGAAATCCCGCCGAACACAGGCAACATCATCCGCCTGTGCGCCAATACCGGCGCGGATCTGCACTTGGTCAAGCCGCTCGGTTTCCCGCTCGATTCGGCCAAAATGAAACGCGCGGGGCTGGATTACCACGAATTCGCCAAACTGACGGTACACGAAAACTACGCCGCCTGCCTTGAAGCCCTGAAAGGCCGCCGCATTTTCGCGCTGACCACCAAAGGCAGCACCCGTCCCGACAGCGCGGTATTCAGGCCGGACGACGTATTTCTGTTCGGCCCCGAAACCCGCGGCCTGCCGACCGAAATTCTCGGCAGCCTGCCGCCGGAACAGAAACTGCGCCTGCCCATGCTGCCCGACAGCCGCAGCATGAACCTGTCGAACACCGTTGCCGTTATGCTGTTTGAAGCATGGCGGCAAAACGGTTATCAGGGCGGGGTTTGACGGTTTTAACGCAACACCGCCTGTCCGGCAAACCGTTTTCAGACGGCCTGCCATGCCTGGCCTGACAACGGATGCCGTCTGAACGGTTTTTCCCACATTTTCCCGCCGCCGCTTTTTTCAGACGGCCGCCATGCGCGGCAGAAACCGTGCCGGATGCGGCAGCCGTACCGACACGGCATTCAGGCCGTCTGAACAATATTTTTTCCTTCCAACTCAAGAATCGGAACACGTTTTGACTGTGACCAAACCCACCTTACTCTCCGCCGCACTGGCCGTTTTCTCAGCCGCCGTGCTCACGCTCGCTCCCGTGCAGGACGCGCAGGCCGACGCCGTCGTCAAAGCCGAAAAGCCGCACGTATCTGCCAACCGCAGCTATAAAGTCAACGGCAAACGCTACAACCCGCTCACCAAGGTCTCTTCTTTCAGCCAAAGCGGCAAAGCATCGTTTTACGGCGACAAATTCCACGGCCGCAAAACTGCCAGCGGCGAACGTTACAACAAACACGCCCT
>NZ_JBHCJY010000084.1:0-6181 GCF_041804105.1 Neisseria sp.
AACGAAAGATGCAGCGACATATGCAGAAACGGATTGCTTTCGCCTTCTTCCGGTGTCCACACTTTGTCGAGATATGCTTCGATATTGTCGAGATAACGGTGGTATTCGGGATGGGTTTCGATAATGGCCAGTGCCTTGCGCTGCAAAGCGTCAAGGCTTAAAGGCTGAAGGCGTTTCTGCCAAACATCGGCGAAAAAACGGCGCACGTCGTGGGTGTTGACATCGTACATGGGAAATCTTTCACGGGCGGGTTAAGGCCGTCTGAAAACGGTTTTCAGACGGCCTTAACCTAAATTTCTCCGCTTCCTGCGGATTTGTTCCGAGCAAACGGCCGGACTTGTTGGGTCGGACGGTTGACGGTTTCTGACGGCATTCCGACCTGTACGGAAACTGCGGGACAATGTTACTCGTCGCCGTCGTCTTCCGAAGCGCTGACGCGGATGTTGTGCTCCACCTGCGAAGGCATAATCTGCCCTGCGGCGGCGTTTTTGCCGTCGGAAAGCCGTCGCAGGTAGGCTTCGTCGATGTCGCCGGTTTGGTAGCAGCCGTCGAATACGGAAGAATCGAACGATTCGATGGCGGGATTCAGGTTTTTCACGATGCGTTCCAAATCGTCGAGATTTTGGAACACCACACCGTCGGCACTGATTTCGCGCGCGATTTCGGCAGCGATGCGGCCGTTGGCAATCAATTCTTCGCGGGTGGGCATGTCGATGCCGTACACATTCGGATAACGCACTTCGGGCGCGGCGGAAGCGAGATAGACTTTGCGCGCGCCGGCCTGACGCACCATTTCCACGATTTCGCGGCTAGTGGTGCCGCGCACGATGGAATCGTCAACCAGCAAAACGTTTTTGCCCTTGAATTCGGTTTCCATCGGGCTGAGTTTCTGGCGCACGGATTTTTTGCGCGTGGCCTGGCCGGGCATGATGAAGGTGCGGCCGATATAGCGGTTTTTAATCAGGCCTTCGCGGTAGGGTTTGCCCAAATGGTGCGCCAGTTCGAGCGCGCTGGGACGGCTGGTGTCGGGGATGGGCATGACCACGTCGATGTCGTCCACCGGCATTTCGCGTTTGATTTTGGCCGCCAGCGCCTCGCCCATGTCGAGCCGCGCCTGATAAACGGACACACCGTCGATCACGGAGTCGGGGCGGGCGAAATAAACGTATTCGAAAATGCAGGGGCTGAGCTTGGCCGCATCACTGCATTGGCGGGTATGGATTTGGCCGTCGAGCGTGATGACGACCGCTTCGCCCGGGGCGATATCGCGTTCCAAGTCGAATTCCAAGGCATTGAACGCCACCGACTCCGAAGCCACCGCATAAGCCTTGCGGCCGTCTGAAACGGTTTGCGAACCGAGTACCAGCGGGCGGATGCCGAACGGGTCGCGGAACGCCACCAAACCGTATCCCGCAATCATGGCCACCACGCCGTATGCGCCGCGCACGCGTTTGTGCAGTTTCGATACGGCGTCGAACACATTGTCCACGCTCAGGTGCGTGCCGCCGTCGGCCGTTACCTCGCGGCGCAGCTCGTGGGCGAATACGTTGAGCAGCACTTCGGAATCCGAACGGGTGTTGATGTGGCGCAGGTGTTTATTGCACACGTTTTCGTACAGCTCTTCGGTGTTGGTCAGATTGCCGTTGTGCGCGAGCACGATGCCGAACGGCGAACTGACGTAAAAAGGCTGCGCCTCCGCACTGCTGCCCGCATTGCCCGCCGTGGGATAGCGCACATGGGCGATGCCCGCATTGCCGAGCAAATCGCGCATATTGCGGGTCCGGAACACTTCGCGCACCATGCCTTTGCCTTTGTGCATATGGAACATATTGCCCGACACGGTAACAATCCCCGCCGCATCCTGCCCGCGGTGCTGCAGCACCTGCAAACCGTCATACAGCATCTGGTTGACAGGCTCGAATGCAACCAAACCTAATACGCCACACATTTTTCGTTTTCTCCATAAAAATCAGGTAAAGGGGAAAGCTGCCGGAAAAGCAAATTGCCAACTGTTTTCAGACGGCCCGAAAGCGCAAAACCGCCGCCGTTGCAACGGACACATTGTTCAGACGGCCTTGTCCGCCCGAAACCGACCCGTTTAAATTTCCGCATCCTGTACGCCCGAATCGGTAATGTTGTCCGACTCCGAGCCGCCGCTGCCGTGCCGTTTGCCTTTCAGATAAGGTACGGCGGCATCGGCAAGCGTTTCGAAAAACGGCGCGCTGACGGATTTCCGCCAGCCGTCGCTTTCGGGCAGGTCGGTAAACGAACACGCCAAAACGGCCACGGTAACAATCAATACGCCTTTGAGCGCACCGAACATGCCGCCGAGAATACGGTTTACGCCGCCCAAACCGACCGACGAAACCGCCGAAGTCAAGAGCGAACGCAGCAGACGCAACACCAGCAGCGAAGCGGCAAACACCAGCACAAACGACAACGCCGTCGCCAGCATCCGCGGCTGCATGGTTTTGAAGGCGATTTCGGACACGGGTTCGGCAAACATCCTTGCCGCGATAAACGAAGCAATCCAGGTAACCAGCGCCACCACTTCGACAATCACGCCGCGCGTCATCGAAATCACGATACAGGCGACGGTAACGCCGAATGCGAAAATATCAAACCATGCCATAAAAGTTGTCGTTCAAAAATCAGGAAAACGGCGGATAAAGGCCGTCTGAAAAAACAGGGGACGGAACGGGTGCAGTATCATAAAGATGCCGTCTGAAAAGCTGCGGAAGATTGGTTTTAAGGAAAAACTTCACACACTTTTCTTCGAGCAGTCCGGCTTTACCGCACTGACAGGCACCCGCAGCCGAGTAACCAACAGGAAAACGGCAGCAGGTTCGCCGTTGGCCATATTGGAACAGATGCCCAAGCACAGACTGTGGCCTGCCCCCAGACATAACTGCCTGACATAATAAACGGTAAAGCAGAAAACCGCTGCCCCACAAACCATTTCAGACGGCATCATGCCGATGCCGTCTGAAAACTATGAAACTACTCTTCGTTTACCGTACCGCCGATACCGCGCTCTTTACGCAAACGATCCAGCACGCGGTTGGCCGCTTCTTTATTGGGATACGCGCCCGATTTCACGCGGTAAACCTTGCCTTTGTCGGTATTGATTTCGACAATGCCCGCCTGAATGCCGGCACTCTGCATTTTGCGCTGGAGCTGCTGGGCTTGGGCTTTGTTGTTGTAACCCGCCTGAATCGTCGCCCTGCGTCCCGCACCGGCCTTGTTGCTTTCCAGTAGGTCGCGGGCGCGTTTGCTGTCTTTGGCGGCCAGCTCGCGGCTCTTCTCTGCGGCTTTTTGCGCCAACGCATCAGGCTCGTCGGTTTTGCGGTAGTCGCCCGCTTTCGGTGTAGCGGAAGCGGTTTTGGCAGCCGCACGCTGCTCGGCTGCACGCTGTTGCGCCGCACGTTGGCGTGCCAGCTCCGCCCTGCGTTTGGCGGCTTGTTCGGCACGGACATCCTGCGCACGTTTGGCGGCGGCATCACGCTCCGCCTGCTGGCGCCGCTGTTCGGCCTGACGGCGGCGCGCTTCCTGACGGCGCTGCTG
The DNA here is from genome assembly GCF_041804105.1 of Neisseria sp. Lineage (GTDB taxonomy): Bacteria > Pseudomonadota > Gammaproteobacteria > Burkholderiales > Neisseriaceae > Neisseria. The sequence continues at coordinate 3,565 of NZ_JBHCJY010000084.1, forward strand.
CGCGGCGGCGGTTGCGGCAACGGCAGCCGCGTCATCCTGTACCGACGATGCCTGTTCGCGCGTCTGGTCGCTGCGGACGGGCGGCGGAGCCGACGAACCGGAAGCGTTCAATCCCTGTATGTCGCTGTCGGACAAGGTATCGTTTACCAGCACCACCGGCTCGTCGCGGCTGCCCGTTCCGGCAGGCGAGCCGTCTTGAACCGTTTCGGTAGCACTGCCGTTGCGAGCCTGCGACGTGTTTTGCGGACGGGAAGCATCTTGAACTGCAGGCGCGGATGCCGTCTGAACCACTTCTGCATCCGCTCCGGCAACGGGTTCGGATACGGCAACGGCATCGCTGCCGGCGGGCGTAAGCTGGGTTACTTCGGGAGCGGGCAATGGCTCGGAAACCATGCTGGCTGAAGTCTGCACGGCATCGCCTTCTTCCCCGCCGTTCATCGCAAACGCCAGCAGGCTGCCGGCCACGACCACCAAAGCCGATGCGCCGACTAGGCGGCGGCGGTTTTTGCGTTTGAGTTCTTCGTATTCGTCTTGAAAAACGTGTGGCTGATGTTGTTTTTTGTCCGACATGGCCGAAAATCCTGTTACAGCGTTGCCATGACTTCGGCAACTGTGTGAAATGAACCAAATACGGTAATTCTATCATTTTCTCCCGCATCCGCCAAAGCCGCGCGGTATGCGGCAGCCACATTTTCAAAAGTTTTCAGACGGCCTATGCCGCAGCTTTCCAGTTTCTGCCGCAGCGATTCCGCATCCATGCCGCGGGGCATATCCAGCGGGGCGATATACCATTCGTCGAACTGGTCTTTCAGGATACCGATCACGCCGTCCGAATCCTTGTCGGCCAAAATGCTGAACACGGCGATGCGTTTCTGGGCATAAGGCAGGTTAATCAGGCTTTGGCGCAGCGCGCGCGCGGCGTGGGGGTTGTGGCCGACGTCGAGTATGGTCAGCGGGCGGCCTGGCAACACTTGGAAACGGCCGGGATTGTTCACTTTCAGCAGGCCGCGTTTGATTGCGCCCAAATCCACCGGCAGCTTGTCGTTCAGGCATTCCAATACCGCCAATGCACAGGCCGCGTTGTTGGTTTGGTAGGCACCGCGCAGCGCGGGCATCGGCAACGCATTGCGGTTGCGCTTAAGGCCGTCTGAAAACAGGCCGCCCGCAGTTTGGGGATGGAAATGGAACGACCACTGCACGTTTTCCAGCTTGGTTACGCCGAAATCCCGTCCGAGCAGCAGCAGCGGCGCGCCGATGTTCTCCGCATGGTTCTGCAGCGACTGCGGCGGCGGCACCTGCCCGCAGACGGCGGGTTTGCCGCTGCGGAACACGCCCGCTTTTTCAAAGCCGACCGCTTCGACGGTATTGCCGAGATAAGATTCGTGATCCAAATCCACGCTGGTCACGACGGCACAGTCGGCATCGAAAATATTGACCGCGTCCAAACGCCCGCCCAGCCCGACTTCCAACACCATCACATCCACCTGTTCGCGGATGAAAATATCCGCCGCCGCCAGCGTATTGAACTCGAAATAGGTCAGCGACACATCACCGCGCGCCGCTTCGATGCGCTCGAAAGATTCGACAATCACGTCATCCGGCACAGGCTCGGTATTGACGGCGATGCGTTCGTTGTAGCGCAGCAGGTGCGGGCTGGTCAGCGTGCCCACCTTGAAGCCCGCTTCGGTATAAATCTGCGACAGATACGCGCATACCGAACCTTTTCCGTTGGTACCCGCCACCACCACCACGGGGCAGTGCGGCACAAGGTTCATCCGCGTTTTGACTTCGCTGACGCGGCTCAAACCCATGTCGATTAAGCCGTTGCTGTGGGCGGTTTCGAGATGGGTCAGCCATTGGGAGAGGGATTTTTTCATGTATTTTGTTTTGATGTGTTGGTTTGAAGCGGAATTTTCAGACGGCATCCCGATGCGGTTTAAGGCCGTCTGAAAAACAGACAACGCCCGACGGAACCGCATCCTGCCGACACAGCGGTTAAACACCGGTTGTCCGGCCGTTTGCGGAAATCCGCCATAAAAGTCCGCAGTACATACGGATACCGTGCGGATTTCGGAGCGTTTACACTCGGCCGGAAAACCCGAGGCCGTCTGAAAACCGCCGTCCGCGCCCGATTTTACCCTGTTTCCCACTTGCCACAAAGAGCCGCGCAGCGTATCTTTACGGTTCTTCAAATACCCGATTTTTCAGACGGCCCCGCCGTTTGTCCGGACATTCCGTCCCCGCGTTTCAAAACAATTTCAAAACCAAAGGTAACAACATGACCCGACCCGTTCCCGCCGTATTCGGCAGCGTATTCCACGCCGAAATGCCCGTTATCGCATTTGAAAACGGCGCATGGCAGCCGACCCGCTGGCAGCCGAGCAGCGAACTGACCCTTGCCCCCGGCGCACACGCGCTGCATTACGGCAGCGAATGCTTCGAAGGCCTGAAAGCCTTCCGCCAGCAAAACGGCAAAATCGTTTTGTTCCGCCCCGACATGAACATCGCCCGCATGCAGCAGAGCGCGCGTATCCTGCATTTGGCCGAACCCGAAACCGAACCGTTTCTGAACGCCCTCGTCGAACTCGTGTAACGAGCCGCCGACGAAATCCCCGAC
>NZ_JBHCJY010000085.1:0-2707 GCF_041804105.1 Neisseria sp.
AAGAGCGTCCGCCTCCGGTTCAACCGTGCAGCGAAGAAGGCGAACTATACACAACACCCCACTCAACAGTCAACTCCCGACAGACAAAAATCACCGCACAAAATCTCAATCCCTTGCCTAACAACAGAATTTTTTTGAAAACCAATACCTTTCCCGTAGTCTTCAAACTGTCTCTTGTACAAAAGATTCTGAAGAATCTGTGCAAATCGGAGTTCAAACTGTTATGCTTGATGCCGTCTGAAAAACGTAAAATACTTCCAATTTACTATGTACCAAAGAAGACCGCGCGGCGCAAAGCCGTGGATTATTTTAGCTGTTTCGGCAGTTTGTTTGATATGGCTGCTGTATGCATTGGGCAATATTCTGTCGCCGTTTATCGCAGCGGGCGTAATGGCCTATGTGCTTAATCCGCTGGTAGAGAAGTTACAGCACAAACGCATCAAACGCGGTATTGCATCGATGTTGGTGATGGCATTTGCTCTTTTACTGCTGTTGTCTCTGGTATTGATTATTGTTCCGATGCTTTTGAATCAATTCAATAATTTAGTAGAACGCCTGCCGAAAATTGTGGATTTCGTACAGACAAAACTTCTGCCGTGGCTGGATGAGCATACCGGCGAACACATCAAAATCAACACCCGTTCGGTAATGGCATGGCTTCAGTCGCATACCGGCGAATTAAGTAATACATTAAAAAAGGCAATGCCTGTTTTGGTGCAGCAGAGCAGTAACGTTTTGAACAGCTTGGGTAACCTCATCCTACTGCCGCTTTTGCTTTATTATTTTCTGCTTGATTGGCGACGTTGGTCACGCGGCATCAGTTCGCTCGTACCCCGCCGCTTTATCGATACCTATACCCGCATTACGGGCAGCATGGATAAAGTTTTGGGGGAATTTCTGCGCGGACAGTTGATGGTGATGCTGATCATGGGCTTGCTCTACGGCATCGGCCTGATGTTGACGGGACTCGAATCCGGTTTTGCCATCGGCATGATTGCTGGGATTTTGGTATTCGTTCCGTATCTGGGCGCATTTACCGGCCTGCTGCTGGCAACCTTGGCTGCGTTGCTGCAGTTTCCCACATGGCACGGTTTGGCGGCAGTGTGGGCGGTATTTGCGGTGGGACAGCTTCTCGAAAGTTTCATCATCACGCCTAAAATCGTCGGCGACCGCATCGGTTTGTCGCCGTTTTGGGTGATTTTTTCACTGATGGCATTCGGGCAACTGATGGGCTTCGTCGGCATGCTGGCGGGGCTGCCGCTGGCAGCGGTAACACAAGTATTGTTGCGCGAAGGTGCCGACGTGTATTTCAAAAGCCGTTTTTACACACACCGTTAAGCCCTTTCCGCAGAGGCCGTCTGAAACTTTCAGACGGCCTCTGCCTATCGCGCCATCCGTCCTTTTGATATGATGTGCGCTGATTTTTTCTTTCGATTTGCGGATAAAGCGATGTCTGTCTATACCAGTGTTTCCGACAATGAAATCCGCGCCTTTCTGGCGGATTACGACTTGGGCGGTTTTGTATCTTTGCAGGGAATTGCACAGGGCGTAACCAACAGCAACTATTTTCTGACCACCGAATCAGGCCGTTTCGTGCTGACGGTATTTGAAACGCTCCGGCAGCAGGAGCTGCCGTTTTTCCTGCTGCTGAAACAACATCTGAGCAAAAACGGCGTTGCCTGTCCCGCCCCTGTCGTACGCAAAGACGGCAAAATGGATTCCGTATTGGCCGGTAAACCCGCCTGCCTCGTTACCTGTCTCAAAGGTGCGGATACAGGCTGGGCAACGGCGGAGCAGTGCTTCAACACCGGCGCAATGCTCGCCAAAATGCACTTGGCCGGACAAAACTTTCCGCTGCAAATGGAAAACCCCCGCTATAAAACATGGTGGCACGAAGCTTGCCTGCGGCTGCTGCCCGAAATGAACCCGCAGGATGCCGCCCTGCTCCAATCAGAAATCGCCTTTCTCGACAACGTGGATGAAACCGCCCTGCCCTCGGGCATCATCCATGCCGATTTATTCAAAGACAACGTATTGCTCGACGGCGGACAAGTGGCCGGCTTCATCGATTTCTACTACGCCTGCAACGGCAATTTCATGTACGACCTGGCCATCGCCGTCAACGATTGGGCGCGGCATGCCGACAATACGCTTGATGCCGCCCTATCCGACGCATTCGTACAGGGTTACGAGAGCATACGTCCGCTCAGCGAAGCCGAACGTGCCTACTACCCCGTCGCGCAACGCGCAGGCTGCGTACGCTTTTGGGTGTCGCGGCTGCTCGACTTCCATTTTCCCCAAGAAGGGGAGATGACGTTTATCAAAGACCCGAACGCATTCCGGGATTTGCTGCTGTATTTCAGAGAACAGCAAAATGTCCGCACTTAAAAATACCGTCAAACACAAACAAAGGCCGTCTAAAAAATATTTTTCAGACGGCCTTACTTAACCGATTGGTTTGCTGTAAACCAAAAATGTATGCTATATCAAATAAACATATTATTCGATACAATTCCACCATGGCCTATTCACAAGACTTCAAACAACTCGTGCTCAAAAAACTCCATCAAGGATGGACGATTCGTAGAGCCGCAAAAGAATTCGGCATCGCCATCTCCACCATCACGCTTTGGAGACGCCCGCCGGCTCCCCAAGTCCCTCCGAAACAACGGAAAACCCGCAAAATCAGCGCCCGGGCACTGCTCGA
>NZ_JBHCJY010000086.1:0-28174 GCF_041804105.1 Neisseria sp.
CTGCAGCGGATGCAGCTAGAGGGCGGCCAGCGACGTAAGTTACATCTCCGCCGCGCCGAAACCCTGCAACACGAGCCCGAATTCGCGGTGGCGTTTCTGCAAACCCCAGCCCGCCGCCGTGGCCGCCACACCGGCCGCCGCCACCATCACATAACGCGTGCCGATGGAGACGTGAATGTATTCCGATGCCAGCCGCAGCAGGAAGGCCAGACCCAAAAACAGAATCACCACGCCCGCCCGCAGCAGCATATTGCCGCGCATAAACCATGCCAGCAGCGGGTTTTCCGCTTTCGGCGTTTGGCCGGCGGTTTCAACTTCAACGGAAACAGGCTGCGCGGCAACAGAACCGTTTTCAGACGGCCTGTCGTGCTTAACGGCCATGCTTTCTGCGGGTTTCGTAACCTGAGCAGCATGAACGCCGGACAATGCGGCGGCAGGCTGTGCTTCGGCCGCAAGCGGTTTTTCAGACGGCCTGTCGGCGTGTACCGCCGTTTCGGCCATATCGGTTCCGGCCTTGCCGAAAGCCGTATCCGAACCGTTGTTGGGGATGCGGAAACGCTGTCCGGCCAAAGCAGGGGAAGTGCGGACATGCGCTGCCTGCGCCGTGCGGTTTTCAGACGGCACCGCCTCCGTTGCGGACTCGGCGGAATCCCGAGTTTTTTGCAGCGGCGTTGCGGATGCCGTTTCAGACGGCATGTCGGTCTGTGCCGGATCGGCAACCTTTTTCAGCCGCTCCACTTCGGTTTTCAGCTTGGCCAGTTCCGCTTCGATATTGTCCAGCCGTGCCGGTCCGGTTGGACTGGCAAAAGCAAATACCAAACCCAGCAAAATGCCGGTTGTGATACTGTCGGTCAGTATGCTGCCGATCACGACAATCAGCAGCCATATGAAAAACCGCATCGGATTCCGCCTTTCGTATTTTTGATGGATGGTGCGCATTATAGCCGCCGAAGGCTGCGGGCGGCTTATGCCGGACAGTTAAGTTTTGTTGTGCCTGAGCCGAAAGGCAGCCGCCGTGTTTTTCAGACGGCCTGAAAGCGCGGCGGACAAGTTTGCCGACCCATCCGCTGCTTCGGGCGGAAGGATTGCAAAAAGCCGCCCGAGGCCGTCTGAAACCCCCGCCCTGTGTTAAAATCCCGTTCCCGAATACCATCAGCCCGAAACACCTGTTATGACCACCCCGCAAAACATCATCGTCGGACTTTCCGGCGGCGTCGATTCCTCCGTAACCGCAGCCCTGCTCAAACAGCAGGGGCATCAGGTGCGCGGCGTGTTCATGCAGAACTGGGAAGACGACGACAACGACGAATATTGCAGCATCAAACAGGATTCGTTCGACGCCATCGCGGTGGCCGACATTCTCGGCATCGACATCGACATCGTCAATTTCGCCGCTCAGTACAAAGACAAAGTGTTCGCCTACTTTTTGCAGGAATACAGCGCAGGCCGCACCCCCAATCCCGATGTACTCTGCAACGCCGAAATCAAGTTCAAATGCTTTCTCGACTATGCCGTCGGACAAGGCGCGGACGTGATTGCCACCGGCCATTACGCCCGCAAAGAAGTGCGCAACGGCAACCACTGCCTGCTCAAAGGCCTCGACCAAAACAAAGACCAAAGCTATTTTCTCTACCGCCTGCAACCGCACCAGCTTGCGCGTGCAATCTTCCCCTTGGGCGGTTTGGAAAAACCCGAAGTGCGCCGCCTGGCAACCGAATTCAAACTGCCGACCGCCGCCAAAAAAGACAGCACCGGCATCTGCTTTATCGGCGAGCGGCCGTTCCGCGAGTTCCTGCAAAAATACCTGCCCACCGACAACGGCGAGATGGTTACGCCCGAGGGAAAAACCGTGGGCAGACACGTCGGCCTCACGTTTTACACCCTCGGCCAGCGCAAAGGTTTGGGCATCGGCGGCGCAGGGGAGCCGTGGTTCGTGGCCGGCAAGGATTTGGCGGCAAACAAACTGATTGTCGTGCAGGGACACGACCACCCGCTCTTATACAGCAACAGCCTGGTGATGGACGATTTGAGCTGGACGCTGCCCGAACGCCCCGCCGCAGGCCGCTATACCTGCAAAACCCGCTACCGCATGGCCGATGCCCCGTGCGAACTGCGCTATCTCGACGGCGGCAAAGCCGAGCTGGTTTTCGACGAACCGCAATGGGCGGTAACGCCCGGCCAGTCGGCGGTGCTGTACGACGGCGAAATCTGCTTGGGCGGCGGCATCATTACCGCAACGGACAACAATGCCATCACAGGCGTATCAACAGATTAAGGCCGTCTGAAAAGTTTTCAGACGGCCTGCAACGAATGTTAAATAAAAGGGCAACTTAATGGAAAAACTCTGGCTCAAAAGTTACGAACCGGGTGTGGCGGCGGAAATCGACATCACGCGCTATAACTCGATTAACGAAGTGTTCCGCAACAGCGTGCAGCAGTTCGGCAGCCGCCCCGCATTCCAAAGCATGGGAAAAATCCTGACCTATGCCGAAACCGCCGCGCTGGTCGACCGTTTCGCATCGTTCCTGCAAAACACGCTCAAGCTGCCGCGCGGTTCGCGCGTGGCCATCATGATGCCCAACCTGCTGCAATATCCGGTTGCCCTGTTCGGCGCATTGCAGGCCGGCATGGTGGTGGTGAACACCAACCCGCTCTACACCCCCCGCGAACTCGAGCACCAGCTCAACGACAGCGGCGCGGAAACCATCGTGGTTTTGGAAAATTTCGCCAACACGCTGGAACTCGTGCTGCCGCGCACGCAGATTAAAAACGTCATTACCGCCACCGTCGGCGACATGTTCGGCACGCTGAAGGGCGGCATCATGAATTTCGTGGTGCGCAAAATCAAAAAAATGGTGCCCGACTACCGCATCCCCAGCGCCATCCCTTTTCAGACGGCCTTGAAACAGGGCGCGGCGCAACCGTTTACCCCCGTTACCCTCAACCGAGAAGACACGGCGTTTCTGCAATATACGGGGGGCACCACCGGCGTGGCCAAAGGCGCGGTGCTGTCGCACGGCAACATCTGCGCCAACATGATGCAGGCGGCCGAATGGATTAAAAACAAGCTGGAAGCCGGCCAAGAAACCGTTATCGCCGCGCTGCCGCTCTACCATGTGTTCGCGCTCACGGTGAACCTGATGATTTTTACCCAGGCCGCCGCCAAAATCGTCCTGATTGCCAACCCGCGCGACATGAAATCCTTTATCGGCGACATGAAAAAGGAAAAAATCAGCGTGTTTATCGGCGTGAACACCCTGTTTAACGGCCTGGCCAACCGCCCCGAATTTGCCGAAGTCGATTTTTCCGGCCTGAAACTCACGCTCGGCGGCGGCATGGCCACCCAAAAAGCCATTGCCGAAAAATGGAAAAACATTACCGGCACGCCGATTGTCGATGCCTACGGCCTTACCGAAGCCAGTCCCGGCGTATGTGCTAACCCGCTCGGCATCCCCGCCTACACCGGCGGCATCGGCCTGCCCATTCCGTCCACCGAAATCCAGTTGCGCGATGCCGACGGCAGCGAAGTCCCGCAGGGGCAGCCCGGCGAAATGTGGATACGCGGCCCGCAAGTCATGCAGGGCTACTGGAACCGTCCCGACGAAACCGCCAAAGCCATCGATAAAGACGGCTGGCTGGAAACCGGCGACATCGCCGTGATGGACGAAAACGGCTGGTTCAAATTGGTCGACCGCAAAAAAGACCTGATTGTCGTTTCCGGCTTCAACGTTTACCCCAACGAAATCGAAGAAGTCGCCGCCCACCATGACAAAGTGCTCGAAGTGGCCTGCATCGGCGTGTCCAACGAAAAAACCGGCGAAGCGCTGAAACTCTTCGTCGTCAAAAAAGATCCGTCGCTGACGGCGGAGGAACTCATCGCCTTCTGCCGCACCAGGCTGACGGGTTACAAAGTCCCCAAAGACATCGAATTCCGCGACGAACTGCCCAAGTCGAATGTAGGCAAAATCCTGCGCCGCGAACTGCGCGACCAAGTGCAGGGGAAATAAGGGTTCGGAATTTCCGAAGGCCGGTGTTTGGGTATTGCGCTGGTTGGTAACCGGCAAGACCGGTTTTTCCAACTCCTGTCATTCCCGCGCAGACGGGAATCCATGTTTGACATCCGGTATCTTGTTGTAACAAGCATTTGTGAATGACAAAGCCGGATTTCCGCCCCCGCGGGAATAACAGTATGGGCATCGTCAACGCCGTCAACACATTATCCGGATACAGCCTGCCCCAAAAACAAAGGCCGTCTGAAAATTTTCAGACGGCCTTTCTCTGTATCAGCCTTAATCCGTAGGCAATGGACAATGCTACGCGTAATGGCGTTCTTCGCCTTTTCCGTCGATATTGTCCGCGCAGCGGGCGCAGAGGGTGGGGTGGGTGGCGGCGGAGCCGATGTCGTCGGTGTAGTGCCAGCAGCGTTCGCATTTGCCGCCGTTGCTGACTTTGGCTGCGGCAGACAGGGTTTCGCCTTTGGTAACGGTAACTTTGGAGACGAGCATGGCGAAGCGCAGTTCGCCGCCGAGTGCCTGCAGATAACGGTAGGCGGTTTCGGGGGCGGTGATTTCGACTTCGGCCTGCAACGATGAACCGACGGTTTTGTCGCTGCGCAGCGGTTCGATGGCGGCGGTAACGGTTTCGCGGGCTTCGCGCACGGCCTGCCATTTTTCCATCAGGGCGGCTTCGGTTTTTTCGTTGACGGCGGGAAACTCGTGCAGGGTGTGGAACAGCACGCTGTCTTCTTCGCCGCCGCCGATGATGTCCCACGCTTCTTCGGCGGTAAAGCAGAGGATGGGCGACATCAGCAGCACGAGACTGCGGGTAATATGATAGAGCGCGGTTTGGGCGCTGCGGCGGGCGTGGCTGTCGGCTTGGGTGGTGTAGAGGCGGTCTTTCAGGATGTCGAGATAGAACGCGCCCAAATCTTCGGAACAGAAAGCCACGATGTCTTTCACGGCGAAGTGGAAGGCATAGCGCGGGTAATAGTCGCCCGCAAGCCGTTCTTGCAGGCGGCGCGCCAGAATCATGGCGTAGCGGTCGATTTCCACCATTTGGTCCTGCGGTACGGCGTGTTCGATGGGGCGGAAATCGGACAAGTTAGCGAACAGGAAGCTCAGGGTATTGCGGATACGGCGGTAGCTTTCGGTAACGCGCTTGAGGATTTCTTTGGAAATCGCCAGTTCGCCCGAATAGTCGGTGGAAGCAGCCCACAGGCGCAGGATGTCGGCACCGAATTCGTTATAGACTTCCTGCGGGGCAACGACGTTACCCAGCGATTTGGACATTTTTCGACCGTCCTGATCCACGACGAAACCGTGTGTGAGCAGCTGTTTGTAAGGCGCACGGCCCATGGCGGCGCAACCGGTGAGCATGGACGACTGAAACCAGCCGCGGTGCTGGTCGCTGCCTTCGAGATACAGGTCGGCGGGCCAAGCCAGCTCTTCGCGCTGTTTCAATACGGAGAAATGGGTGCTGCCCGAATCGAACCATACGTCCATGGTGTCGGACAGTTTTTCATAGTTTTCGCAGTCTTCCGCACTCAGCAGCTCGCTTTTGTCCAAGGCAAACCATGCTTCGATGCCTTGTTTTTCGATGCGTTGCGCGATTTTTTCCAGCAATTCGGCGGAATCGGGGTGCAGCTCGCCCGTTTCTTTGTGGACGAAGAACGTCATCGGCGTGCCCCAGAAACGCTGGCGGCTGACCACCCAGTCGGGGCGGGTTTCAATCATCGCTTCCAGTCGGGCGCGTCCCCATGCGGGGAAAAATTCGGTGTCGTCCACCGCTTTCATGGCGTTGTTGCGCAGGGTTTTGCCGTCGGTACCCGCCTTGTCCATGCCGATGAACCACTGACCGGTAGCGCGGTAAATCAGTGGGGTTTTATGCCGCCAGCAGTGGGCGTAGCTGTGTTCGATTTTGGCTTTGCACAGCAGGCGGCCGTTTTCTTCCAGCCATTCGATGATGACCGGGTTGGCTTCCCACACGGTCAAACCCGCCACACGCGGCACTTCGCTGATGAAGCGGCCTTCGCCGTTGACGGGGTTGTACAGCTCGATGCCGTATTGGTTGCAGACGGCATAGTCTTCCAAACCGTGCGCGGGGGCGGTATGCACCAAGCCCGTACCGGCATCGGTGGTCACGTGGCTGCCGTTGAGCAGCAGGATGTCGCGTTCGATGAACGGGTGTTCCAGATGCAGGTTTTCCAAACGGTCGCCCGCGGTTTCGGCCAGCACATTGAGGCCGTCTGAATCGAAACCGTAGCGTTTCAGCGCGTCTTCCGCCAAATCTTTGGCCAAAACCAGCTTGCCTTTGGGCGTGTCAATCAGTTGGTAAACCACTTCCGCACCTGCGCTCACGGCCTGGCTGGCGGGCAGCGTCCACGGTGTGGTCGTCCAAATCACGCCAAATGCGTCGCCGTCGATTGTGTCCAAACCGAATGCCGCAGCCAAAGCCGCATTGTCTTTGAAGCGGTAGGCTACGTCGATTGCAGGCGAGATTTTGTCCTTATATTCCACTTCCGCTTCGGCCAGCGACGAACCGCAGTCCAAACAGAACTGTACGGGCTTCGCGCCGCGGTAGAGATAACCCGCTTTGTAGATTTCGCCCAGCGTGCGCACGGTGTCGGCTTCGGTTTGGAAATCCATGGTCAGGTAGGGATTGTCCCAGTCGCCCATCACGCCCAGGCGGATGAAGTCTTTTTTCTGGCGGGCAATCTGTTCGGCGGCGTATTCGCGGCAGAGTTCGCGGAATTTGGCGGCGGGGATGTTTTTACCGTGCAGTTTTTCCACCATCAGTTCGATGGGCAGGCCGTGGCAGTCCCAACCCGGTACATAAGGCGCGTCGAAACCGGCCAGTGTTTTGCTGCGGATGATGATGTCTTTGAGGATTTTGTTGGCGGCATGACCGATATGGATGTCGCCGTTGGCATAAGGCGGCCCGTCGTGCAGCACGAATTTGGGACGGCCTTTTGCTTTGGCGCGCAGTTTTTGATAGCGTTTCTGCTCGTACCAGCTTTTCAGCCATGCGGGTTCGCGCTTGGCAAGGTTGCCGCGCATCGGGAACGGGCTTTCGAGCAGGTTTACGGTTTTGCTGTAATCGGTCATGGTTTACTCGTGTGGACGTGATTCGGATGTTTTCAGACGGCCTGTGCCGCAAGCGGCGGATAAGGCTGCCGTTTTCAAGCCGTCTGAACGGAACTGCTACATTTTATAAGGGTTTGGATTGGATGGAAAGGTTATCGGCAGGCAAGCCGGCATCCCGCCGCCCGTATTCTGCGGTGCAGCCGTTCCATATCGGAGAGCGGGGACGGAACGGCTGCCGTTTGGCAGTCGGTTTCAGCGGGAATTGTATCGCCGTATCCGAAAAAACTGCAAAGGCCGTCTGAAAGGGCTAAGGCCGTCTGAAAAGGCAAAGGCCGTCTGCAACGTAGGTGCGGTTGACCCGATGTAGCGGGCGTAACCGTAGGGATATTGTTGGAGATGCGTGCGTATTGTTCAGACGGCCTGTTCCTGTCAAACGGCCGTACTGTGCGGTTGTGCGCCTGAAAGAAGGTAACCTTGCCCGTATCGGCTTCGTCGGGCGGTTTTTTCTGTCAGGCCGTGTTCGGATTGTGCCGACAACATACGGGCAAGACGGAAAACCGAGTTTCAACACGGGATTTAAACACAGCCTTCTGTAACGGCAATACAGCATCCGGATACCCGAAAGGCCGTCTGAAAAAACACTTTCAGACGGCCTTTCAAACTGCGGTAAAGGGGGAAGGGCGGTTTTGCGGGTCAGTCAGTACGCCGTCAACCGTGTGCAACGCGGTTCAGGATGCTGCCTGTTTTTCAGACGGCCTTCGGGTGAAACTATTCTCTGCCGTTGGTTTTCGCCAAAACCGTGCTCAACAGGCCGCGGGCATATTCCTGCATCTGGCCGTTGCTGAGCGTACCGGCGTGTTCGCCCCAAACGGCGACGGCGGCGCCGGAGATTTTGCGTTCGCGTCCGTCGGTCAGCGCGTTGCGGTGGTTGTTGCCGTCCCAAACGCCCAAATGCCAGTTTTTACGCGCATCGCTGGCCGCATATGCGCTGTCGGCCTGCCAGTTTTTGCCGTCGCGCGGAACGACATAGAGATAATAGGAATTGTAGTTCAGCACTTTGAAACCATGGTCGAGCAGGTCGGGCAGGGTGGCGCGGACGGTGCGGCGTTTGGCGGCTTCGGCTTTGTCCTGCGGGTCGCCGTCGTAACTCCAGTAGGTGATTTCGATGTCGCGGTTGAGCGCATCCATGGTGGGTTTGATGATGCCGTCGTTCCAGATCCGTGTTTCCAAGCCTCTGCGGGCGAGGAATTCGGCCTGCCGGTTGGCATAGGCGACAAAATTGCGGTTGCTTTCGGTGTCGTAGCCGAACTCGTCACCGCCGATGTGGAAATGGCGGCTGACCGTGCCGAATTTGTCGGCGGTCTCGGCAATCAGTGCCTGCATGAAATCGGTGTTTTTCGGTTTGCTGATGTCGAGTTCGCCGTTGGCCGTCTGCATCTGCTTGACGGTTTCTTTGCCGTAGGCGTTTTCCATCAGGTGGAAGATGCCGCCCATATGGCCGGGGCTGCCGATTTCGGGAACCAGCTCGATTTTTTTGCTGCGGGCGTGGTTGACGACTTCGCGCAGCTGGCCGTCGCTCCAAAACGGTTTGCCGGTGGTTTTGTTGACGTATACGCCGTCTGAACGGCGTTGCGCGTCGGCAGCTTTCTGGCCCAGCAGACGGCTTTCGAGCGCATAGTTTTCGTTGTCGGAAAAATGCAGGTGGACGAATGTGCCGCCTTCCGCGGCCACGGTGTCGATAAAGCCTTTGACGGCTTCGGGCGTGTAGAAATAGCGCGCCATGTCGAGCATCAGGCCGCTATCTTTGCGATCGGCGATCAGGTAGCTCGTGCAGGCGGACAACTGGCAGGATGCCAAAGCCAGCGCAAGCAGCATCCACAGCCAGCGTTTGAGGTTCACTCCGAGCATGAAAGTTCCTTGGTATTTGTCGTTATGGTTATGTTTTATGGTTGTTTTGTTTTTCAGACGGCCTGCCGGACGGCGGTGTTGCCGGAATCGGACAGGAAAAAACCGCTGCCGCACCGCCGGATTTGTACAGATTATAAAACTAAGCCGCCACCGTCCCAATCCCGCAGAAACCGGTTTTTCATAATTTCACGACAAATAAAGACCCGCAGGGCAGGCAATTCCGACAAATCCGCTCAAATTTTCAAAATCAATCAGTTTTTAAAAAATACAAAATTTTACCTATCATGACTTGAACAAAACAGCCGTTTGCCCATCTAATAGCGGTAACCCGAAAAGAGATGATATACTGGGTAACCAAACAAACAGGCCGTCTGAAAACGGCTTGGCAGATGAAAAGGAAAAAACACATTGGATAACGTAATGGCATTACCCGTTCCGAGCGGCCACGGCACGCTGGAGCAGTACATCCACACAGTCAACAGCATCCCCATGCTCAGCGCCGAAGAAGAAACCGGATTGGCCGAGCGTCAAATGAAAGGCGATTTGGAAGCCGCCAAAAAACTGATTCTTTCCCACCTTCGCGTCGTCGTTTCCATCGCACGCGGCTACGACGGCTACGGCCTCAACCAGGCCGACCTGATTCAGGAAGGCAACATCGGCCTGATGAAGGCCGTCAAACGCTACGAACCCGGCCGCGGCGCGCGCCTGTTTTCGTTTGCCGTGCACTGGATTAAAGCCGAAATCCACGAATTCATCCTGCGCAACTGGCGTCTGGTGCGCGTGGCCACCACCAAGCCGCAGCGCAAACTGTTTTTCAACCTGCGCAGCATGCGCAAAAACCTGAACGCGTTAAGCCCCAAAGAAGCGCAGGAAATCGCCGACGACTTGGGCGTGAAACTGTCCGAAGTCTTGGAAATGGAGCAGCGCATGACCGGCCGCGACATCGGCATCATGGCCGACAACAGCGACGACGAAGACAGCTTCGCCCCCATCGACTGGCTGGCCGATCACGATGCCGAACCGAGCACCCAGCTGGCGAAACAGGCACACTACGCCCTGCAGACCGAAGGCCTGCAAAACGCCTTGGCCAAACTGGACGACCGCAGCCGCCGTATCGTGGAAAGCCGCTGGCTTCAGGACGACGGCGGTCTGACCCTGCACGATTTGGCCGCCGAATACGGCGTTTCCGCCGAGCGCATCCGCCAAATCGAAGCCAAAGCCATGCAGAAGCTGCGCGGTTTTCTGGCCGAAGAAGCCGAAGGCGCGGAAGTTTGACCGGTTTGCTGTAAATTAAATATAGTTGCAACCATAGAAAAGGCCGTCTGAAAAAGTTTTCAGACGGCCTTTTCTATGGGATACCCGCGGCAAAATCCGAAATACGGCGGAATGCCGTGTTTCAGACGGCCTGTGTTTGATGGCGGCGGTATCTGAACCACAGGTAAACCGCTACGGCCAAAACCAAAGCGACGGCGGCAAACGGCAGCAGCAGGCTCAAGCCCGTCATCACGACCGCCGTACCCGTTTCGGCCACCGATACGGCGGGATTGGCGATGCCGCCGGTGGTGGCCGTGCTCACGGCGCGGGTGGCGGCAGTTGTACCTTTGATGGCCGCCGCCGCGCCGCCGCCCGCGATGATGGCCAGCGCCCATGTGACTTCGGGGCTGAGGCCTGCGGTGGTCGATACCATGACCGCCGTTCCCGCCAAACCCGCCAGCGGTACGGCCAGCGTATCGAGCAGGTTGTCGATATAGGGAACCAGATAGGCGGTGATTTCCACCAGCGTGGCCACGCCGAGAATAATCAGTGCGGGCAGCGAAGCGAGCCATTGCCAGCTTTCATTGACCTGCCACAGGCCGGAGTAGGCCGACAGGCTCAGGGCAAACAGCGGAAGGAATACGCGGAATCCCGCGCTGGCGGCCAAACCGATGCCGAGTGCGATGCTGACGAATGTGGAAAAAGTAAGGTGTTCCATATCGGATGTATGCCTTGAAAACGTGATGCCGCCATTGTAAATGCAGATGCGGACGAGATGGAATTTTTCGGGTGTGCGGGTGATGTGTCGCTGGTTGTAAGGATTTGTTTGGGGACGGTTTTGCCGACGGTTGTTTGGCCGGGCTGTTTGTTTTGTTTACCGCTTGGGCGTATCGGTTCAGGCCGTCTGAATTGACGTGCGGCATTGTTCTGCATCATTGTGCCGTTTGGACTGACTGTGCTTTCCGTGTTGTTGCCGATATATCCAAACACAACCATATGCAAAAACGGCAGGCCGTCTGAAAAGTTTTTCAGACGGCCTGTCCGTTCGGATGCAGGTGGACGGGCTGTTTCAACCGTTGCCGTCCAATTTGTAAATTTGGGCGACGGCATCAACCAGATGTTCGTCTTGGACGCCGGCTTTGTTGAGCGTTTGCGTGGGCGAGTGCAGCAGCTTATTGGTAAGCTGCACAGACAGCCGCTCCAACACTTCTTCGGCAGGCGCGCCTTTGGCAAGCTGTTTCATCGCATTTTCAAGCACTTGGCGGCGGGCGCGTTCGCCTTCGTCGCGCAGGGCGCGGATAAGCGGCACGCTTTGGCGGCTTTTTTGCCATTCGGCGAACTCGGCCACTTTCTGTTCCACCATCGCTTCGGCTTCGGCGGCGGCTTTTTTGCGCGCTTCCTGACCGCTCTGCACGATGTCCATCATGTCGTCGACCGTGTAGAGATAGGCATCTTCCAAACCGCCCACTTCGGCTTCGATGTCGCGCGGCACGGCCAAATCGAGCATGAACACGGGCATATTGTGGCGCCGTTTGAGCGCGCGCTCCACCATGCCTTTGCCCACCAGCGGCAGCTGGCTGGCGGTGGAAGACACCACCACATCGTATTCGTGCAGGATGTCGGGCAAATCGCCCAGCAGGCACGGTTCGGCTTGGATGCCCAGTTTGTCGCACAATTCCTGCGCGCGGGGCAGCGTGCGGTTGGCAACGGTAATCAGCTTGGGATTTTTGGCGGCGAAATAAGTGGCGACCAGCTCGATCATTTCCCCCGCGCCGATAAACAGAACGTTCAAATCGGCTACCGACGGGAAAATCTGTTCGGCCATTTTGACCGACGCGGCGGCCATCGACACGGAATTTTCGCCGACGGCGGTGTCGGTGCGCACTTCTTTGGCCACGGCAAAGGTTTTTTGGAACAGCGCGTTCAGTTCGCTGCCTGTGCCGTGCTGCTCCTGCGAGACGCGCACGGCGTCTTTGATTTGGCCGAGAATCTGCGGTTCGCCCAACACCATCGAATCGAGTCCGCAGGCAACGCGGAAGGCGTGGCGCACGGTTTCGCGGCTGTCGAGCGTGTAGAGATAGGGGCGGATTTCTTCAGACGGCATATTGTGGTACTGCGCCAGCCATGCAATGACGGCTTCGGTATCGCCGACGCAGTAAAGCTCCGTGCGGTTGCAGGTGGAGAGAATCACTGCTTCTTTGGCGGCACGGCTGCCGGTGAGCGCGCGCACGGCATCGGGCAAACCGGCGGCGGCAAAAGCGAGTTTTTCGCGTATGCTCAAAGGCGCGGTTTGGTGGTTGAGTCCGACGGCGGTAAGTTGCATTTTGAATGAGTGCGCTGCTTGGGGAAATAACGGCGCATTATAGCCTAAGTTGCTGTTTGGAAAAATGCTTGGCGGGCCGTCTGAAAGCAGGAGTCCGGTATGAACGGGAGTGGTGGAAGCGGCATCGGATGCTGTATTTTGCAGCGGCAGGCAGGTTGCGCGGAATCCGGTTGGCGGCACGGTTTGCAGGTGTTTCGGGGTGTTTCGGAGTCGGATTGGCATGTAAACGCTGAAAACCATCCGCATGCAAAATCCCGCTGTTTTGTTTTTTTATGCAAAATAGTAGCCGTTTATCGCTGATAGAATCCGCTTATCGTTGTACAAAAGATACAGAACAGCCGTTCAGACGGCCTGTTTTTTATGAAAATCGAATTTTATCTTGCTAAGGACAGTCGGTAGGGGAATAATCACACCAAGCCTTGATGCAGCGGTTTTACTGTTCGGGAAGTGGTTTTCCCGACGGTGAAAATCAGGCATCGGATAAAAAATCTGCCTAGGGGAAACAGGGTGAAAAGCTGTTCCGAAAGGCAGGGGAAAACACTCAACCAAATATAAAACAAGGAAACTTACTCATGAAAAAACTCTTCGTACTCTCTTCCGTAGCGGCTGCTCTGATGGCTTCCGGTTCGGCTTTTGCGACAGAAACCAAAACGGCGGATTTCCACGTTACCATCAAAATCAAGCCGGCTTGCGAATTTAACTTCGACACAACAGGTGCATTGGATGCGGAAGCCATGACCGGCGGTTTGGCCAATACTCTGGATTGGAACAACGGTAAACGCGCCGACATCGACTTCGGCGAGCATTTCTCCAACGGTACTACCGATATTGATGCGCAAAGCAACGGCGCGGGCAGCAAGCAGGGTATCGTCATCAGCTGTACCAAAGGCACGCCCTACAAAATCGGTTTGAGCCCCGAAACCGACAACAATACCGCAGGTAAAGGTGCCATGAATGCGCAAGCGGGTGGTGCAGTAGGCAAAATCGCCTACCAGCTTTATCAGGATGCTGGCCGCGGCACTGTTTGGGGTGATCAACCTACCAACATGAAAGACGGTACAGGTTTGGGTTTCGGTACGCCTGAAGTGCTGCCCGTTTACGGCCGTGTATTGCGTGCTGACGTGCGCGATATGGCTGCCGGACGCTATTCCGACAAAGTAACCGTAAAAGTCGAATACTGATTTTCTGAACTTTCCATTTTTCAGTAACACCGTCTCATAAGACGCTACGTTCCTGCCGTTATTTCTGCACTTGCGGGAATAACGGCATCCATCTTTTAAACACCTGAAAAATATACATTTCGGGTTTACATAACGCAAAAAGGGTTTCAGACGGCCTTGATGCCGTCTGAAAAAACAATCACCGATACCGGCAGGAAAACAAAATGACACGATTCAATAAACAATCCTTACTGCTCGGCTTGATGCTGGGAGCAGCTTTCCCGACCCTCCATGCGGCAGGGATGCAGATTACCCCCACGGGTTTGAGCCTGCCTGCCAAGCAGCGGGCGGGGGTGTTTACGCTTTCGAATACGGGTAAAAAACCGCTGACCGCGCAGGTGCGCGTGTTCCGCTGGACGCAGGATGCCGAAGGCAAAGACGTGCTGGTGCCTTCGCGCGACGTGCTGGCCAGTCCGCCGATGGTGAAACTGGCGGCGGGGGCGCAGCAGCAGTTCCGCGTGGTGCGGGCCAAGCCTGCGGTTCAGGGAGCGGCGGAAGAAGCCTACCGCTTGGTGGTGGACGAGCTGCCTGCTCCTGACGAAAAGCCCAAAAGCGGGTTGAATTTCGTGTTGCGCTATTCCGTGCCGGTGTTCCTGAACCAAACCGATTCTCCCGAAACGAAACTGCAATGGCAGGCTGCGTCGGCGGCGGGCGGCAAAACGCTGCTGACCGTGCAGAACACGGGCGGCGCATATGCCCAGTTGAGCGGTCTGGCCGTGAAAACGGGTAAGGGCGAGAAAAACCTGATCGGCGGGCTGGCGGGCTATGTGCTGCCCGGCAGCCGCGTGCAGTACACGCTGGATGCCGCGCCGTCGTCGTTCGGTAAAGGCGGTTTTTCCGTAAAGGTCAACGGCAGGGTATTGCAGCCGGAGGTACGGTTTGCCGCGCCCTGACGCTGCGTTTCCCTTAAAACAGATTGTTGTCGGGGTGTGGCTGTGTTTGTGCACGCTTCAGGCATCCGCGCAGCAGGATGCGCCCGCAGCGGCTGTTTATACGGCGGAAAAGCTGACCGTTTACCCGCAGGTAACGGTAAACGGCAGCCTTTCAGACGGCGCATATCCTTTTCTGCAGGACGGCGAACGTTTGTTTGTCCGCCGTGCCACGCTTGACGCGCTGGGCATCAAGGTGCCGTCTGAAAACCTGAAAACCGCCCGCAGTATGGCAGATGCCGCTGCCGACGGCGGCATCAGTGCGTCCGTACAAACCGCATCCGAAACCGCCGTATCTGAAGCTGCCCCCGAAACGGCTGCGGACGACAAAAACGTATCCGAAGCGGTAGGGCAGGGCGTTTCAGACGGCCTGAATACGCCGTCTGAAAATCCGTCCGACCAAACATCCGAACCGTTAACCGAAGCGCAAACCAAACCGCAAACAAAACCGCAAACCAAACCGCACAACGAAGCCGTGCCGGAAGGAAAACCGCATGACGTTTCGGTCGCGCAGACCGGCAAGCTGTCCGAACCGGAAAGCGGCAGCGGCAAACCGCCTGTGCAGACGGATGATGCCGCAGATAAAACATGGTTCGAGCTGTCGGCCATTCCGCGTTTGGAAGTGCGTTACAACGCCGCCGAGCAAACCCTTGCGCTGACCGCGCCGCTTGAGTGGCTTGACCGCCCCGTTACCCGAATCGGCGGCAGCGAAGACGAAACCTACGCCGTCGCCCGCCCGGGTTTCGCGGGCGTGCTGAACTACGACTACAACCATACCCGCAGCGGCGACGGCAGCAGCAGCCAAGGCATGTTGGCCGAAGCCCGCTTGACCACGCCCGCAGGTTATCTGAGCCACAACCATATGTGGAGCGAAAACCGTCCGTCGGGCGGCGGCAGTACGTCGAAAACGTCGCGTCTCGATACCTACTGGCGCAGTGTTTGGGCGGAAAAAGGACTGGCCTTGACCGCAGGCGATTTGACCACGGGCGGTATCGGCGGCAGCGGCGGCTCGCGTTTGGGCGGCATCAAACTCGAACGCACTTACAGCGTGCAGCCGTGGCGCAATACCGCCCCGCTGCGTACTTTTTTGGGCGAAACCACGTTGCCCGGCACAGTCGATCTGTATCTGAACGGCGTGAAACAGTACAGCCGCGAAGTTTCCGCAGGCGGTTACGAAATCATTTTGCCGCCCAGCGTGAGCGGCAGCGGCATGGCGCAGGTGGTGGCCACCGACGTGCTCGGCCGCACCGTGGTCGTCGATATGCCGCTTTACGGCGGCAGCGGCCTGCTGGCCAAAGGCTTGAGCGAATGGTCGCTCGAAGCCGGTTATCTGCGCAAAGACTACGGCATCAAAGATTTTTCCTATGATAAACAGCTGGTCGGCAGCGGCACCTTGCGCTACGGCATCAGCAGCTTCCTGACCGCCCAAGTTCATGCCGAAGGCGGGGGCGGCTACCGGAAGTTCGGCGCGGCGGCGACATCGGTGCTCGGTTCGCTCGGCCAGCTCGACCTCAGCCACACGCAGAGCTATTTCAAAGGACACAGCGGCGGTTCGAGCAGCGCGTTTTTCAGCACCAGCCGCAGGAGATGGTCGTTCGGCACGGGTTTCAGCGTGAGCGACGACCGCTATACCGGCATGGGCGTGATTCTTTCCCCCGCCGACTATGCGCCCGAAAACAGGAAAAACCGCACCGCTTCCGTTTCCGCAAGCTGGAACGGCAACCGGGCCGGTTCGTTCAACGCGTCCTATGTTTACAGCCGCAGCGGCAGCGACAAGGCCGACAAAATCGGCACGCTGGGCTGGAACCGCAATTTCGGCAACCGAGTCAGCGCAGGCATCAGCGCGAGCAACAATTTCAACGGCAGCAAAGAGCGAAGCATCTACGGCAGCCTGTCGTTCAGTTTCGACAAAGGCTATTCGCTCAACGTGGGCGGACGGCGCGACAATCTCGGCAGCAATGCCTACAACCTCAGTCTCAACAAATCCGGCAGCGGTCTGAACAGCCCATCGTGGGGCATCGGCTGGGAACGCGAAACCGACGATGACCGCAGCAGCGGCCGTCTGAACGGCCACCTCAGCGTCAACACCCAATACGGCGACCTGCGCAGCGGCGTGTACGGCACGGGCGGCCAAACCAACTACAACGCAGGCTGGCGCGGCGGACTGGTGCTGATGAAAGGCGGCCTGTTCGCCACCCGCCATGTCCACGACAGCTTCGCCGTCGTCGATACCCGCATCGGCGGCGTGCCCGTTACCCTGTTCGACAACCGCATCGGCAAAACCGACCGCCGCGGCCTGATGCTCGTCCCCAACCTGTCGGCCTACCGCAAAAACAGCATCGGCATCGACATTACCGACCTGCCTTACGATATGAAGGCCGAGCGCGCCAAAGCCCAAGCCGTGCCGTCTGAAAAATCCGGCATCGCCGTCGAGTTCGACATCAGCCGGATGCGCGCCGTTTCCCTGACGCTCAAAGCCCCCGACGGCGGCTTTATCGAAAGCGGCAGCATGATACAGACCGAAAGTGGCAAACCCGCCGCCGTGGTCGGCTTCGACGGCCAAACCTTTATCGAAAACATCGGCGAAGGCCGCAACCGCTACACCGTCAACCGCGCCGACGGCGGCGGAACGTGCAGCTTCGAAATCGAATACCGCGAACCGTCTTCAGACGGCCTGCCCGACTTGGGCGAAGTGGTGTGCGGCGGATAGGCCGTCTGAAAAAGCACGGAACGGTTGCAAGCCGCTTTGATACAAATGTTGCTTCTGTCGTCGGGAAACGGCGGCGCGGTTTGATAAAGCCGGTCTGTTTGGTAGGAAACAATCCGTTTTCAGATGGCCTGAGACCTTCGAAAAATTGAGGTTAAACTTGAAAATCTATGTCCGTCATTCCCGCGCAGGCGGGAATCCAGAATTTTAACTTTCTGTAATTTCTAAATATTTCTTAATTTGGTCGATCTGGATTCCCGCCTGCGCGGGAATGACGGATGGACATTTTTGAATATTTTTGGGTTTGCAAATGTTTCAGGCCGTCTGAAAAAAGCATGGAACGGCAGCAAACCGCTTTGATAAAGCCGGTCTATCCGGCGGGAAACATCCTTTCAGACGGCCTGTCCGATACGGGGAAGCGATAGCAGGAACAGGCCGTCTGAACAGGCAGCAGATTTGTTGGATACAGAGAAAATGAACAGAACAAACCGAACAGCTCACACAAAAAAAGCCGTATGGCAAAGAAGATTATTGACCGGCGCATTCGCAGCCGTGGCGGGATTTTCGTTTCAGACGGCCAAGGCCGATTGCAGGGTTGCCACTACTCCGAACCCCGCGCAAATGCCCGCTGTTGATTTTCTCAACAATACGGGTATGGAAACCGTTATAGAACTGACCGCCACATGTTACAGAGATGCTGGCGTTGCCCGCAACCAAGAAGATACTTTCCATGTTTGCGTCGGCATGGACGGCGGCAGGCAATCATACTTACAGGTTGATCCCCGCTATCTGTATCTCAACCGCAATGCCGCGCTGGCGGGTTTGGAATACAACATCTACACCGATCCGGCGTACACACATATCGTTTATTCCAATACCTATCTCCGAGGAACTGAACCCAACCGCATCCTGTACACCCCCGTTACCGTTCCGGCCAATACCAACGTAGCAACCGCAAAAATGTATGCCTATGTGAAAATCGCACCCAATCAAAGCATACCGCCTGCCGGCATATATGAAAACAATATCAGCAGCGGCTCGATAGCCGTCAAAATAGGTAAAAGCGGCGATTGCCGCAAAGACATAAGCGGATGGAACCCCAGTAAAATCGGCGGAACCATTATGCAAGCAACTGTGGTCAGTAGCTGCAAAATCGAAGCCCCCGACAACATCGATTTCGGCGAACAGTCGATTCGTTCGAAAAACATGGTCGGGCAGACGGCGGTCAGGGTCAACTGCCCCAAAAACACGCCGTACGCCATCGGCCTGAGTTCCAAATACGGCGACAAAACGGGCAACGGCCAAATGAAGCACAAAAGCGGCACCGCCCTGATTCCCTACGCCTTGCGCGACAGCGCATCCCAAAACGGCGCGCATTGGGGCGACAGCGGCAACGTCGAACAACCCCGCGGCAGCCGCAAATTCAACGGCACGGGCGCAACGGCAGTCCACCCCGTTTACGCCACCATCGCCGACATCCCCGCCGACACCCCCGCAGGCGATTATGAAGACACGGTTACCGTGAACGTGTATTACTGATTGTCTGTGGTGCAGTCGGTTTGGTAGGTACGGTTAGCCGCCTGAAGCGGCGTAACCGTACAGGCGTAACCGGACATTTAAGACGGAAAGGCCGTCTGAAAGCTGCCGTTTGTTCTGTGCATGATATAGCTGTGGCGGGAAAGACCGTCTGAAAAATTATGATGTTTCGGCATCACGGTTATCCCATCGTACGGTTACGCCGCTTGGGGCGGCTAACCGTACCTACGGCGGGATTGAGTGTGATACGTTGGGATGCAAAATAAACCGTCATTCCCGCGCAGGCAGGAATCCAGGTAGGTTGAATTCGGGAAACTGTTGGAAATAATCGGTTTCCTGATGTTCATATCTGGATTCCCGCCTGCCCGGGAATGACGTTTTTGGTTTTCAGACGGCCTGAATGCTGGGCTTGGATGTTGTGGGGGATGCCGTTATTCGGTTTGGGCGGGAATGGCGGTTTTGTTTTTCAGACGGCCTTTGGGGAAATGGTTGGGATGTCCGGTTTGGGTTCGGTGGAAATGAGATTTCAGACGGCCTGCAAATCGGTAGGTACGGTTAGCCGCTCGAAGCGGCATAACCGTACAAAAAATCAGGCCGTCTGAAAATTGCCGCTTGCTCTGCCGTTATGTGGCAGCGGCAGGAAAGGCCGTCTGAAAACTATAGCGGATTTAATTAATTTTCGATACAAGGCAGCAAGCCGCAGACAGTACAAATAGTACGGCAAGGCGCAGCAACGCCGTAGCGAAAGTTAAGTTAATCCGCTATATTGTTTGTTGGATATATGATGCGGTGGTCGGTAGAAAAGGCCGTCTGAAAAATTAAGGTGTTCGGTATTGCGGCGGTTACCTCATCCGTACGGTTACGCCGCTTGGGGCGGCTAACCGTACCTACGTTGGGGCATGACACGTTGGGAAAAACAAACCGTCATTCCTGCGCATGATGCAGCGGCGGCAGGAAAGGCCGTCTGAAAGTTATCGTTTATTCTGCGTATTCGGCGGTTTTTTCTGTTTTTTGTGCGGCGGTGTTTTCGTGCCTCAGGCGGCGGTTGAGGACGGTCATGCAGATGCTCCAAAGCTGTATCAGGGCGATTTGGCCGAGTACGGCGGCGAAGGCGGTTTTGCCGATGTCGGCCAGTGTCCAACTGCCGATAAGGGGGTGGTTGAACAGGTGTTGGCGGTCGTCGGCGACCAGATAGGCGGTCAGGAACCACAGGCCCCAGACGAGAATGAACGAGAGCAGGCTTTTGGCGGTAACGGTTCTGCTGCAATTGGCTTTGCGGATAATCATTTGGCGGCGCAGGTCGGCGGTTTTTTCTGTCGGCATTTTTTCTCTTCTGTTTTCGGTTTGCGGGTAGGGGGCGCTGAGGCCGTCTGAAGGTTATTGGATGCCTCTGTCGGGGCTGATCCATGTGGCTTTGCGTTTTCTGTCGCGGAAGACGGCTTTGGGAAAGCCGTGCATCAGGGTGATGCAGTTCAGCAGCCAGAAGGCGTAGGGATACCAGATGCAGCTGATGAAGTAGCGGAACAGGTTGCCTTCGTAGCGGCTGTCGATGTAGAGGCTGACGGAAAGCTGGATGATGAAGGCCATGAAGGTCATCAGGCTGCCGACTTTGAGCAGGGTAAAGTCTATGTGGCCGCCGAGGGCATGGCCGATGGTGAAGGCGGTGTACAGCAGCAGGGCGTAGGCCCAGACGAGGGTCAGGAAGTATTCGAAATACAGCGGCCACAGGCGGGCGTTGCGCGGTTTCCAGATTTGGCGGCTGTATTTCAGGATGACTTCGGCGCCGCCCTGCGCCCAGCGCAGACGCTGGCGGTAGAGGCCGCGCAGGGTTTCGGGCATGAGCACCCAGCACAGGGCGCGGGGTTCGTAGATGATGTCGTGGCCTGCGGTTTGGGTTTTCCAACTGATGTCGATGTCGTCGGTAATCATGTTTTCGCTCCAGCCGCCGACTTCCTGCCAAACGCTTTTGCGGATGCACATGATGACGCCGGATACGGTGAACAGCGTGCCGGCCAGGCTCTGCGAGCGCTTGATGAGGCCGATGATGGAGCTGAATTCGGCCACTTGCAGTTTGCCGAGAATGGTGCTGCGGTTGCGTACGCGCGGGTTGCCGGTAACCGCGCCGACTTCGGGGCGGTTTTCGAGGGTGTCGACGATGTATTCGAGCGCGTGGTAGTCGGGCACGGCGTCGCCGTCGATGCCGACGAGGTACTGCCCTTTGGCGTAGCGTGCGCCGTTGTTCATCGCGCTGGCTTTGCCGCCGTTGGGCTGGGTAATGACGGTGATGCGGTGCGGGTGCTGCTGTTTCCAGCGGCGCAGGACATCAAGGGTGTTGTCGGTGCTGCCGTCGTTGATGAAAACGAGTTCGTAGTTGGGATAGGTGAGTTTGAGCAGGTGGGGGATGGAGCAGTCGAGATTGTCCGCTTCGTTGTAGCAGGGTACGAGTATGCTGACCATGGGCGCATCCGTGCCGAATTCGGGCAGGTCGCCGCGCTTTTCCCACAACAGGAAATAGAGCAGTCCCGACATCGTCCAGTAAACGGACATCAGCCCGGGATAGAGCATTACGAAAACGGCGAAATAGTCATACCATTGCATAAATCGGTTTCTTTTTGTTGTTGTTTCGTCTGTTGCCGACGTTTCCGCGTATTGCCGTAGCAGCCGCGTTCGGGCGTGCGGCCGTTGTTGTTATCGCTTGTGTTCCGGTCAGTTGCCGGCGTCGGTTTTTCAGACGGCCTGACCGTACTCCGGAGCCGTCTGAAAAAATACCGGCAAACGGTAGCGGACGACTGGATCAGAACATTCCGGTGCGGGCGGCGAAGTCGGGTTTGACGGTTTTCAGCTCGGGATTGTCGTTCAGGAAACCGTCGGCACCGTAGCCGAAGTGGATGTAGCCCGCTTTGCGGGTTTGGCGCATCTGTTGGGCAAGCTGCCTGCCGTCGAAACGGCTGTTTTGCAGGGGATTGCCGAACATGATTTGGGTTTTCGCCTGCGCCGCGCCGCTCTGTTGGAGGGTGTCGAGCAGTTTGCGCAGGCCTGTATCCTGCAGATAGGGCTGAATCATCACGGCGGTGTAGTCGTAACGCTGCGTGTAGGCGGGCAGTTTCTGCGCGAAGGCCGCAGGGTTTTCAGACGGCATGGGATAGAGCGCGCGCACGGTCTTCATTTCGTTTTGGCCGTTGTAGCTGTACCGCATTGCCGCCTGTGTGAGCGGGGCGGTGTCGGTGTTTGCGCCGTCGTTTGCGCCGTAGCCGAACGCCAGGCCTTTGAAGCGGCTGTTGAACGCCAAATCTTCATACAGTTCGGCGGCGGCTTTGCGGCCGTCTGAAACGCCTTTGAAGTCGAAGCCGTCCACAGGCATCCATGCGTAGGTGTTGACGTTGGCGCGGGTAATGAGCTGCCATGCAACCTGGCTGAAGATGTCGGCTTTCGTTTTCAGATGGCGGTTGGGGAAATAGGCGGTGTCGGCTTTGCCGTTGCCGTCGCTGTCGCTGACGGCCTGCAGATAGACGGAAGTGGCACCGAGCCGGTAGATGCGGTCAACCAGCCGGTCGTAGTTTTTGGCCTGCTGCTGCGGGTCGGGATGGTACATATCGTCGAGCTTGACATACACGCTGCGGCGGTGCGGCACTTCGAAACTCGTTCCTTCCAAATACGATTTCAACAGCGAAAACGGCGTTTCCTGATCAATCAGCGCACGGCCCACGCTGCGGTCGCCGAGCGTGTTGGTGCGGTTGTCGAACAGGGTCAGGTCGTCGGCAAAGCCCAGTTCGCGGGCGATGGCGACGGCGGTCAGGTTGAATTGCCCGTAGGGCCACACCATCAGGCGGGGACGGCGGCCGGTGTGTTTGGCAATCAGGTCGGACGAGGTTTTCAGGTCTTGGCGGACGCGGTTTCTGTATTGTTCGGGCGTTTCGTATTTGCCGTTTTGATAGTTGCCGGGAAACACGGCGGCAAACTGCGAACCGCCCGGGTTGCCCTGTTGGCCGCGGTGCATGTCGTGGGTGTGCGAAGCCACTTCAATCAGGCCGCCGGCCTGCATTTCGCGCAACTGCGCCCAGGTGATGAATTCGGAACGGGGCAGGTGTTCGTCTTTGCCGTAGGCGATTTTTTCATGCGGCTTTTTCTCCATCCAGCCCGTTACCACGGCATAGACGGCGGGGTATTTGTAGGCTTTCAGCAGCGGGTAGATGGTGGTGTAGAAGCTCTTGTAGCCGTCGTCGAACGTGAGCAGAACAGGCTTGGCGGGCAGTTTGCCGCGCCCTTTGCGCGCGTCTTCGATCTGCTGCCAGCTGACGGGCGTGTAGCCGTTGTCGCGCAGCCAGTTGAAATGGGCAATCAGACGTTCGGTGGACAGCGTTTGCGAATAATATTTCGTTGCGGGCGTGTCCGCCGCTTTGCCTGCGCCGCCAGCCAGCAGCTTTTTGGGCGGGGCTTTCAGATCGATGACGTCGTGGTAGCACAGCACGCCGTAGCGTACATCGGCATTGGCCAGAGCGGTGTTCAGACCGAATGCGGCGATCAGGGGAAAAAGGAGTCGGGATGCTTTTTTCATGGTGTTTCGCTGTCGGATAAATCGGGTTTCAGACGGCCTGTCCGCAACGGGCCGTCTGAAAACGGGGTGTGCGGTGCAAACGAAAGTTACGGATTTCATGTCGGCAGACGGTATCCGTGCGTCAATGGGCGGAACGCCGTCTGCATGGTGCGGAAAGGATACCGCCCTTTTGTGCCGGTAGGGTGCGGTGGATTTTTCAGACGGCCTAGGTGTTTTTCAGGCCGTCTGAAATCATTTGAATTTCACTTTTAAGCCTAAGTTGCCGAAGTTTTCAAATTCGGGGCGGCCGTCGTACATCGCTTGGCGGCGGCCGGCTTCGTAGTCGAGCCAGAGGCGGTGGCCGAACTGCCATTTGTGGCCGTATTTCAGCAGCCAGGTGTTTTCCGCGGCCAAGCCGTGCTGCCAATAGCGGCCTGCGCCGCCCGTGAGTTCCTGCGTGAGTTTGGAATGGTTGTCGAACGGGCGGGTATGGGAAAGCGTAAGCGTGCCGCTGAGGGTTTTGCTGTTTTTCGGGTTGTAGTAGTGGGCGGCGGGAATATGTCTGTTGCGGGTGTAGTCGGCCCACAATGCGCCGTCGAGTTTCCAGCGGTTGTATTGGAACAGGTTCTGCATGAAATGGCCGTGGTAGCTGCGGCGGGTGTTGCCGTCGTCGAAACGCATCAGGCCTGCGCCGATGCCCGCGCTGGTGTTGGCGGAGTGGGTGTATTGCGCGCCGATAGTGTATTCGTCGGCATACACGTTTTGGTTGAGCGCTTTGGCGGGCGTGTTCGCGCTGTTGAACGCGGCGGCGGCATTGAGTTTCAGACGGCCGTTGAGACGGTAGTCGATGCCCGCTTGGGCGTAGGCTTTGTCGTTGAGTTGGAAACCGCGTCCCGCTTCAAGGTTGATGGTGGCGGGGTACAGGCTGATTTCCGTGCCGAGTCCCACGCGGCCGTGGCGCAGCGGTTCGCCTTGGTTGGGAACGTAGGCACTTTGTTCGGCGATGTAGGCGCGGTGGCCGTCTGAAGTGCGGCCGCTGTACAGGCGCATCTGCTGCGACCATTCCGTGCCGTCTTCGGGTTGGGTGGCCTTCATCATGCCGGCGCGGATGTCGAGTTCGGGCGCGCGTGCTTCGTCGTAGGCTTTCCAAAACTCCGCATCGGCGGGGTTGTCGCGGTGTTTTGCCGCTGTACCCTGTTTGACTGCGCGCCAGTTGCCGGCGGTGATTTGCGCATCGAGTAATTTGTTGTCGAGCCAGACGTGGCTGTCGTAAGCCATGAATTCTTTGGCGCGGGCGAACGCGTCAACCGCATCTTCGGGGCGGTTGTTCCATTTGGCCAATTCGCCTTTCAAGGCCAGCGCCCACGGGTCGGCGGGGCGTTCGGCCAGCCATTCCTTCATCATGCGCTCGGCTTTGGCGTTGTTGCCCGCCCAGGCTTCCAAACGGATTTCCCAAAAACGGCGCGTGCTGTAATAGGGGTTTTCCACTTCGGTACGGTGGGCGAAGTCGGGGATGTAGCGCTTGCCGTTCCAGTTGTTCAGGTGTTTTTTGGCGGCGGACAGATACATCAGGTCGGCATCGGACTTGATGAGTTTTTCGTTGGTTTCATCGTCAATACGTTTGTCGTTCTGCAATTGGTGTTCCGCTATGCCGCCCAGTATGCGCCGCGCTTCGTTCGGGCTGCCTTCCTGAAGCAGCGCCGCAGCATAATATTCGCGCACATAATCAGGCTGTTGTCCCGATTGCACCAGTTCGCGGTAGTCGCGCACCGCTTCTTTGTGTCTGCCCAACGCCGTTGCCGCACCGATGCGGTCGCGCCAGGCGGCAACGTACAGCTCGCTGCCTTTTTCGCTTGCTGCCATCACGTCGCCCAAATCACGGTAGGCTGCGGCAAGCTGTCGGTAGTCGTAGGTTTTCATCGCACTGCGCAGGCGTTCGGACGCTTCGCTTTTCTTCAGCCACAGGCGGTCGGTTTCGGTAAAGAACGGTGCGTGTTCTTCCATAATCCGCGCCTGCACGGGGTAGGCACGGATTTCGCCCGCCGCGCGGTAGGCCGCAATCACATTGTCACGGTCGGGGGCGGCGGATTTTTTGTCCTGTAAAACGGCGAAACGTTCGGTGGGACTCATTGTGCGCTGAGCCAGATAATCGGAGGCCGTCTGAATTTCTTTGTCTTTGCCGAAACGCCGTGTGTAGTCTTCAATCGATTTGGCCGCATCGGGGTAGCGTTCCATATCGACAGCCACCAGCGCGCTGCCGAGCCAGCCGATTTTTTTATCGGGGAAACGGGTTTGCAGCGTCCGGTACAGAGCGGCCGCTTTCGGAAACTGCTTCGCATCCCGCGCTGCCTTGCCCAAGTTTTCCAACTCATCGGCAGACAGGGCTTCCGGCGCACAACCCGTACACACAGCCAATGCTTCCGCCCCGCGCCCGCTGCGGATAAGCAGTGCCGTCAAATCCGCCCGCACCGCCGCATCTTTGCTTTTTGCATACAACGCGCGCAAACCTTCTACCGCTTCGGCCATCGCCGCATCACTGCTGCGCGAATGAACCACCCAGCGTTCCCGCTCGGCACGGAGATCTTGGGCGGAAACAACGGCTGGAACAAACAGGCAAAGCACGGCGGCGGCAAGGGGAAAACGGCGGAATGTAGTCATGGCAGTCGGCAGGTTGGAAACAGAAAATAAAAAAGACTGCATCGGCACAAGGCAGCCTTTTGGTTGTCTTTTAGGAAACGTTATTCGAACTGTTGGTTAATATTTCTCTTTGTTAAATGGTAAATCATTCATTTTGTAAAAAAATACACAAATTGACGGTCGGCTTGAAATTGTTATAAACGGAAAAATAGGAAACATTGTTATAGTAATTGATTTTAATTTTTCAAAAGAGGGATTAAGGCTGGCATTGGGATTTTAAGAGGTAAAGCTGGTTGGTGGGTATATTTAAGCGGGGAATCGTTTGAGTTTGGTTTGTCTGTATGCGGGTCAGACAGAAGGCCGTCTGAAAAATATTTTTCAGACGGCCTGAGAGGGGCTGCATTGTTGTGAACAATAGATTTGGAAATGTTTGCGTTGGTTTTGTAACCAAAATAGAAATTGGGATGGACAGTTGAGGATGGAGCGCAACCTTATGATATTAAGCTGGACGGTTTTGTTCAATGTTGATGGGAGGGCAACAAACCGGCCAGCCTGGCAACCACCGCTTCCGCGGCCTGTCGTTTGGATGTTTCCGGCAAAACGGTTTCCCCTTGGTCATCGATAAAGGTAATTTTGTTGACTGTTTTGCCCATTGCCACCGAAACGTCGTTGGCCACAATCATCGGAATGCCTTTTTTCAGTCGTTTGGCACGGGCGTATTCGATGACGTTTTCGCTTTCCGCCGCAAAACCCACGCAAAACGGCGGGTTGGGCAGTTTGGCAACCGAAGCGAGAATGTCGGGGTTTTCGGTTAATTCGATAACGGGCGGTCGTCCCGAGCCGTCTTTTTTCAGTTTTTGTTTGCTGCTGTTTTTGACTTTATAGTCGGCAACGGCGGCAACGGAGATGAAAATATCCTGTAAATCAATCAGTTTGTGTACTGCCTGATGCATGGCTTCCGCGCTGACCGCCTGTTCGGTGTAGGCCAATCCTGCGGGCAAGGCCGTCTGAATTTGGCCGTAAATCAATGAAACTTCCGCTCCTGTGGCACGGCAGGCGCGGGCAAGGGCAATGCCCATTTGTCCGCTGGAAATATTGGTGATGCCGCGTACGGGGTCGATGGCTTCGAAAGTCGCACCTGCGGTCAGCAGCACTTTTTTGCCTTGCAGCAGTTTGGGTGTCCATAAATCGGGCAGCAGGTCGGCCAGTTCATGTGCTTCAAGCATTCGTCCGACACCTATTTCACCGCAGGCCTGTTCGCCGGAAGCGGGTTGGAATACGCTGATGCCGTCTGAAACGAGCTGTGCGATGTTGCGCTGATTGGCGGGGTTGAACCACATTTCCACATTCATCGCGGGGGCTACGGCCATCGGGCATTTGCGTGCGGCGGCAAGGTTGGTCAGCAGATTGTCGGCAATGCCGTTGGCGATTTTTGCGATGGTGTTTGCGCTGGCCGGCGCAATCAGAAAAACATCGGCCTGGCGGGTCAGGTTGATGTGCGCCATGCCGTTGCCGTCTGAAAAAACGTTGTGTGTTTCGGTCAGCACGGGATTGCCGCTGAGTGCCTGAAAGGTAAGCGGCGATACGAATTCGGCAGCGGCGCGGCTCATGGCAACCGTTACGCTGTGCCCTTGTTTTTTCAGCAGGCGTACGAGTTCGCAGGATTTATAAGCGGCGATACCGCCGCTGATGCCGAGCAGGATGTGTTTGGTCATGTGGGTTAGTAATTTTGTATAGAAGAAAAACGGATTGATTTATAACATGTCCGCAAGAAAGTTGCCAAAGCATCGCTTTATTATTGATGGCTTAGCTTTTCCACCCCATTTTCGATTTGCGGTATTGGTTTTTCAAAAAAAATTCTGTTGTTAGGCAAGGGATTGGGATTTTGTGCGGTGATTTTTGTCTGTCGGGAGTTGACTGTTAAGTGAGGTGTTGTGTATAGTTCGCCTTCTTCGCTGCACGGTTGAACCGGAGGCGGACGCTCTTTAACAACACAGATTACCGATAAGTGTGGGTGCGTATGCCCCACACTGCGACGAGAACA
>NZ_JBHCJY010000087.1:0-14830 GCF_041804105.1 Neisseria sp.
AGACGGCCTTCGGTGCGAATTTCGTGTGGCGGGAAACAGAAGCGGGCGCGTTGCTGCAAAGCGAGTTGGACGGCTATTTTGCAGGCCGTCTGAAAACCTTCGCCACGCCCGTGCAGATGGTCGGCACAGCGTTTCAGCAGCAGGTATGGCGGGTGTTGCAGACCATCGGCTACGGCGAAACCCGCAGCTACAAAGAAGAATCGCAGCAGCTCGGCAACCCCCGCGCCGTCCGTGCCGTGGCCGCGGCCAACGGGCAGAACAAAATCTCCATCCTGATTCCCTGCCACCGCGTCATCGGCAGTGACGGTTTGCTCACAGGATACGCGGGCGGGGTGGAGCGCAAACGTTTTCTGCTGGAACTGGAACGCGGCAACCGGCAGGAAACATTGGGATTTTGAAAACGGCCAAGACAAAGGCCGTCTGAAAAAGCGGAAGGACAGTCAAACGATGAGCAACACAAATTATGTCTGCTTCCCTTGCCGTACCGCGGTCAGGCGCACCAAATCGTATATGCGCAAAAGCGACGAACAGGTACGTTGCCCGTCTTGCGGCGGCGGCTGTACCGAGCTGAGCTATAAAGTGCCGCTGCCGCCCAAACGCAAAGAACGGGCTTGGGCGGAACTTTGGCAGCAGGTCAGGGAGGAACAGCGTCTGCAAAACGGTTGGGATGCCGAAGTTTTGGCTTGGCGCAAACACGGATTGGAGCATGAAATCGCCGCTTTGCAGGCCAAGTTGGATGACGGGAAAAATCCGCCCCACCCGCAATACGCCCGCGAACTGCGCCGCGAATTAAAAAAACTGGAAGCCTGTTTGGCATGGTACGGATAAACCGGCTGCAAGGCACAAAGGCCGTCTGAAAAAAGATTTTTTCAGACGGCCTTTGTTGGTCAATGGTTTGGCCATTCCGTATTTTGGCTGCCGTTTTCTGCACGGGCAGGAGTTTGTCTGTACATTTCAGGACTTTTACGGGCGGGTTGATTATGGAAGAACGTCATTCCCGCGCAGGCGGGAATCCGGACGTTTGAACTTGGGTATTGGGTTAGGTAATTCTGCCGTACGGTTGTCTATCTTTATATTCGGATTTCCGCGTGTGTGAGACAGTTAAGAAATCTTTTAGATGTAAAATGAACGCTGGATTCCCGCCTGCGCAGGAACGGCGGATTGGGCTTTCAATCAATCGTTCGGTCGTGTTACTGAAGGCCGTCTGAAAAAGTTTTCAGACGGCCTTTGTTTTGGTGCGGAAAATGCGGTTTTTTACACGTCGTATTCACCCGTTACCGTGGCTTGGGCAAGGATATGCCCCTGCATGGCGTAGTGCAGGTCGTTGAAACGGAAGCCCTGCGGCAGGTTGAGTTCGGTGTCGAGTGCGTACACGGTCAGGTCGTAGCGGTGGCGGCAGTTGGGCGGTGCCATGCCGCCGTAGCACGATGCTTGGGACACGTCGAGCTGGCCGAGTACGCTGGCCCAACTGTTTGCGCCCTGTACATAGTCGGTGGCGGTGATGCTGTCGTTTTCGGCGACGGAAGTGCGTTTCAAATCGGCAATCAGCCAATGTATCCAGACAAAGCCTGCGGCGGTAACGGCATCTTTGTCGTCGAGCACCACGGCAAAGGATTTCGCGGTTTCGGGCGCGCCGCTGATTTCAAAAGGAATGGACAGCGTGGGCATACCGTTGGCACCGATTTGGCTGCCGCGTTTGCCGTATTTGTCGGCGAAAACGCCGTTTTCGATGGCGCTGCTGGTAATGTTCATCGGGTTCTCCTTCGGTTTTGGAAACGGTGCGGTTATTGTACCTGCGGCGGGAGTGGATTTGAAGGCGGCGGGTCAGGTGTGCAGAACAGGCCGTCTGAAAATCCTTGGCGGGTTTTCAGGCGGCCTTGGTGTTCGGACCGTAGCGGGATGGCAGGGTTTGGCAAAGGTGGGGACAATCCGGTAATCCGCTTTGTTTTTGGCTGTTTGGATGCTGCGCTGACGCTTGCTTCCGTCATTTCCGCGCAGGTGGGAATCCATGTTTGAAATCCGGTATCTTTATGTTGGACAAACACTTATGAATCAAATCCGGATTTTTACCCGTGCGGAAATGAAGGAAGCCGGAGAAATCCGTTTTGCCGGTTATCAACGCAATTTCCTGACACAGCCTATTTTTTCGGCGTGAGCAGCAGTACCTGCTCGTTTTTGTCCGACCAAATCATGGCGGCGGTTTCGCGCAGGCTGCTGCGGGTAATGCGGTCGGGAATGTCGGCAACGGCGGTCAGATAACGGGCATCGCCGTAGTAGCGGTGGCTGGCGGCAAGGCGTTCGAGCCAGAGTTCCGGTTTGCGGCGGCGGTTGTTTTCCTGTTCCACGAACAGCCGGCGCAGGTTGCGGGCTTCCTGATAGCCGATGGTGTCGGGCAGGTTCTGCAGCACCTTGCGGGCGGTGTTCCAGCTTTCGGATGCGGCGTCTGCGGCGGTGTTGAACGTCAGGCTGCTTTCCAGTTCTTTCTGGCCGAAATCGGGGGTGATGCTGAAGCGGACGCCGTACGTGCTTTGCAGGCGGTTGCGCAATTCGTCTTTCAGGCGGGCGTTGGCGAGGTTTTCGACAAGCGGAATCTGTTCGAGTATTTCGGGCGGCAGGGCGGCGGCATCGTGCCACGATTTGGCACGGATTTCGGCGCCTTCGGTGTCGTTGATCGCGGCGCGTTGCAGCTGGACGCCGCCCTGTTGGGGGTAGGCGGTGGGCAGTTGGCCGCTGTTGCGCGGAATCGAGGCAAGGTATTTGCCGACCTGCCGCTTGATGTCTTCCATCGGCTGGTTGCTGACGATGTAGTAATGGACGGGGGCGGCGGTCAATATCTGCCAGCGCTGTTCCAAAGCGGTGCGGCTGATGCTGCGGTAGGCATTTTCTTCAGACGGCATACTGACGGCGCGGCCGTACTGCATCTGTTCGCCCAAATGTTTCAGACGGCCGTTTTTCGAGTGCCGGCTTACGGTAAAACGGGCGGTTTCGCGGGCAACGGCCTGCTGCCAGCCGCTGAAATCGGCGGCGGTTTGGTAGCTGCGGTAGAGTTTGAGCAGCGACGGCAGGGCGGCCTGCGGGGCTTGCGCGTCGGTGATTTGGCTGTAAGCGCCGATGCGGTAGCCGTATTTGATGCGCTCCTGCCTGCGCCAGCGTTTGAACTGGTTGTCCTGTATACCGGCGGGGGCGGAACGGGCGGCGGTGTCGGCGGCGAGCAGGGTTTTCCAAGCGTCGGCCGGTTTTTCGAGAAACCCCGTGTCGCTTACGGCTTTGAAATAGACGTTGGCACCGGCCAGCGGGGTTTTCAGCACCACGGCGGTGTCGCCGTTGCCCAGTTTGAGATAGCGCAAGTCGAGTTTGGGGTCGTAGCGTTCGGACACTACTGTACCGCCTGCGGGTTCGGCAAATTCGGGGGCGGCGGCGATGGCACCGGCATCGGGTGTGACGTTATCGTCGAGTGAGGACAACGGTGGCAGTTCGATTTTTTCCCCTGCCACGCTCTGCACGAGAACCGTTTTGTCCGGAGCGTTCAGCCATTCGGCGATGCGGGCGTTGACGGCTTTGGCGCCGATGCGGTAAAGCTGGCTGCGTTCGACTGCTTTGGCGGCGTTATCCGGCAGCGGCAGGTTCTCGGACAGGCTGTCGTCGGCCAAACGCACGGTTTTGGCGAGATTGTCGGGAAAGTCGCCTTCCGGCTCGGGTTGGAGGCTGCCGTGTACGGCTTTGCGGTAAACGGCGGTTTCTTCGTCGGTAGCGGGCGTATCGAGAATTTCCTGACGCAGGTTGCGCAGGACGTCGAGCGCTTCTTTCTGGCGGCCGGGAGCGGAATCGGTGTAAAAACCGTATGCGGCGGCGGATTGGCCGAGCTGTTCGGTTCGGAACGACACGTCTTCGCCCGAGTCGTGTACGCGCAGGCCGATGATGTAGGCGGCAAAATTATCAAGCAGCCGCTGATAGGCCGCTTCGCTGTCGGAGGCCGTCTGAATTTTGCGCACACGGTACACCAATGCCGTTTTGCCGTCGGCGTTTTCGGCATCCTGAATCTGGCCGGTCCGCCAGCCCGATTGCAGTTTCGGCGTGTATTCGTCGGGATTCCGGCTGGGCAGGACGGCGGTTTTCAGACGGCCTAGCTGCGCTTCGACGGCTTCGGCGGTGTCGTCGGGGTTGAGGTTGCCCGCCAACACCAATACGGCGTTGTTGGCGGCATACCATTTGCCGTGGAACGCCGAGGCGGTGGCGGCCTGTGCATTTTCGACGGCTTCGCGCCTGCCTATGGGCGCATAGCGTCCCTGCCGTGCGCCTTCGTACATCAATTCGTGGCGGCGGCGGTCGAGGCGTGCGGCCAACCCTTGCTGTTGCCGCCATTCGGCCAGTACCACCTGTTTTTCCTTCGCCCAGTCGTTTTCGGAAAACTGCTGCGGCGACAGGATGTGGCGGTAAATCTGCAACACTTCGTTAAGCTGGCGGCTGCCTTGCGGCGGCGTCAGCAGATAGCGGGTGTAGCGGTAGGACGTGAGCGCGTTGTAATGCCGCCCCATCTGCCAGCCACTGCGGTTGAGCGTGGCCGACAGGCCGTCGGGATATTGTGCGGAACTTTGGAACAGCAGGTGTTCGGTGATGTGGGCGATGCCTTCTTCGCCTTGGTTTTCGTCTGCCGCGCCCACGCCGACGTTCAGCCGTGCGACGAGCTGGCGGCCTGCCGACGGGATTTTGAAGATGTGGTAGGTCAGGCCGTTGGCCAGTTTGCCGCTGCGGTAAGCGGTTTCCGCCGCCCAAGCGGACAGCGGAAACAGCAGCAGTAACGGTATCCATGCCAACCGCCGCACCGCTTCCGAATGCAGCAAAGCCGCCCGCCTGCATTGCGGCAGGAGGGCGGACAGGAGGCGGATGGCGGAACGGGGGATGTGCATGGTAAAGGCCGTCTGAAAACGGTGGCAAACGGCGTTATTATGACTGTTTTTATTCTAAATGGATATATTTGGATGAAATTATTTTCAGACGGCGTGATTTCACTCGGGGAAACTGTTTCATGCCGGACATTTCAGTATGGAGAAAAGCGGTATCGGCATTTTGGGGATGCCAAACTGTATGTAAACGGCAGCCGTTTTATCTGCCGTTTCAGAGGGCCGGACGCTCTCTGTTGTAGGCAGTGGATATGACTGAATGGCTGCAAATCCGTTAACGCCGCCGTGCGAAAAAATCCTGTAACAGCGCAGCGCATTCGTCGGCCAATACGCCGCCTGAAACGGCGGTGTGTTTGTTTAATGCGCTGTTTTCAAAAAGATTGATCACGCTGCCTGCCGCGCCGGTTTTCGGTTCGGCCGCACCGAAAACCACGCGGGCGACGCGCGCCTGAATCAGGGCGGATGCACACATGGTGCAGGGTTCGAGCGTGATATAGACATCGCAGCCGTCGAGACGGTAGTTGTGCAGCGCCACCCCCGCTTGGGCGAGGGCGAGGATTTCGGCGTGGTGGCTGATGTTGCGGTCGCCGATGCAGCGGTTGTGCGCGGCGGCGATGACGGTGCCGTCTTTTACAACGACTGCGCCGACGGGAATTTCGCCGGCAGCGGCGGCCCGCTCTGCCTGTGCCAACGCCAGCCGCATAAAATCCTGCATTTCAGACGGCGGTGGGAACACGGCCACGGGCGGGTGGGTTTGCAGCGCAGCTTGCAGCGCGGTTTTGTCGTCAGCCCCCAAATCCTGTGCACGGATACCGCGCAGCAGGGCTTCGAGCTGCCAAAGCGTGCTGCGCGTTACCGTGCAGCCTGCGGCCTTGAGCAGCAGAAACGTTGCCACCGCGCCGCGCGCACGCAGATCGTCAAGGCTGCGGATGCCGAGACGGTGCAGCGCGGACAGGGTTTTCGGGGCAAGGGGCGGGGTGGTCAGCATGGTTGTGTCGGGAAAACGGTGTTCGGATAAAGGTGTTCGGATAAAGGTTCGGATAAAGGTTCGGATAAAGGTTCGGATAAAGGTTCGGATAAAGGTTCGGATAAAGAAACGGGGGCGGACGGTATTGCCGCTCTGCTTGCCGTGCGGCGGCTGTTTCAAACCGATGCGCGGCACATACAGGAGCCGTCGATTTGGGCCGAGCGGCCATCAGGGTTTTGTCCGCAGGGTAAACGGTGTTTTCCGTGCGGACGGATTGTGTTCAACGGATTCCGCAGCCGTGATTCGGTGCGGGCTGAAAAAACAGGCTCTTGTTTTCGCAGCTTAAAACGGGCAGGTCGGGCGTGCGGCAAGCGGATTTTGCGGCGGCGCGTTTTGGCGCTTGAGCAATACGGTACATGCCGATACGGATTGGCCGCTGTTTTCAGACGGCCTGTTACACCGCGTCAAATCCCGAAATGCTGTTTCATCATGGTTAAGGCCGTCTGAAAATGCTGCGGGTCTGCGGTATCCAAACCTGTATCCGTCGGGATTTTGCGCAGCCAGGTAAACTGCCGTTTGGCCAGCTGGCGGGTGGCGGCCGTGCCTTTTTCTACAAGGGTTTCGAGGCCGAACGCGCCGTCGAGGTAGTCCCAAGTCTGGCGGTAGCCGACGCAGCGCATGGCGGGTGTGTCGGCAGTCAGTTCGGGGTATTGCCGCCGCAGGGCAGCCGTTTCGTCAATCAGGCCGTCTGAAAGCATCTGTTTGAACCGCAAGGCAATCCGTTCGTGAACCAGGCTGCGTTCCGGCAGCAGCGCGGCGGTGTGCACATCCAGCGGCGGGGCGTGCTGCTGCTGTTCGGAGAAATGTTTGCTTAAGGGTTTTCCCGTGATTTCAAATACTTCCAGCGCGCGTTCGATGCGCTGGCTGTCGGCGGGTTTCAGACGGCCTGCGGTGTCGGGATCGATTTGCTGCAAACGATCATAGAGGCGGGCCAGTCCGTATTCCGCTTTTTCGGCCTGCAAAGCCGCGCGCACGGCGGGGTCGGCTTCGGGCAGCGCGTTCAGCCCCGTCGTGAGCGCGTGGTAATACATCATCGTGCCGCCGACAATCAGCGGCAGCCTGCCGCGCGCGTGTATTTCGGATGCCAGCCGCACGCAGTCGCCGACAAAATCCGCCGCGCTGTACGTTTGCAGCGGCGAAACGATGTCGATAAGGTGGTGGGGAACGGCCGCCCGTTCGGCAGCCGACGGTTTGGCCGTGCCGATGTCCATGCCGCGGTACACCAGCGCGGAATCGAGGCTGATGATTTCGAGCGGCAGGTGCGCCGCGGCTTCCAAAGCCAGGGCGGTTTTGCCGGAAGCGGTGGGGCCGAGCAGGGCGAAGGCTTTGGGTGCGGTCATGGCGGGCAGGGTGGAAGTGAAAACGGGATTATAGTCAATCAGGCTCGTTTTCGATACGGGGCGGCTATGCGTTCGCTGCGGCCTTGGCGCAGGAAAAATCGGGCAGGCGGGGGAAACGGCGGATGAAGTCCGCCAAACCGTTTGCAGGGGAATAGGGGCGAAAGACCGGTTAAGAATGTGTTTTTGCCACTATCGGAAATGTGAAGGCCGTCTGAAAAACGGTTTCAGACGGCCTGTGTGTACATACCGGTGTTTAGGCGTTCAATACCATCACCGCTTCGGCTTCCACCTGCACGCCTTTGGGCAGGGATGCCACGCCGACGGCTGCGCGGGCGGGGAAGGGCTGGGGAACGAATTCGGCCATGACTTCGTTGAATACGGCGAAGTTGGCCAAATCGGTTAAGTAGGCGTTGACTTTGACGATGTCGCCGAGGCTGCCGCCTGCGGCTTCGCATACGGCCTGCAGGTTTTTGAATACCTGCACGGCTTCGGCACGGAAGTCGCCGCCGCCGACAACGGTCATGGTGGCGGGGTCGAGCGGAATCTGCCCGCTTAGGTAAACGGTATCGCCCGCGCGCACGGCTTGGCTGTATGCACCGATGGCGGCGGGAGCCTGTTCGGTATGGATGATGGTTTTGGACATGGGATTTCTCCTTGGTTTTGCGGGAAAGGGAACGGCGATTATCGTATAAACCGACGGGCTTGGGTAGGTCGGTGCCGGTGCGGTTTTCAGACGGCCTGTCTTACGGTTGTACACCTTATGAGGTTAGCCGTTGAAAGGCCGTCTGAAAATGTCCTGCACTTCAGAGAGCGATGCGGACTGATGAAAACGCCAATCGTCATTCCCGCGCAGGCGGGAATCCGGCAGCTTGATATTTTTAGAGATTTCCTGAAATTCAAATGTCTGGATTCCTGTCTGCGCGGGAATGAAGGCACAGGAGAATTTCAGGCAGTACGGGATTTTTTCTTCCCCGGTTTCGCCGCTGTTCCGTTGCCGGACGGCCATCCCCTTACAAAAAGCATTGCAGCAAATCGTTCAGAAACCGCCGCCCTTTTTCAGACGGCCTGAATACGGCGGGGTCGTTGTCGAGCAGGCCGAGTGTGCGGGCCTGTTGAAGCTGCGGTAGGATGTGCGCGACGGATATGCCCGTGCGTTCGGGCAGCCATGCGGCGGGAACGCCGTCGGTCAGGCGCAGGGCGTTCATCATGAATTCGAACGGCAAATCTTCGGCCGCAACGGTTTTGCGTTCGATGCCGTCTGAAACATTGCCCTGCATGGCGGCGAGATAGTCGTTGGGATGGCGGCGGCGCACGGTGCGTTCGATGCGGTCGGGGTAGGAAATCTTGCCGTGCGCGCCCGCGCCGATGCCGATGTAGTCGCCGAACTGCCAATAATTGAGATTGTGGCGGCAGGCATGGCCGGGGCGGGCAAAGGCCGAGGTTTCGTAGTGCGCGAAGCCTGCCTCTGCCAGCGCGCCGTGCACGGCTTCTTCGATGTCGAGCGCGGCTTCGTCTTGCGGCAGGCCGGGCGGCGGGGTGTGGCCGAACGGTGTGTTCGGCTCCATCGTGAGGTGGTAGGCGCTGATGTGGCCGGCGCCCGAAGCGATGGCGGTTTGTATGTCGTGCAAGGCCGTCTGAACGGTTTGGTTCGGCAGGGCGTACATCAGGTCGATATTCACCCGCTCGAATAGGTTCAGTGCGGTTTCAACGGCGGTTAAGGCTTCACGGTGGTTGTGGATGCGGCCCAAACTTTGCAGCGCGGCATCGTTGAAACTCTGTACGCCGATGGAAAGGCGCGTGATGCCCGCGTCTTTAAACCCTTGAAATTTCTCTTTTTCAAATGTGCCGGGGTTGGCC
Source organism: Neisseria sp. (assembly GCF_041804105.1). Taxonomy (GTDB): domain Bacteria; phylum Pseudomonadota; class Gammaproteobacteria; order Burkholderiales; family Neisseriaceae; genus Neisseria. Next base: position 9,126 of record NZ_JBHCJY010000087.1, read on the forward strand.
TCGAGCGTGATTTCGGCCTGTGGTTGCAGCTTTACCAGCGAACGCACGCCGTTAAGCAGGCGGTTTATCGAGGCCGCCTGAAACAGGCTGGGCGTGCCGCCGCCGATAAACACGGTTTCCACCGGCCGCCCCCAGATGTTGGGCAGTTCCGACTGCAAATCGGCCAGCAGCGCATCGACATAGGCCGTTTCGGGCAGGCCGCTTTTGGCAGTGTGGGAATTGAAATCGCAATACGGGCACTTGCGCACGCACCACGGAATGTGGACGTAGAGCGACAAAGGAGGCAGGGCGGCAAGATGCGCAGGGCGGGAAAACTGAACGGTTTGCATCATATTTATTATCGAAGATTGGGTAAAAACAGGGTTTCAGACGGCCTGAACGACGCGGTTTGTCAGAGGGACGGCAACGTTGCGGACAGGCCGTCTGAAAACAAATACTGCGGGCGGTTGCGGTGCCGTTTTGTATTGTTTGGGCAAAGTGTAGGTAAGGATCAGCGGAAAACCGCGGCAGTCATTGTTTTCTCGTAGGCTGGAATCCGGACAGACGGGGATAAAGAGCCGTTTTATCCGAACCGCCGTCATGCCCGCTCAGGTGCGAATCCGGACGTTTGTTTGTGGCAATACTTGAACACGGAAACCGAAAAGAGGGCATCTTTATTCCTGTCTGTGCGGGAATGCGGCCCTTGCCGTTCAATCCTTTTCCAGCCAAACAATACTGACCATCCGTCCCGTCTGCCCGTCGCGGCGGTAGGAAAAGAACGTGTCGCGTTCGAGCACGGTACAGCGGTTGCCGCCGTAGATTTGGGTAACGCCTTCGCGTTGCAGGGTTTGGCGGGCGAGGGCGTAGATGTCGGCGAGGTATTTGCCGCCGCCGATGTTCTCAAACGCGCTTTCGGCTTCGGGCATTTTGCCGCAGAACGCGTCTTTCACGTCCTGACCCACTTCAAACGCGTCCGGCCCGATGGCGGGGGCGAGGTAGGCCATGATTTCCACGGGCGGTACGTTCATGGCGCGGACGGTGTTTTCCAAAATGCCGCCCGCCAGCCCGCGCCAGCCTGCATGGGCGGCGGCAACCACCGTGCCTGCGCGGTTGCAGAACAATACGGGCAGGCAGTCGGCGGTCATCGCGGCGCAGGCGGCAAGGCCGTCTGAATCGACGGCGGCATCGGCGTCGGCCGGCGTTGCCAGCGCATCGGCGGCGCGGACGACCGTGGTGCTGTGGGTTTGGTTGAGGTAGGCAACGGGAACGGAAACCTGCGCCTGCACGGTTTCACGGTTTTTCTTTACAGCTTCGGGGTCGTCGCCGACGTGCGCGCCCACGTTCAGACCGGCGTAAACGCCTTGGCTGAAGCCGCCCCTGCGGGTGGTTATCAGGGTTTTGACATGGGCGGGCGCGGGCCAGTCGGCGGTGAAAAACGGGGTGTCGGTTGCGGGGATGCCGATGGCGGCGTTTAAGTCGAAATTCATGGAGAAATCCTTGTTTAAGTTTTCAGACGGCCTTTGCTGCGGATCAATTCGGCAGTGTTTTGCGGTATCGGTGTCGTGGCCGTCTGAAAAAGATGGAAGGTATTACCAGCCCGACGAATCCAGCGGCAGGCCGAGTTGGCGGGCGATGTTTTGTGCGGCGGTTTCAAACGGCGGGTAATCGTTTTTGCGGCTGTGGATGTAGGAAAACAGCCGGATGTGCTGGGCGGGATAGGGGCGGCGGTATTCGAGCACCAGCACATCGCCGTATTGGTCGCCATCTGCAAACAGGGCGGACGGTCTGTCCGCAAGCAGCCTGTCGCCGTTTTGCAGGGGGTATTCGGCAACGGTTTCGCCGTTTTCCGTCCACACCAGCGTGCGCGTATCCTGTTTGAACCGCCAAACCGTTTGCTGCATTTCGGCCAATGTGTGGCGGCGGTTGCGGATGCCGACAAACCAAAAAAAGCGGACGGGCAGGGCAATGGCTGCGGCGAAGGAGGCAAAACGCAGGATGCCGTTTTCGGGCAGGGCCGTTCCGAGAAAAAACAGCAACGCAAATACCGGTATGGCGGCGATTGTCCCTGCGTTTGCCAGCTTGAGCGTTTTTTCAGACGGCATCCGGCCGTCTGCTGCAGGCCACTCCATATCGCCCTGCATTCGGGCGAGCGTATCTAGGAAATTGGTCTGTTTCATTGTCGGGTTGCGGTTGCGGAGACGGCGGCCATTATAAGGCAGACAGGCCGTCTGAAAAGCAAACCGTTTGTGTCTTCTGTTAAAATACACCCCGTTTCCAACCCAAAGGCCGTCTGAAAAACCGTTCAGACGGCCTGTCATGCTGCCGAAAAACCACCATGAATTTTCCCATTCCGACACCCGCCCGAAAATCCCGCTGGCCCGACCTTACGCGCGGTTCGCTGCCGTGGGCTTTGGCGCAGAACCTGCCTGAAAACGCGCTCAAAGTCATCCTCACCCAAGACACTGAGCAGGCTTTGCGGCTTCAGACGGCCTGGCAGTTTTTCCGTCCGCAGGACAACGCCGTGTTCCTGCCCGACTGGGAAACGCTGCCTTACGAGCGTTTTTCGCCGCATCAGGATTTGGTGTCCGAGCGGCTCTCCGCCCTGTGGCAGGTGAAAAGCGGCCAGGCCGACGTGTTGGTGCTGCCCGTGGCCACGGCGATGCAGAAGCTCGCGCCGCCGGCCTTCCTGCTCGGGCGCACGTTTTGGCTGAAAACGGGGCAGACGCTCGATGCCGAAGCCTTGCGCGGCAATCTGGTCGATGCGGGTTACAGCCATGTTTCCAACGTGGTGGCGGCGGGCGAATTCGCCGTGCGCGGCGGCATTCTCGACATTTTCCCCATGGGCACGGAGCTGCCCTACCGCCTCGATTTGTTCGGCGACGAAATCGACAGCATCAAAACCTTCGACCCCGATACGCAGCGCACCATCGCGCCGGTTTCCGAAATCCGCCTGTTGCCGGCGCACGAGTTCCCCACCGACGACGACGCGCAAAAAATCTTCCGCGCCCGCTTCCGCGAGGAAATCGAGAGCGACCCCAACGCCGCCGCCGTGTACAAAGCCGTGAGCAACGGCCATTTCGGCGCGGGCGTGGAATACTACCTGCCGCTGTTTTTCGAAGACGAATGCGCCACGCTGTTCGACTATCTTGGCGGCGACGTGCTGGCCGTCTGCATCGGCGACGTGCACGCCGAAGCGCGGCGGTTCGAGGCCGACGTGAAAACCCGTTTCAAAATGGCGCAGGGCGACGCGTCCTACCCGCCTTTGCATCCACAGCATTTGTATCTCACTGCCGACCAGTTCGCAGGCCGTCTGAAACCCTACGGCCAAATCCTGCCCGACCTGAACGGCCAAACCCACCTGCTGCCCGACGTGGCCGTGAACCGCCAGTCCGACGAACCGCTGGCCGCGCTGAAACGTTTTCAGACAGGCTTTGCCGGCCGCATCCTGCTCACCGCCGAAAGCGCGGGACGGCGCGAAACCATGCTCGGTTTCTTCGCCCAGCACGGCCTGAAACCCAAAAGCGTGGACGGCTGGCAGGCGTTTTTGGACAGCGACGCGCCGCTGGCGATTACGGTAACGCCGCTGGCTTACGGTTTTCAGACAGGCACAGTAGGTCGGGCATTCATACCCGACAACGGTGGCGTATCACAAACCCCTACGCCGTCTGAAAACACGCTTTCAGACGGCCTTGACCCTCGTAGGGTGGGTGTCAACCCACCATTGAGCGAAACCGGTGAAGCGGTGGGTTTGCACCCACCCTACGAAGCCGAAAAAAAACTTTCAGGCAGCCTGAAAACCGAAAGGCCGTCTGAAAATACTTATTCGGACGGCACACCTATTTGTATCGGCGATACCGTGCGCGTGGGCAATGTATGGCACGGACGCATTGTTGCCGTGTTCGCGCAAAACCAATATGCCCCCCATTTTTCCGTCGATGAATGGCATGATTTGAAAACGGGGGTTATGGCGGAATTTGACGAAGCCGGGTTGGTGTATTACGCGGATGAAGAGCTGGCGGATGAATTGGTATTGGTTGCTCGCGCAGACAAAGCGGTGGGTTTACACCCACCCTACGAAACATCCGTAGGTCGGGCATTCATGCCCGACAATGGCGGCACATCACAAACCCCGTCGGGCATCAATGCCCGACCTACGCAGCCCCTCGCCGTCATCACCGAAACAGACCTCTACCAATACGTCGCCCGCAGCCGCACGTCCGTCCGCCGCAAGAAGCACGCGCAGGTTTCAGACGGCCTGTTGCGCGATTTGGCCGAAATCAACATCGGCGATCCCGTCGTCCACGAAGAACACGGCATCGGCCGTTATATGGGCTTGGTAACGATGGATTTGGGCGGCGAAACCGCCGAGATGATGCTGCTCGAATACGCGGGCGAGGCGCAGCTTTATGTGCCGGTGTCGCAGCTGCATCTGATCAGCCGCTACTCCGGTCAGGCACATGAGAACGTGCAACTGCACAAACTCGGCAGCGGCGCGTGGAGCAAAGCCAAGCGCAAAGCCGCCGAAAAAGCGCGCGACACCGCAGCCGAGCTGCTCAACCTCTATGCCCAACGCGCCGCGCAGGAAGGCTTTAAATTCGCCTTCAACGAACAGGATTACCAAGCCTTTGCCGACGGCTTCGGCTACGAAGAAACCGAAGACCAGGCCGCCGCCATCGGCGCGGTGTTGAAAGACCTCACCCAAGGCAAACCGATGGACAGATTAGTGTGCGGCGACGTCGGCTTCGGCAAAACCGAAGTCGCGCTGCGCGCCGCGTTTGTGGCAGTAATGGGCGGCAAACAGGTGGCCGTGCTCGCCCCCACCACCCTGCTGGTGGAGCAGCACGCGCAGAATTTTGCCGACCGCTTCGCCGATTTCCCCGTGAAAGTGGCCAGCCTGTCGCGCTTTAACAGCGGCAAAACCACCACCGCCACCCTCAAAGGCATGGCCGAGGGCACGGTGGATATTGTGATCGGCACCCACAAACTGGTGCAGGACGACATTCAATTCAAAAACTTAGGGCTGGTGATTATCGACGAAGAACACCGCTTCGGCGTGCGCCAGAAAGAGCAGCTCAAACGCCTGCGCGCCAACGTCGATATTCTCACCCTCACCGCCACGCCGATTCCGCGCACGCTCAGCATGGCGCTGGAAGGGCTGCGCGATTTCTCGCTGATTACCACCGCCCCCAGCCGCCGTTTGGCGGTGAAAACCTTCGTCAAACCCTTCAGCGAAGGCAGTGTGCGCGAAGCCGTGCTGCGCGAACTCAAGCGCGGCGGGCAGGTGTTTTTCCTGCACAACGAAGTGGAAACCATCGAAAACATGCGCGAACGGCTGGAAACGCTGCTGCCCGAAGCCCGCATCGGCGTTGCCCACGGTCAGTTGCGCGAACGCGAGCTGGAGCAGGTGATGCGCGACTTTCTGCAACAGCGCTTTAACGTGTTGCTGTGTTCCACCATCATCGAAACCGGCATCGACATCCCCAACGCCAACACCATCATCATCAACCGCGCCGACAAATTCGGCCTCGCGCAACTGCACCAATTGCGCGGGCGCGTCGGCCGCAGCCACCACCAAGCCTATGCCTACCTGCTCACCCCCGAATACATCACCAAAGACGCCGAAAAACGGCTCGATGCGATTGCGGCGGCAGACGAACTCGGCGCCGGCTTCACGCTGGCGATGCAAGATTTGGAAATCCGCGGCGCCGGCGAAATTCTCGGCGAAG
>NZ_JBHCJY010000088.1:0-13321 GCF_041804105.1 Neisseria sp.
CAGTTTGGTGCGGGTTTTAATCAGCACCTGCTGCTGGATGTCGAACTCTTCGCGCGTAACCAAATCCATGCGGCTGAATGCACTTCCGAGCATGGCTTTTACGTTTTTTTCTACATCTTTTGCGGGGCTGTTGGCGATGGTTTCGCTGATTTTGGATGTGACTTCGTCAAACAGGTTTTTGCCGAACATGTTGCGGTCCTTTGTTTTGTGGAATGCGGGAACTTCATTGTATAGCGAATCAGGCCGTCTGAAAATGTTTTGTGCGTTTCAGACGGCCTGTATGCTTTAGGCCGTCTGAAAGCGTGATAAAATGCCTATGTATTATTTTGACAATAACGATACATTACGGGAAGTGATTTATGAGCATCAAGGATTGGCCGGAAGGCGAGCGGCCGCGCGAGAAACTGATGATGCGCGGGGCGGCGGCGTTGAGCGATGCGGAACTTTTGGCCGTGTTGTTGAGAGTGGGTACGCGGGGTATGAGTGCGGTGGATTTGGCGCGTCATTTGTTGGGCGAATTCGGCAGTTTAGGCCGGTTGATGAGTGCGGATGCCAAAACTTTATCGGCCTGTAAGGGCATGGGCTTGGCGGGTTATGCGCAGTTTGCGGTGGTACGGGAAATCGGGCGGCGGATTTTGTGCGAAGAGTTGCAGGAAAATGCGGTGATGAGAAGCCCTGCGGACGTGGCCGATTTCCTGCGCCTGCATTTGGGGCACGAGCGCGTTGAAGTAAGTGTGGCATTGCTGCTCAACCGCCAAAACCAGTTGATTGCCATGCACGAACTTTCACGTGGTACGGTGGCTGAAAATACGGTTTATATCCGCGAAATCGTTAAACTGGCACTCGACGGTTTCGCCGACAGTTTGATTTTGGCGCACAATCATCCGGGCGGTTCGCCGGAACCTTCTCCCGAAGATATTGCGTTTACACGCAGGCTTTCCGAAGCATTGTCGCTGGTGGATGTGTCGCTGCTCGACCATTTTATCGTTACGGCACGGGAAACCCGTTCGTTTAAAATGGCGGGATTGGTATAACGGCAAGGCCGTCTGAAAAGTTTTCAGACGGCCTTGTTGTTGCAACAGATGCGTCATCCGTTTTGTGGATACGGCAGTTTCAGACGGCCTGGACAGCTCCCGTATTCAGGAAGAATGCACTGCTTTTTCAATCGCCAGCTTCTCCAAACGGTAGGCTTCGGCGGCTTCGCGTTCGCGGCGGGTGGTTTGGCGCATGATGTACCAGTTGATGATGATGACCAGCGTGCCGACAACCGTGATGAAAATCGTCGCAAGCACGTTCATCTGCGGATCGAGACCCAAACGGATTTTGGAGAAAATTACTTGCGGCAGGGTGGATGAACCGGGGCCGGACAAGAAGGCCGCAATCACCAAATCATCCAGCGAAAGCGTGATGCCGAGCAGGAAGCCCGAAGCGATGGCAGGAGCAATCAGCGGCAGGGTAATGACGAAAAAGATTTTCAGCGGGCGGGCACCCAAATCCATCGCGGCTTCTTCAAGCGACTGGTCAAGTTCCATCAATCTTGAACGGATAACGACGGTAATGTAGGCCATGCACAAAGTGGCGTGGCCGAGAAAAATCGTGAAAAAGCCTTGACCGAGCCATTCGGCGTTCACCGACAAACTTTTCAACAAGCCCTGCACTTGGAAAATCAGCAACAGCATGGACAGGCCGGTAATCACGTCGGGCATCACCATCGGCGCGGATACCATGCCTGCAAAGAGTGTGCTGCCGCGGAAGCGTTTGATGCGCGACATGGCATAGCCTGCGAGCGTACCGAGTACGACGGCTGCCAAAGACGATACCACGGCAATCCTGAACGACAACCATGCGGCTTCGAGTATTTGGGTATTGCCCAGCAGTGCGCTGTACCACTTGGTGGAAAAGCCGCCCCATACGGTAACGAGTTTGGAGTCGTTGAACGAATACACCACCAATACCACGAGCGGGATGTAGAGAAAGGCCAAACCGAACGCAAGCATCAGTTTGAGAAACCACGAGAGTTGGTTGCGCTGCATTATTTGGCTCCTTCTTCAAGTTCGCGGTTTTCGTAGTGTTGGAACAGGGCAATCGGCACCACCAGCAGTGCCACCATTACCACGGCAATAGCGGAGGCCAGCGGCCAGTTATTCTGGTCGAAGAACGCCTGCCACAATACTTTGCCGATCATCAGATTTTCCGAACCGCCCACCAATTCTGGGATAACGAATTCGCCCACGGCGGGTACGAACACCAGCATCGATCCGGCAATAATGCCGGTTTTCGACAGCGGCAATGTGATGGTAAAGAAGGCTTTGACCGGCCCTGCACCCAAATCGGATGCGGCTTCGAGCAATCTTCCGTCGAGTTTTACCAGTTGGGTGTAGAGCGGCAAAATCATGAACGGCAGGTAGGCGTACACCATCACCAGATTCAGCGAGAACGCGTTGTAGAACATATTGAGCGGCGTATCGATAATGCCCCATTTCATCAACAGGTTGTTGACGATGCCGTTGTGGCCGAGCAGCCCCATCCATGCATACACGCGCAGCAGGAACGATGTCCAGAAAGGCAGCATAATGGCCAGCAACAGACCGTTGCGGACAGACGGGTTGGCACGCGAAATCGCATAGGCCACGGGATAACCGATTAAGAGACAGATCAAAGTGGTGGTTAACGCAGTCTTAATCGACGACCAGTAGGTCAGCAGGTAAATATTGCTGCCTGTGCCGTCTGAAAACGGGTTGAGCATTGTGCTCAAGCTGTTCCAGAAATCGGCGAAAATATCGGCATAATTCTGATAGCTGAGCAGGATATTCAGACGGCCTAAGTCGGTGTCGGTGGTGAACAGGGGCGTAAACGGCGGGATATTGACTTCCTGCTCGGCAAAGCTGATTTTCAGGACGATGGCGAACGGAACCAGAAACAGCACCAACAGCCAGGCAAACGGCACCGCAATCACGGCGCGCTGGCCGGGACGGCGCAACAGCTTGCGTTTGAATGTTTTCCAGAATTTCATTTCAGACGGCCTCCCTTAGCGGGTGAGCGGGGTGGGCTGGTTTTCAGGCCAGTTCACATAAACGGTTTCATCCCAAGTGGGCGGTGTGATGTTGCGCACATACCAATAAGGAGCCGGTACCTGGCTCTTAATCACGCGGCCGTTTTCAAGCTGTACATGGTAGATGGCGAAACTGCCCAGATAGGCGATTTCTTTTACCGTGCCTTTTGCCCAGTTGAAATCGCCCAAGGTTTCCGGTTTCTCCTTGTATAAATCAATGTCTTCCGGACGGATGCTGACCCACAGGTTCTGCTCGGTGGGGCCGCCCAAACCGTGGTCGATACGGATGCGGTTTTCCAAGTCGGGCGACTCGATTACCGCGTAATCGGGCTGGTCTTCAATAACCGTACCCTCGAAAATATTGGTTTCGCCGATAAATTCCGCAGTAAAGCGGCTGTTGGGGAAATCATACACATCGCTGGGCGTACCCACCTGCTGCAACTTGCCTTCCGACATAATCGCAACGCGGGTCGCCATCGTCATTGCTTCTTCCTGGTCGTGCGTTACCATGATGCAGGTTACGCCCACGCTCTCAAGCGTATTGACCAATTCGAGTTGGGTTTGCTGGCGCAGTTTTTTGTCGAGCGCGCCCAAAGGTTCGTCAAGCAGCAGGATTTTCGGGCGTTTGGCCAAACTGCGCGCCAGAGCCACGCGCTGCTGCTGGCCGCCGGAAAGCTGGTGCGGTTTGCGTTTGGCGTATTTCGTCATCTGTACGAGACGGAGCATTTCTTCTACCCGTGCCGCGATTTCGTCTTTCGGCATTTTGTCCTGTTTCAGGCCGAATGCGATGTTCTGCTCCACCGTCATGTGCGGAAACAAGGCATAGCTTTGGAACATCATATTGATGGGACGCTCGTAGGGCGCGAGTTTGGTAATGTCCTGCCCGTCGAGGATGATTTTGCCCTGATTGGGGATTTCCATGCCCGCCAACATGCGCAGCAAAGTCGACTTGCCGCTGCCCGAACTGCCCAAAAGGGCGAAAATTTCATGTTTTTCAATGTCCAAGTCGATGTTATCGACAGCGTAATTGTCACCAAATTTTTTCACCAAACCTTTGATTTGCAGATAAGGCTGGGCGGAAGACGCGTTAGCGTTCATGGGCAAAACTCCAATGATTCAAATAACGAGTACCGGCGAAACGGATTTTCGATGGGTGATAAAAAGCTGTTTGATTGCTGGAAGAAGCAGATGCAACCGCCTTTCAGACGGCCTGAACAGGCTGTAAGGCTCGGATGTGGTCGTCTGAAAAGTTTTTTCAAACGGCTTCGGAATCTGTGAACAGACTCCAAGGTTGCAGCTCCCGTGGCGTTCGGGCAGCACGAAGCAGAAGGTTTCTGCTGAAACGCGCAATTATATTAGCCAAAGGCTTTACGGGGCAATGATTAATTTAAAGAAATCCGTGATTTGGCGCAAAATTTCCACGAGAACGGTTGGCTGTATTCCATATCCTTTGAAAAGGCTTGGGAAAACTACGCTGCAACAGATGCAGCGGACGAACTCCTTATTACATCGCGGTGTTGCTTTAAAAATAGCGTGCCCGAGAATCATCGGATTGGTTTGAATTGCAAGCATCGGCTCGGGTCCCATTAACTCTTTGATTATCCGTTATTTTGAATGATTGAAAACGGATACTTTCCGGCTCGCAAAATTCAACTTTCAAAGTTTCGCCCATACGGGAAATGCTGATTGTCTCAAACACCACAACCCTCGAACCTTCATAAACGACGAATGCCGTCTGAAAAACGGTCAAAACTGATTTCAGACGGCATCAGACCATTCGGCAAAAATCCTGCTGATTCTGCTATATTTGTTTCAACCAAATAAAAAACGCGAACCTTTACCGGATTCGCGTTTTGTTTTTTCAGACGGCCTTACTTCTTGTCGTCTTTTACTTCTTCAAAGTCGGCATCCACTACGTCATCGTCTTTTTTAGATGATGCACCTGCGTCGGCAGAACCTGTTTCGCCGGCCTGTGCTTCGGCTTGCGCTTGGGCGTAAACCATTTCGCCCAGTTTTTGGCTGGCTACGCCCAATGCTTCGGCTTTGGCATCGATGTCGGCTTTGTCTTCGCCTTTTACGGCTTCTTCGGCGGCTTTCAAAGCGTCTTCGATTTTGGCTTTTTCATCGGCTTCCAGTTTGTCGCCGTAGTCGGCCAAAGATTTTTTCACCGAGTGAATCAGGGCTTCGGCTTGGTTGCGCGAGGCCACCAGTTCGGTCAGTTTTTTGTCTTCTTCGGCATTGGCTTCCGCGTCTTTCACCATGCGTTCGATTTCTTCTTCGCTCAAACCTGAAGAACCTTGGATGGTGATGTTGGCGGCTTTGCCGGTGCCTTTGTCTTTGGCGGAAACGTGCAGGATACCGTTGGCGTCGATGTCGAAGGTAACTTCGATTTGCGGCATGCCGCGCGGCGCGGGTGCGATGTCGCCCAAGTTAAACTGACCCAGTGATTTGTTGGCAGAAGCGCGTTCGCGTTCGCCTTGCAGCACATGGATGGTTACGGCCGACTGGTTGTCTTCGGCAGTAGAGAACACTTGCGACGCTTTGGTCGGAATGGTGGTGTTCTTGGTAATCAGCTTGGTCATCACGCCGCCCATGGTTTCGATACCCAACGACAGCGGGGTTACGTCGAGCAGCAACACGTCGCTGCGGCCGCCGCCCAATACTTCGCCCTGAATCGCTGCGCCTACGGCTACAGCTTCGTCGGGGTTCACATCTTTGCGCGGTGCTTTGCCGAAGAATTTTTCCACTTCTTCCTGTACTTTAGGCATACGGGTTTGGCCGCCGACCAAAATCACGTCGTCGATTTGGCTTGCGCTCAAACCTGCGTCTTGCAGGGCGATGCGGCAAGGTTCGATGGAGCGTTTGATCAGGTCTTCCACCAAAGATTCAAATTTGGCGCGGGTCAGTTTCAACACCAAGTGTTTCGGGCCGGACGCATCCATCGTGATGTACGGCAGGTTGATTTCGGTCTGCTGGCCGCTCGACAATTCGATTTTGGCTTTTTCGGCAGCTTCTTTCACGCGCTGCATTGCCATCGGGTCGCCTTTCAAATCAATGCCTTGTTCTTTTTTGAACTCGTCGATGATGAAATCGATGATGCGTTGGTCGAAGTCTTCGCCGCCTAAGAAGGTGTCGCCGTTGGTGGCCAAAACTTCAAACTGTTTGTCGCCGTCGACATCGGCGATTTCGATGATGGAAATGTCGAAAGTACCGCCGCCCAAATCGTACACGGCTACTTTGCGGTCGCCGCCGGACACTTTGTCCATACCGAATGCCAAAGCTGCGGCGGTCGGCTCATTGATGATGCGTTTTACGTCCAAACCTGCGATGCGGCCTGCGTCTTTGGTGGCTTGGCGTTGGCTGTCGTTGAAGTAGGCCGGAACGGTAATCACGGCTTCGGTCACTTTTTCGCCCAAGTAGGCTTCGGCGGCCTCTTTCATTTTGCGCAACACTTCGGCGGAAACCTGCGGCGGAGACAACTCTTTGCCTTGCGCCTTCACCCAAGCGTCGCCGTTGGACGATTTGATGATTTCAAACGGCATGGTTTCGATGTCGCGCTGTACTTCTTTGTCTTCGAATTTGTGGCCGATTAAGCGTTTGGCCGCGTAGATGGTGTTTTTCGCATTGGTAACGGCTTGGCGTTTGGCCGGTGCGCCGACCAATACTTCGTTGCCGTCGAGATAGGCGATAACGGAAGGCGTAGTGCGCGCACCTTCGGCGTTTTCAATCACTTTGGTCGAACCGCCTTCGGAAATGGCGACACAGGAATTGGTTGTACCCAAGTCGATACCGATTACTTTTGCCATATTGATGAACTCCTAATAAAAATTGATTGGTAATGTATGAATCATTCGGGACTGTACTGCCCGGCTGACCTGTAAATAAAGGCAGATTTTGTACTTTTCAAGCACCGTCGGTAATTTTTTTTATTTTTTAATTCAAAAGATTAAATTACTTATCCACAGGTTGTTGATTTTTATTGGCTTCAGACGGCATATTCTGAAAGGATGGAAACATTTGTTTTTCCTCCCTCCGGTCAAGGCCGTCTGAAACACGATTTGCAGCAAAGAAAAAAGAGCAGAGAACCTACCCTTTCCCCTTTTCAGACGGCCTTTTGTCTTCCAACAATACTACTGCCGTTTTGGGCGGATAAGGCCGTCTGAAAATTTTGTGTTTGATGAATTTCATCAAACGGTGCCTTCAGGCTTCGGATTTGCTGACCACCACCATCGCCGGACGCAATATGCGTTCGTTCATCGCATAACCTTTTTTCAGCACACGGATAACCGTGTTCGGCTCCTGCTCCGCCACTTCCGCCTGCATCGCCTGATGCAGATTCGGGTCGAGTTTCTCGCCCGCAGCCGGATTGATTTCCTTGATTTGGGTATTGTCGAACGCTTTCTGCAACTCGTTCAAGGTCATCTGCACACCCATTTTCAGCGCATCGAAATTACCGCTCTGGTCAAGCAGGGCCATTTCCAGATAATCTTTTACCGGCAGCATTTCCGCCGCGAATTTCTGCCCCGCAAACTTGTGCGCAGCCTGCAATTCCTCCGAATGACGGCGGCGCAGATTCTGCTCGTTTGCCAAGCCGCGCAACTCGCTGTCTCTCAGTTGCCCCTCAAGTTCAGCAACGCGTTCCTGCAATTCTTCATAAGAAGGCGGCTCCTGCACCTCAGGCTGAGCCGCTTCTTGTCCGGTTTCCGCCGTTGCCAAGGCTTCTACGTTTTCTTCAACGGTTTGGTTTTGTTCGGTCATGGTATTTTCCTGTACAAGACAAATTTTCAGTGGCTGCTATATTAGGCCGTCTGAATGGAATTCAAGATAATGCCTGGCAACTTCTCGTCTAAATATCCCTCTTCACTCTATTTTCCATTTCTCGTCACCAAATAACCCTTTGCCATAACGATAGAACTCTGCCGCCGTTTGCCAACGCCTGCATTCGCTGTAATATAGAGCCGTTACCCCATATTTTCAGACGGCCTATCATGAAAAAAGACCATCTCAACACTCAGGATTTCGACATTTGGCAGACGATACGGGAAGAAACCGAAGCGGCGGCGGCATCGGAGCCTATGCTGGCCAGTTTCCTGCACCAAACCGTTTTACGCCACGAAACGCTGGATGCCGTGCTTGCCTACCATCTTTCCAGCAAGCTTTCCAGCCAGATTGCCGATGCGCGTGCGTTGTTTGAAATCTACCAGCAGGCTTTATGCTGCGATACCGAGATCATCGGCTGCGTCGAAGCCGACCTCAAAGCGTGTTACGAGCGCGACCCAGCCTGCGACGAATATTCGCTGCCGCTCCTGTATTTCAAAGGCTTCCACGCCATTCAGGCACACCGCATCAACCATTGGCTCTACAACAACGGCCGTAAAACGCTGTCGTATTTCCTGCAAAACCGCTCCAGCGAAGTATTCGGCGTGGACATCCATCCCGCCGCCCGTTTCGGGCACGGCATCATGCTTGACCATGCCACCGGTTTTGTCGTCGGCGAAACCGCCGTGCTCGGCAACAACATTTCCATCCTGCACGGCGTTACCCTAGGCGGTTCGGGCAAGGAAAGCGGCGACCGTCATCCGAAGGTCGGCAACGGCGTGATGATCGGTGCGAACGCATCCGTTCTCGGCAACATCCGCATCGGCGACAGCGTCAAAATCGGCGCGGGCAGCGTGGTGGTGGCCGATGTGCCTTCACACATTACCGTGGTCGGCGTACCCGCGAAACCCGTCGGTCGTGCGTCAAACGCGCCGGCGGCGGATATGGATCAAAACATTATTCTCGACGGTACCGACTTTATTATCTGAACCATGCGGCCGAACATCCTGATGCACGGCTTGCGTATGGCCGTGTGGGTTGCCTGTGTTTCCAACCGTCCGAACGGTTTTTCAATGCGTGTCACGACGGTTCCGCCGCTGTCATTTCAAAACGTTCCGCCGACAACCCCATCCGAACCGCCGAAACAATCGCAGGCCGTCTGAAAAAGATTTTTCAGACGGCCTTAAGTAACATTCTATTTGTATTTTCACGAGATATTCACGAGATTATGGTTTGTCCAAACCTGCCTGACAAGCCTATTTGAACCATCCGCGCAAGCGCTCCAGCCCGCCGAAATTGATGCACGCATCGGCATGCGCCTGTGCTTTGGGTTTGGCGCGGTATGCCACGCCGATGCCTGCGGCTTCGAGCATGGGAATGTCGTTGGCACCGTCGCCCACCGCCAGCACTTGACCGTCCCGCAGATTCAGACGGCCCCTGTATTCACGCAGCAAATCGGCTTTGGCCTGCGCGTCGATGATGCGCCCGTTCAGACGGCCTGTCAGACGGCCATTTTCGGTTTCCAAAACGTTGGCGTGTTGGTATTCAAACCCCAACCGTGCCTGCAAACGCTCGGTAAAAAAGGTAAAACCGCCCGACACCAGCATAAAGGCCACGCCGTGTTTTCGACATTCCGCCAGCAGCAATTCCGCCCCGGGCGAAAGTTGCAGCACACGGTCGTACACGTCCTGCAAAACCGTTTCGTCCAAGCCCGCCAGCAACGCGACGCGGCGGCGCAGCGACTGTTCGAAATCCAGCTCCCCGCGCATCGCCTGCTCGGTAATTTCGGCCACCTGCACCTTCAGGCCGACTCCCGCCGCGATTTCGTCCACGCACTCAATCGTGATGAGCGTCGAATCCATATCGCTGACAATCAGCCCCAATTCTCCGAACGCCATATCGGGCAGCACGGCGGCATCGATTTCCTGCCGTCTGAGTTCCGCCGCAACATCTTCCGGCAAAACAAAATCTTCCGCCACGGCAAAACGCAGGCTGTCGGGCAAAGCAACGGCTTCGGGCAGTTTCAGACGGCCTAATGCCGACAGGTCGCAGCGGGAAAAATCGCGATGTTGGAGAATCAGGGAACGGGTCATGACGGCAGGCCTTCGGCAGATGATGGAAAGGGAGAATTATAGTGAAAAACCGCTGCGGCTGTAACGGCAGCGGCGGGTGGCATGTCAGGCCGTCTGAAAAACGGCATATCCGGTCGGTTTCCCATACCTGCCGACGGCGGTACGACCTGCACTGAATCAAAACCGCCGTGCAGGAAAACGGCTATTTTTCAGTTCACACCGACGGCAATACCACTTTGATTGGATTCGCCCCCGTTCGAACCGGCATTTTCGGATTTCAGACGGCCTGATCCTGTCGGGCAACGGCAACCCCGCTCTGCCGCCGCTTCAGATAATTCCCAATGCTTTCAAACCGTTGTACACGCCGTCTTCCTCCACCGTCGGGCAGACATAATCCGCTGCCGCTTGGGTATCGGGATGGCCGTTGCCCATGCACACGCCGAAGCCGACGGCTTTCATCATTTCGATGTCGTTCAGCCCGTCGCCGAAGGCCATGGTGTCGGCGATGTCGATGCCCAAAGCGGCGGCGGCGGTGCGGATGCCGCGTGCTTTCGAGCCTTCGATGTCGAGGATGTCCACGCCGGTTTCGTGCCAGCGCACGGTGCGGAAACCGTATTTCGCCGCCAGCGCGTCCACCCGGGCATCGTATTCCTTGCCGTAAAAACCGAGTATCTGGAACACGTCGTTGCTGCGGAAAAAGTCTTTATCGACGGGATGCTGAGGCAGGATATGGCGCATGGCCTTCTCGACTTCCGGCAAAGGTTCGGACACGGCGATGTTGTCGTTGGACACAAACGCATGGGCGATGCCCAAACCGTCCAAGTCGGCACACAGCGCGGCAATGTTTTCGCGGCGCAGCGGGAAAGTTTTCAGCACGCTGCCGTTGTGGCGGATAAACTGGCCGTTGATGGTCAGGAGCAGGTCTATGCCCGCTTCCTCCGCCAACGCGCGGACTTTGGCGGGCATGGCGACATAAGGGCGGCCGGTGGCGATGGCGGTCAAAATACCTTTGCTTTTCAACGCGTTTACTGCTTCGGTCACCGACGGGCGCAGGGTGTCGGTGTATTTGCGGTAGAGCGTATCGTCGATGTCGAAAAAGATGATTTTGGGTTTCGGATTGTGCATGGTTCGCTTTCGGAAATGTTCAGACGGCCCGAGTGTATCGGGGCGGCACATTGGATGCCGTCTGAAAGATTTGGTTCGTAATGTCTGGTGTCATTTTAACGCAAATCAAAGTCCGGCATGGTACGGAGCCGTTGCGCCGTCCATATCGCCCGGGGGCGCAGAAGATGCGTTCCGCCCGGCATCAGGCCGTCTGAAAACGGTTTTCAGACGGCCTTCCCGCACACTGCGGCACACCGCAAAACCTTGTAAACCGCTGGAATACTGTTCAACGCCTGCTTTACAATACTGCGTTAAAAATTTCCATCCAACGGAGCAACCCCATCATGGCAAAAAAATATTTCGGCACCGACGGCGTACGCGGCGAAGTCGGCCAATTTCCGATTACCCCCGATTTCGCACTGAAACTCGGCTACGCCGCCGGCTGCGTGCTGGTGCAGCATGACAGCGAACACAAACCCACCGTACTCATCGGCAAAGACACCCGCATTTCCGGCTATATGCTCGAAGCCGCGCTGGTGGCCGGCCTGACCGCCGCCGGCGTGAACGTCATCCAAACCGGCCCGCTGCCCACCCCGGGCGTAGCCTACCTGACCCGTGCGCTGCGTTTGGCCGCCGGCGTGATGATTTCCGCATCGCACAACGTTTATTCCGACAACGGCATCAAATTCTTCGCCGCAGGCGGCGTGAAACTTTCCGACGAAATCGAGCTGGAAATCGAAGCCAAACTCGACGAAGAAATGAAAACCGTCTCTTCCGACCAGCTCGGCCGCGCCCGCCGCGTCAACGGTGCCGACGACCGCTACATCGAATTCTGCAAATCAACCTTCCCCGCCCACTTCGACCTGCGCGGCCTGAAACTGGTGGTCGACACCGCCAACGGCGCAGGCTACGCCGTCGCCCCGAAAGTGTTCCACGAACTGGGCGCGCAGGTGGTTTCCATCGGCGACGAACCCAACGGCTACAACATCAACGAAAAATGCGGCGCCACCCATCCCAAAGCATTGCAGGCCGCTGTTTTGCAGAATGAAGCCGACTACGGCATCGCACTCGATGGCGACGGCGACCGCCTGATGATGGTGGACCGCAACGGCAAAGTATACGACGGCGACAACCTGATTTACGTGATTGCCAAAGCCCGTGCCGCCGAAGGCACCGACATCGGCGGCGTGGTCGG
The DNA here is from genome assembly GCF_041804105.1 of Neisseria sp. Taxonomy (GTDB): domain Bacteria; phylum Pseudomonadota; class Gammaproteobacteria; order Burkholderiales; family Neisseriaceae; genus Neisseria. The sequence goes on from NZ_JBHCJY010000088.1 coordinate 12,242, forward strand.
CACGGTCATGACCAATATGGCGATGGAGATCGCGCTCAAAGAACAGGGCGTCGCATTCTGCCGCGCCAAAGTAGGCGACCGCTATGTATTGGAACAACTGCACCAGCGCGGCTGGCTCATCGGCGGCGAAGCCAGCGGCCACATCCTGTGCATGGACAAACACAATACCGGCGACGGCATCATCTCCGCCCTGCAAGTTTTGGCCGCCCTGCAGGTGTTGCAGCAGGATTTGGCCACCGTCTGCGCCGACTGGCAGCCTTTCCCGCAAACCATGATCAACGTGCGCATCCAAAAGGGGCAGGACTGGCAGGGCGCATCGAAAGACGTTTTGGCCGAAGTGGAAAAAGAACTCGAAGGCAAAGGCCGCGTGGTGCTGCGCGCATCGGGCACCGAACCCGTCGTGCGCGTGATGGTGGAAGCCCGCCAGGCCGACTGGGCGAAAAAAGGCGCGGAACGCATCGCGGCGGCCATTACCGGCAAGGCGGAAAGCAAAGGGCATAAATAAACCCGCTGCCGTTTTTCAGACGGCCCGAACAAAACCGGCCTTGCAGCAGGTTTGAAGGCCGTCTGAAAAAGCCGCCTGTTCTTGCACCGTTTATCGGCTTGCCGAACAATCCGCCGACCGAACTTTTCCCAAACGACACCGCAGACTGTGCCAACGCTGCCTGCGGTGTCTCTTTATTTTGACCGACTGCGTTTGGATGCGGTGCGGATGGTATTTACCGCCGTTAAACCGCCGTCCGCGAAGCCGTCAATTGGCCTAACTTACCATGCAGGCGTACTGCTTGACTCTAACCCGCAAGTATCCGCCTAAAAACCGAAACAACAACATTTTGTTCCATTTACCGCTTTGGGCAACAACCATGGCTTCCCGCCTGCGCGGGAACGACGGCTGCCAACGTTACCGTACCGGCCGGCAGAGGGCGCAAACGCAACCTCAATATAGCAAATAAACTTATTTATCGATACACACCTGAAACAGCCAATCCACATCCGTAATTCGCAGCCGATTCCTAACACCTTTAATCCAAGCCCACTTTTTCTCTATCTGATTCAGATCGGGGCTATAAGGTGGAAGCC
>NZ_JBHCJY010000089.1:0-12969 GCF_041804105.1 Neisseria sp.
CCGTAGGTACGGTTAGGCGGTACGCCGTAACCGTACGCAACGTCTGGAACACACACACTTTTTTCAGACGGCCTGATCCGGTTAACGGCTTTGCGTACGGTTACGCACCTTTCGGGTGCTAACCGTACCTACGCTACGCTGCAAACCGCAAAACCCGTAGGTACGGTTAGGCGGTACGCCGTAACCGTACGTAACGTCTGGGATACGCACACTTTTTTCAGACGGCCTGACACGGTTAACGGCCCTGCGTACGGTTACGCACCTTTCGGGTGCTAACCGTACCTACGATGCCGTATTTGGTGCAGCTTATTCATATGCAGCATCACGGCGGTTGCTTCGTCCGCCAAAGGCCGTCTGAAAACCGCCGCCGCACGCCCGTCCGGCCGCTCCGTATTTGCCGTGCGTCAAACTTCTGCATGACGGCGGGGCTTTTCCTTGCCAGTGGCCGGCTTTTAAAACATAATGCCCTCAACCTGTCCGCACAGTCCGGCCGGCGGGTTCGACACTCTTCAATAATAAAAGTCCTATGCCGTTCTGAAACTTTCTCCGGCAGGATTGGCACAATACCGGAAAACCGAAAGTTCCCCCCTTGCCGCGGCCTGCGGTGCGGGATTCAATGGTATCAAGGCAAATCTTGCTTGATTTTCAAAGAAAGTTGAGGACGCTTCATGAATCAATCCAAACTGCTATTCTGGTCCATCACGGTCGCGCTGGCTGGTTTCCTGTTCGGCTTTGATACGGTGGTGATTTCCGGTGCGGAAAAAACGCTGTCCGAAATGTGGGGCGGTTATACGCTCTTCGGTAATTCCGCCTGGTTCCACGGTGTCGTAGTCATGTCTTCCGCACTGTGGGGTACTGTCATCGGCGCGGTTTTCGGCAATATCCCCACCGACAAACTCGGCCGTAAGAAAACCCTGATTGTCATCGGCTTTTTATACGTTATCGGCGCACTCGGTTCGGCCGTGGTGTCCAACCCCTATCTGTTTGCCTTTTTCCGCTTTATCGGCGGCTTGGGCATCGGCGCGTCCACCATTGCCGCCCCTGCCTATGTATCGGAAATCGCGCCTGCGGAAAAACGCGGCCGTCTGGTGGCGCTTTACCAGTTCAATATCGTGTTCGGCATCTTGATGGCCTATCTGTCGAACACTTTGATCGCCGGTATGGGTTTGGGTGAAAACACATGGCGCTGGATGCTGGGCATTCAGGTTATTCCGTCCGTGATTTACACGCTGATGGTGCTGGCCGTGCCGATGTCGCCCGTATGGTTGGCAATGAAAGGCCGCTACGAGGAAGCGCGTGCGGTGTTGCAGCAGGTCAACCCGAATGCCGACATCAACGAAATCATCTCTGCCGCCCAAGCGGACAGAAAACAGACACAAGAAAGCCTGTGGCTGCCGAAATACCGCAAGCCCGTGCTGCTCGCTTTCCTGCTGGCCATGTTCAACCAGCTCTCCGGCATCAACGCTTTCCTGTATTACGCACCGCGTATTTTCGAAATGGCCCATTTGGAACAAAGCGCGGCATTGTGGAGCAGCGTGGGCATCGGCATCGTTAATCTGGTGTTCACTTTCGTCGGCCTGTCGCTCATCGACAAGCTCGGCCGCCGCCAACTGATGTACATCGGTTCGTTCGGCTACATCCTGTCGCTCGGTTTGGTGTCCGCCGCATTCTTCATGAACTGGCCGGGCATGGTGGTGGTGTTTTTCTTCTTCCTGTTTATCGCTGCCCATGCCATCGGCCAAGGCACGGTCATCTGGGTATTCATCTCCGAAATCTTCCCCAACCACCTGCGCGCTCAAGGTCAGGCATTGGGCAGCTCCACCCATTGGGTGTTGGCCGCCGCCATTCCTGCCATGATTCCCTTCCTGTTTAAAGAAATCGGCGCGGGCATAGTGTTTGCAGGCTTTACCGCAATGATGGTATTGCAGCTTTTGTTCGTCATGTTCATGATGCCCGAAACCAAAGGCGTGCCTTTGGAAGAATTGTCCAAATCACTGATTAAAGAAGACGCTTAACCCTTTAAAACCCAAACAGCCCTGCCGCTCCTGCGGCAGGGTTCCAACCGAAAAAGGAACAAACAATGAAAGTAACCGGCTTTGGCGAAGTACTGTGGGACGATTTTCCCAGCGGCAAAGTATTGGGCGGTGCCCCGCTCAACGTACTCGTGCGGCTGCAGTCGCTCGGCGTCGACTGCAGCATCATCAGCCGCAGGGGCGATGATGCCGACGGCGAGGAACTGCTGCGCCAGATTCAAAGCAAAAACGTCAACACCGACCTGCTGCAATGCTGCAGCGAACAGGCCACCAGCCTTGTGAAAGTAAAACTCGACGCAGGCGGCAGCGCATCTTACGAAATCGTTTACCCCTGCGCCTGGGACAGAATCGAAGTCGAAGAAAAAGCCCTGAAACGCGTGGCCGAATCCGATGCCTTCATCTACGGCAGCCTCGCCACCCGCGACGAAGTATCGCGCAAAACACTCGACAAACTGGTAGAACAAGCCAAATTCAAAATCTTCGACGTCAACCTGCGCAAACCCTTCTACGACACCGACCGCCTGCTCGAAGCCATGAAAAAGGCCGACATCGTCAAACTCAACGACGACGAACTGTACGAACTCTCCGCCGTTTACGGTTCCAAATACAATTCCATCGAACAGAACATCAGCTTTCTGGCGAAACTGGCCGGTGTGGACACCATGTGCGTAACCCTCGGCAGCCACGGCGCGGCGCTCTACCAAGACGGCAAACTCTACCGCCACAGCGGATTCCGCGTCAAAGTGGCCGACACCGTCGGTTCGGGCGACAGCTTCCTTGCCGGACTGACCTACAAACTGCTCAACCACGCCGACCCGCAGGAAGCCGTTACCTTCGCCTGCGCCCTCGGCGCACTGGTGGCCGCACACCACGGCGCGACACCCGAAATTTCCCTGCGGGAAATCGAAAGTTTCATGAATCCCGCCTGATTGTGCCGCCGTTCGGCAAAAGGCCGTCTGAAAATATTTTCAGACGGCCTTTCATGTTTTTGACAACCCGATGGTCAGCAGACCGAATAGTGGAAAACCACCATACAGTTACCCATAACCGTCATTCCCGCGCAGGCGGAAATCCAGCCGTAAACCATTAGTAACTTTTTTTCTTCATACATCGGTGAATAACAGCCATGGATTCCCGCCTGCGCGGGAATGACGGAGAGTAAAGTATCAACGCAATATCCGAACACAGCCTTATGTTTTACGCAATCCGATGGTTGGCAGGCTTAATCGCGGAAACCATCACACAGTTACCCCATAACCGTCATTCCCGCGCAGGCGGGAATCCAGCCCGAAACCATCGGCAACCCTTTTCCTTCATACATCTGTGAATATCAGCCATGGATTCCCGCCTGCTCAGGCATGACGGAGAATGAGGCATCGACGCAATCCGGACGCAACTACGGGAGAACCGCGATAAAACACGGTTTTTCGGCGGATGAACATCAAATTCCAATCTCAACCTATATCAAAGAAAAAGGCCGTCTGAAAAACGGTTTTCAGACGGCCTTTTGCCATTGCACATACTCTAGCGGTTTACCGGCGGCTCCAATCCGTTTCCTTTACCGCCGCCGTGATAAAACGGCCGAACGGCATCAACGGCAGCATCAGGCATTGGAAGGCATGATAGATGTCGGGTTTGCCCGACCAAATGCCGTCTGCAGGGCGGTTGTCGGTATCGAGCTGGTGATACCAGCGCCCTTCCCCTTCAATCAGGTATTGCGCGGCATAGGCGGTAAAGACTTCATACCAATAGGAAAATTCGTTGCCGATTTGCGCTTTTCCGTAACCTTGCGACATGCCTGCGGCCGGCACGGACGGTTGCTGCGCATCGGCGGACACGCCGTCCAGCGCGGCGCAAGCGCCTATGGCCTCGCACAACACCCAGTGCATGCGGTCGCGCACAATCGGGTTGCCCTCGAAATCGGTGGTGTAGACAAACCCTGCCGCACCGTCGCCGTGCCAGTTGTTCAACGCCTGCCGGAACAGGCCGAATGCGTCGGCAACATAGCCGCCGCCCGGCGCAACACCGTAGCGTCCGTTCATCACATGGGCATGGCATGCCAGCCGCGCCCATTCGAGCGCATGGCCGACGGTGGCTCCGTAGGGGCGGAACTGGTGGGCTTTGTCGTTTTCGTTGTAATCCCAAACGATGTTCCAATGCTCATCGAAATGTTCGGGAATGCGGTAGCGGTTCTGCCGGGACAAATCCAAGACGAAACCGAGTATCGAATTGGCACGGCGCAGCCAACGCGCGGCACGTTCGTCATCCGCCGCCGCACCTGCTTCCAACTGGGCATCGAACGCGGCCAGCGTGGCTTCGACGGTATGCATATTGGCGTTCACGCCGCGATACGGCTCGCTTTCGGAAAAATCGCGCGAAAACGATTCGCGCATTTTGCCCGCTTCATCGTCCCAAAAATAACGGTCGTGCACGCCGCTGATGATGTCGAACAGCTCCTGTGCGCGGCTGATGCCCGCAATCATGCCGCTGGATGCCGCCAGCAATACGAAAGCGTGCGCATAAGCGGTTTTGGCCGCGCCGCTTTCGGTGGGCACGGCGCGCCCGTTTGCATCGGGCAGGTGGCGCACGGCCTCGTAAAATCCGCCGTATTCCGAATCCTGCAGATGCGTCAGCAGCGCATGGATGCCATGTTCCGCCAACTCGCGGCTGCCTTCCACGCCCATCAGCGCACCGATGCTGTAAATGTGCGTCATGCGGCAGGTAATCCACGTCTGCACGTTTTGGCCGGTATCGACACCGCCGTTTTTATCGAGATAACCGAATCCGAACGGCACCTTGGCGGCACGGGCGAACTCGAGTAAGGCCACGCTTTGGCGGTAAAGCCATTCGCGGTGTTTGGGGGATTGCAACGCGTTAATCATGGTGTTCTCCTTTATTCGACAAACAAAACCCGCCTGCGGCACGGCCTGCCCGATGCGGCACACAACCGTTCCGGCACACCCGCCTCCCGCGGAATATCAACCATTTCAAATACATACATACATAAGATACAGCCCTACCCGCAGGCTAACGCGTTTTGCCTGCGGGTGTCAATTTCAGACGGCGTTTTGCCGTGTAGGGCAACATTCCGTAATTTTGCGGCAGGCAGATACGGCTCTGCCGCTTCCGCATCGGCTTTGCCATAAACGGCATGCACAACTTCCTGAACCAAAACGGGTTGCCCGTATCAAACCGCAGACTCCCGCCGCAACCTGTTCTCGCGAAGACAGGAACGGGAATAACCGGTGTTTTACCCAAACCCGGCCTTTCCGCATCTACCCGCAGGTACGGTTGCCCGCCGCAACGGACGTAACCGTACGCAACGGCAAAACAGCGGATGCCGTCTGAAACACCCCCGCTGCCAAGTCAACACACCTGATATTCCGAACGCCCGCTTCTGCATAAACACACACCGCCGTTCTCACGGTTACGCCGTCTGAAAACGTCGGCCACCGCCCCGCAACTGCCGTTGCCACACACGGTTTTCCCGAGACGGTATTCGGGATAAGCCAGGAAGTAAGCATCAACGCAATATCCAAACACCGCCAAAATACATAAGGCCGTCTGAAAAACATTTTTCAGACGGCCTCGATGTCTTTATTTCCCGCGATTGCTGCCCGCCACCATTTCGAGCAGGAACAGGCGGCAGTCGAGGTTGCCGTTAAACAGCGGGATTTTGCGTTTCGGACTCAAGCGCATCAGTTTCGGCATGTCCCTGTCGCCGGTAAACATCCCCACCGTCCAGCCCGCGTAATGCTGTTTCAACCAGGCACCGAGCTGCGGATAGAGTGCCTGCAGAGCCTGAACTTCGGCCAGCCGCACGCCGTAGGGCGGGTTGGAAATCATAATGCCGTTCTCGCCGTTGGGACGGACAGCCTGCGCGTCCCGGACATCCCAGCGGATCAGGTCGTCCACTTCCGCAGCCTGTGCGTTGGCAACGGCTGTGCGGATGATGCGGCGGTCGTTGTCGCTGCCCGAGATGGCGCAGGCCGTCTGAAACCTGATTGCCGTTTCGGCTTGGCGGCGGGTGCCGTCCCACAACGCCTTGTCGAAACCTTGGAGTTTTTCAAATCCGAAACGGCGCATCAGGCCGGGGGCGCGTTTCGCGGCAATCCACGCCGCTTCGATGGCGATGGTGCCCGAACCGCAAAACGGGTCTTGAAACGGCTGCGAACCGTCATAACCCGCCAGCAGCAGCAAGCCTGCGGCCAGGTTTTCGCGCAGCGGCGCTTCGCCCGTATCTTGGCGGTAACCGCGCTTGAACAGGGCCTCGCCCGAAGTGTCGATGAAGATTTCGACGGTTTGCTCGTCGATGAAGGCGTTGACGCGCACATCGGGATGGTGTTTGCCCACGTTCGGCCTTGCATCGTAAAGTTCGCGGAATGCGTCGCAGACGGCGTCTTTGATTTTCAGGCCGACGAAATCCAAACTTTTCACGCGCGCGCGCTTGCCTTCGATTTTGACTTTAAACGTCTGCTCCAGCGTAAACCAGTTCGGCCAGTTGATGTTTTTCGCCAGTTTGTAGATGTCGTTTTCGCTGCGGTAGCCGCCCTTGGTCAGCCGCAGCAGCACGCGGCTGGCGGTACGCGAATGCAGGTTGGCGCGGTAAACCTGTTCCAAACCGCCTTTGCAGGCCGCGCCGCCGTCGGTGGCGGCGATGTCCGTACAGCCCTGCGCGGCAAGCTCTTCGGACAATACGTTTTCCAAACCGCGCGGACAGGTAACGAAAAGGGAATATGTGGTCATGTGGGGCTTTCAGGCCGTCTGAAACGACGGAGACAATATCGGAACGGATTATAACCGAGTCGGAAAACCTCGGCGGGATTGGACTGCGATCCAGCCGGTTTATCGGCAAATGCAGCCTGCCGTTACTGCCGTTTTTCAGACGGCATTCGGGATAACGCGGATGTTCCGACGGGCTGTGTGCGGATACGGATAGTATGTGCGTAACGGATTGCGACATCCATACCGCCATTCCTGCGCGGGCAGTAATCCGGCTTTCCGTTGCAAGAAACTGCGTTGATTCATGCGGTTGGGGATATTAACTTCGGATTCCCCGTGCAAAGAAATAACGGTTGCAAGACGGCAATGCCTTCTTATACTTTTCGAGCACTATGTGCCGCCCGCCCTATTCCGCCGTAAAGGCCGTCTGAAACGTTTCGCCGCCGATACGGATGTCCGCCAGATAATCGTGCCTCGCCTGCACGCACACGGGCAGGCGGATTTGTCGTGCCGCCCACGTTCCGTCCGCTTCGCGGGTCAGCTTGTAGCGGTTGAAACCCATATCCATGTCTTTCATGGAAAAGCTGACCTCCGCTTCCGCCACATGGCTGGGCACGCGGGTCAATACAATATCGAACGGCTGCTTGGCATTGACGGTATCGCTGAACTTGGCGTGCACACCGTTGGGCAGCATGCAGCCCCGACGAACGTCGCACAAAGCCTGCCGCACCTGCGGCTGCTGTTGCTGCCACCAATACAGCGCGGCCAGTTTGACGGCAGCGAACACCAGCAGCAGAGCGGCAACGGTAAAGAGTTTTCTGTTTTTGGTCATAAGGTTATCCGTTTTCCGACAGAACGGTGTTTACGCTTGGCAACCGTTTCAGACGGCCTCTGCCGCATCATCCGCCAACAGCGCATGTGCGCCCAAAGCATGCCAGCGGCTGCGGTATTGTTCGAGCAATTTCGGCGGCGCGGCAATCACCAGCGGCAGGGATACGCCGTCTGAAAGAACAGCGTAGGCAGCTTCGGCAGTTTCCGCATCGTTTATTTGCCATACCGCTGCATCCGCATCCTGAATGCACGGCCATTGGTCGGCGGTTTCAATCACCACCCACACGCTCCCCGCTTCCGGCATTTTGCCGAGTTGGCGAAGTTTTTCTTCGCGAATCAAGATATTGTCGTGCTGCGGCTCTGCCGATTCAAAAGGCACGACGCGGTATTCCCCCATGCCGTTTTCGCCGTACAGACCCGTTTTCAGACGGCCTTTAAGCCTTGTCGGAACGGACAATGCTTTGAGCAGCGCACCGTTGGCAGGCAGCATCGGCGACACGGTAAAATCGCCCGCCTTCTGCCATGCCCACTGCTGGCCTTCGCGCGGCTGCAACGCGCCCGACCATTCGTGCGCCTCCACCCGCAAAAAGCGCAGATGCACGAGCGCGTGTTCGTAGCTGTGGATTTTGGTCAGCCACGGGCGGGCGGTATGGATTCGGATGCCGAGTTCTTCTTCAAACTCGCGCTGCAAGGCCTGCAATTCGGTTTCGCCCGCCTCGATTTTGCCGCCCGCAAATTCCCAATAACCCGCATAAGGCTTGCCTTCGGGACGGGAACTGAGCAGGAATTCGCCGCGCCCGTTCAAAACGATGCCTGCGACAACGCGGACAAGGGGGCGGGTATCGGAAAGGATGGTCTGGTTCATGGGAAATAACGGAAAACGGCTGGAATCGGAAAAAGGCGGACGACAACGGCACATCCGCCCTGTTTGTACGGGGTTTCGAACGGCTTGGCGTTACATGCACCCTTCGTTCTGGCACAAGCTGAACAGCGGCACGCCGCTTTCGCGGATTTTCTTGCCGCCGGGCAGGTCGATGAATTCAAGGATGGCGGCGGCTTCGACCACTTCGCCGCCGAGTTTGCGGATTAACTCGATACCCGCCAGCATGGTGCCGCCTGTGGCCACCAAATCGTCCACCAGCAATACGCGGTCGCCCCGGTGTACCGCATCGGTGTGGATTTCCACCGTGGCTTCGCCGTATTCCAGCGCATAGCTCTGCGATACGGTATCGAACGGCAGCTTGCCTTTTTTGCGGATGGGCACGAAACCGACGTTGAGCTGGTAAGCCAACGCCGCCCCGATAATGAAACCGCGGGCATCCAGCCCCGCAATCACGTCGATTTTCTGACCCATATAGCGGTACACCATCAAATCGACCAGCAGGCGGAAATAGGCCGCACTCTGCAATACGGGCGTGATGTCGTGGAACAGAATGCCTTTTTCGGGCCAGTTGGGGATTTTGCGGATTTTTTCGGCCAGTTCGGCAACGCCCATGGCGTCGGGGTGGAGCAGCATAGCGGTTTCCTTATTGAAAATATTCCTGATTTTACTGTGATTCCCGCACCGAAACAATTTCGCCGTCCGCCCCGTTCCGGCTTAAACCGTCCGCCGTTCAGACGGCCTGAAATTTTTACCTAAATTCAAAAGCTTTTGCATTTTGAAAATTCATATTGGAATCAAGGCATTCAGCGGTTTATCCGGTTTCAGGCGTTCCGCCACGCGCCTAAACCGCATAATCGGCAAGACAAAAACATTCTTCTCTGCTAATTTAAATGCGTTCCCGTCCGGCAACGAAACGTATGCCGGTTCACACAATCAACTTCGGAGTGATGTATGAAAACCCATTTGAAAACAATTGTTCCCGCCGTATTGATGATGACCGTTTTGTCCGCCTGCGGCAGTTTCGGCAAAAAAGACCGTCCCGCCGAACAGCCGGCAGCCCAAACCCAGCCCGCCGCGCAAGGCGTGCAAATCCGCCAGCCGCAAACCGTGCAGGTTGACTCCCTCGACGGCCGCAAAGAAGTGGCTTATCTCTGCGGCAACCAGCCCGTCAACGTGATGTACGGTTTCAAAGGTAACGAAGTCGTGGCCGCACAAGTGAAAATCAACGACCAACTCACCCCGGGAATGTTCCGCGTTATCGGCAATAAAGACCAAAACATGTTTACCGGCAACGGCATCACTTGGGTTGCCGACAAAGCCACCGCGAAAAACGTGGACAAGGTCAACGGCAACATGCTGACCCAGGAAGCCATCCAAACCGTAAACGGCCAACCCCAACAGGTTTCTCAGATTCTGGTGAAAGGCTGTGTTTTGGCCAAACCTGCCAAGAGCGCCAAAGCAAAAGCGAAAAAATAATCCCGCCGTGCTTTAACGTGTTTTATTTCGGCTATGTTTGCACGGTGTGTTGATTGATAAAAGACAAAACCGTCATTCCCGCACAGCCGCGAAATAAAACAGATACAATAAGGCCGTCTGAAAATCTTTTCAGACGGCCTTATTTATAGAAAAAGGATAACCGTGATATTACTTATCATGATTGTCATTGTAGTTACAGGAATCACCAACCTGATACTGCATTTGCGCCTCGACCGCTACGCAGGCGGGCTGATTGCGTATTACAACCATCTCGCCACCCGGCAAAACCGGAAAACCCTGTCGCCCGATTATTTTTCCGACCGGATGTTTTGGCGCGGTCTCCGCCGCAACGTTTTATCGGATTTCGCCCGCCGCCATCGGGAATTGTCGGAAAACGCCTTCGTCAGCACACAAGAATACGCCCGCCTGCGCCCTTTGCTGCTGGCGGTGTGGTTTTTGGAAGAAATCTTCCCGCTGCTGTTTCTCGTGCTGCTCGTTATCTACCATTTGGTTTTATCGTTTATGAAACAAGCCGTCTGAAAAGATTTTCAGACGGCCTTTCCACATACGGCATCAATATGCGGGTACAAACGCTGCAATCACGTCGTTCAAAGTCAGCGGTTCCCAACGGAAGCCGCTCCAGTCGGAAAGATGGTCGTACATCCGGTGGCCCTGTGCCAACTCGGACATCGCCGCCGATGCCGTCGGCACATACTCCCGAGACGTTACGCCGTCAATTCCGCTTTTTACCGCTGCATAAGCAGCCGCGGCTTCGGACGGCGCAGGAGCGGGAGTTTCCGCCGCTGCGATATCGACCGCCGCCGTTTCAACGCTGCTTGCCGTCGGAACACGTTCATCTGCAACGGCTACCGAACCGCCCGCAGTGGCAGGCATGCCGACGTTCATGGTGCCGGTTTGCGCATAACCCGCCCCGCCTGCGGCCTGTTCCGGCTCAACTCCTGCGGAAACTTGGCCGTTACCTGCTTCACGGTAATCTGCGGCCAATGCGCTGCCCGCATCATCCGCCTTACGGTAATCGGAAGCCTGTGCCGCGGAAGCGGGGCCTTCGGGCGGATAAATGGCCGGTTCGGCCGTAACCACATCCGTTTGAGACGAAGGCGAAATTTCCGCTACGCCTGCTGTTTGTGCGGCAGGCATTACCTCAGCCGCACCAGGTTGAACGGCAGGAGCGGCTTCTGCCACATCCGTTTGCACGGCGGGCGCTGCTTGGGCAACACCGGTGGTTTGAGCGGCAGGAACGGCTTGGGCGACACCTGTTGGTGCGGCCATATCCGTTACCGCACTACCGGTTTCGGCGGCATGCACCGGAACGGCCGTTGCCGACTGTGCCGTATCCGCCGCGACTGCGGCAGAAGATGCCGTTTCGGGAACGGTCGGCGCGGGCATTCCGCCTGCGGTTTCGTGCGCAACGGGCGACGGCGCGGCAGAAGATGCGGCAACACCGTTTGCCGTTTCTACGGCAGCAGGCACGGATGCAGATGCAGACAGCGGAATTTCAACCGCCGTATCGCCGAGCGTAGTTTCGGCAGCCTGTTGCGGCACGGCGGAAGCAGCTGCTTCCGCTCCCGCAGCACCGGCGGCAGGAGAAGCTGAAACGGCATCAGGCACGATATGATCCGCACTGCCGCCCGTATTATTGGATGCGAATACATCACCGCCCGATTGCAGATATTCGCTGAGTACGTCCTGACGGGTTTCAACGCCCGCACTGCGGCCTGCCACACCTTCGGCAGGGAAATCGGAACCGGCCGAAACAGAATCGGACACCCCGCCCAAGTCGGCAGCATGGCTGTGCGCACCCAAACCCAAAGCAAACAAAGCGGCAGCGGTCAATCGGTTTTTCTTCATGTTTTAACTCCCAAAAAAACAGAATCGGTATTCGGATGGAAAAGTCGTTAGGTTTTTATATCCGTATGATACCGCAAAATTTTTCAGACGGCCTGCAAAACTTTCAGGCCGTCTGAAAAAAAGGGCAGAATTTAATAGTATTCCAAAGATGCCGCACCATTCATAGACTGAAAGCCAATGGCCGTCTGAAAGCAGCCTGTCATTTTTTCAGACGGCCTATCCGTTTTTGGCTCCCGATGCAGCAGTTATCTGCTCCACTTCCCTCACGAATACTCCGCCTCCCAATCCAATAAAGTTACGCGGTACAACCCTTTCAAAAAGAAGCAAAAACACGAAAGGCCGTCTGAAACACTCTTTCAGACGGCCTTTCATAAAAATCCTGTTTGCTTTTGGCTGAAACTCGGCTATGATAAAACCTTTGAAAACCCAAACAGTTTTCAAAAAATTTCATCAGAAAAACAATGTATTGAAAAGGAACAAGAGATGTTGGAAACCTATCGTAAAGCGGCTGCCGAGCGCGCCGCACTCGGCATTCCCGCCCTCCCCCTCACTGCACAGCAAACCGCGGATTTGGCTGAACTTTTGAAAAACCCGCCTGCCGGAGAAGATGCTTTCCTGCTGGATCTGCTCGCCAACCGCATTCCTGCGGGTGTGGATGATGCTGCCAAAGTAAAAGCGTCTTTCTTGGCTGCCGTGGCTGAAGGCAGCGTTAAAAGCCCGATTGTCTCACCCGAATACGCCACCGAACTTCTGGGCACCATGCTCGGCGGTTACAACATCCACCCGCTGATTGAGCTTCTCGACAACGACAAACTGGCGCCGATTGCCGCCGAAGGGTTGAAACACACCCTCTTGATGTTCGATTCTTTCCACGACGTGAAAGAAAAAGCCGACAAAGGCAACCCGCACGCCAAAGCCGTGCTCGAATCGTGGGCCGACGCCGAATGGTTTACCTCGCGCGAAAAAGTGCCCGAAAAAATCACCGTAACCGTATTCAAAGTCGACGGCGAAACCAACACCGACGACCTCTCCCCCGCGCCCGATGCCTGGAGCCGTCCCGACATCCCGCTGCATGCTCTGGCCATGCTGAAAAACCCGCGCGACGGCATCAATCCCGACAAACCCGGCGAAGTCGGCCCCATCAAACTGTTGCAG
>NZ_JBHCJY010000090.1:0-23276 GCF_041804105.1 Neisseria sp.
AAGGCAATGGGCACCCCGATAAAGGGGCTAATTGGGGGAAATATGGACGAGAAACACGTCTGAAAATGAAAAAACGGTTACCTTGATTGTTCAGGTAACCGTTTGGATGGAGTAGCTGGTATTTCGCAAAGGTCTCAGCCTTGTTTGGTTCGGGCGTGTTGTACGGTTACGCCGCCTTCGGGTGGCTAACCGTACCTACGTTGCTGCATCGACGGTTTCAAAATTCGGATATGTGCTCGAATCAAGGAGAAACAGTCCGCAGATATCTTTATATTGAGGTCTGCCAACCATCCCTGAGATGTACTAAGGCCGTCTGAAAAACGTAAGCTCTTTTTTCAGACGGCCTTGTTTTGCTTCGGGCGTATTGTACGGTTACGCCGCCTTAGGGCGGCTAACCGTACCTACGTTGGGGAACGTTCGGTTACAGAAACGGGTTGAACCGCCGTTCGTGGCCGATGTCGGTCATGTGGCCGTGTCCGGCAATCACGCGTGTGTCGTCGGGCAGGATGAGCAGTTTTTCGCGGATGTTGCGGATGAGGTCGCTGTGGCTGCTGCGGGGGAAGTCGGTGCGGCCTACGGTTTCGTAAAACAGCACGTCGCCCGCCACCAGCAGTTTTTCCGCGGCGCAATGGAATACGACATGGCCGGGGGTGTGGCCGGGGATGTGGAGCACGTCGAACGTGTAGCCGCCCAGCGTCAGCGTTTCGCCTTCTTCCAGCCAGCGCGACGGCTCGAACGCGGGCGATACGGGAAAGCCGAACTGGGCGGTAATCTGCGGAAGCTGTTCCAGCAGGAACGCGTCTTCGCGGTGCGGGCCGATTACGGGTACGGGACGGTTGGCCGTGAATTCCACCACGCCGCCGGCATGGTCGAGATGGCCGTGCGTGAGCCATATGGCCCGGACATTCAGGCCGCGTCGGTCGGCTTCGTCGAACAGGTAGGGCACGTCGCCGCCCACATCGGTGAAGACGGCTTCTTTGGTTTCGTCGTCCCACAGCAGCGTGCAGTTTTGGCGGAACGGGGTTACGGTGATGATTTCAAAACAAAGCGGCATGGTTCGGTTTCCTTGTATTGGCAGGTTGTGTGCGGCGGTTTGCGGTTCGGTTGCGGTTTGGAACGGGCTGCCGCATCCGTATGGTAGGGACACGGCATGGCCGTCAAAGCCGTTTTGCGGCAGGCCGTCTGAAAATGCCTGATGTACCGGCCGCCCGACGTTTTTACGGAAAACGGCAAACGGATAAGGGATACGGCAAATCTTTCAGACGGCCTGTCCGCCAAACCCGACGGCAGGGCTTGGATTTGCCCCGAACGGAAGTCGGTGCGGCCGTTGCCGTTTTTCAAACGCGGTGTGCCGCTTAAGGGCGTTCGGCGGGCAGGGGATTCATGTGCCGCGCCATGTCCAGCGCGACTTCCACCGCCGTTTTCAGACTGCCCGAATCCGCTTTGCCCGTGCCCGCCAAATCGAGCGCGGTGCCGTGGTCGACCGATGTGCGGACAAACGGCAGGCCGAGCGTGATGTTCACGCCTGCGCCGAACGAGGCGTATTTCAACACGGGCAGCCCTTGGTCGTGGTACATCGCCAGCACCGCATCCGCGTCTTTCAGCAGAAACGGCTGAAACACGGTGTCGGCGGGGTAGCTGCCGCGCACGTCGAGGCCGTCTGAACGCAGTTTTTCCAATACGGGATGGATAACGTCGATTTCCTCGCGTC
The DNA here is from genome assembly GCF_041804105.1 of Neisseria sp. Classification (GTDB taxonomy): domain Bacteria; phylum Pseudomonadota; class Gammaproteobacteria; order Burkholderiales; family Neisseriaceae; genus Neisseria. The sequence goes on from NZ_JBHCJY010000090.1 coordinate 1,712, forward strand.
CGAGATGGCCGCCTTCGCCCGCGTGCGGGTTCAGGCCGCAGACGAGGATGCGCGGTTCGGCGATGCCGAATTTGTGCCGCAAATCGCGGTGTAAAACAGTGCACACGGACTCCAGCAGCGGCTGCGTGAGCGCGGCGGGAACGTCTTTGAGCGGCAGGTGCGTGGTGGCCAGTGCCACGCGCAGGCCACCGCCGGCCAGCATCATCACCACCTGTTCCGTGCCGCTTTTTTCGGCCAGATATTCGGTGTGGCCGCTGAAAAAACCACCGCCCGCGCCCGCATCGTTAATCACGCCCTTGTGCAGCGGCGCGGTAACCATGCCCGCGAACAGGCCGTCTGAAACGCCTTGCAGGGCGGTATCGAGAAGCCGCAACACATAAGGCGCGTTGGCCGGATTCAGACGGCCTGCTTCGCAGGGCGCGTTTAACGGAATATGCAGCACTTCGAGCGCGCGCCGTTCCGCCGGTTTTTCAGACGGCCTTTCCGGATCGAAATCCCGCAATACCACCTGTTTGCCGAGCATCGCTGCGCGTTCGGCGAGCAGGTTTCTGTCGCACAAAACCACGGGACGGCAAGGCAGAGCTGCGGCCAAATCAAGACAGATGTCGGGGCCGATGCCTGCGGGTTCGCCGGAAGTAACGGCAAGGACGGGTAGGGTCATGGGGTGTTCCTGTTTGGATGGATGGGCGGGCAATTTATCAGTGGAGTGGGCATGCAGGCCAACCGCCAAGGCCGTCTGAAACGGTTATCCAAACCCGAACGGCCTTTCCTGCAGAGAAACAGGTTGCCGAAGCGCCAAACTGTTCAGACGGCCTTCGGCACGGTCTGCCGCATTTGCGGGCGGATGGTTTCAAAACGTTAGCGGTATAACAGCCAAATCCCCGTCCGTCAATGCTTTGCCTGCGGGCAGAACGGTTTTTCAGACGGCATCAGGCCGTCTGAAAAAAGCTATCGCCGTCTTTGGTTTGTTTCAATGCGAATAACTATTATCTGAGTGAAAAATATGCTAGGCTTCACTCCCGCACACACAGCAACACAAAAATCATGACAGCCATCACATTACACCATCTCATCACCGCTTTCGGCATCACGCTGGCCGCAGGTTTGGCCACCGTGCTCGGCAGTGTGCTGGTGATGTTTTCGCAGGGACCCAATCCGCGCGTGCTGTCGTTCGGGTTGGCGTTTGCCGGCGGCGCGATGGTTTATGTGTCGCTCACCGAAATCTACACCAAATCTTCGGAAGCCTTCGCGCTCGCTTACGGCGAAACCCACGGCTTTGCCGCCACTACGCTTGCCTTCCTGGCCGGCATGGGCGCAGTCGCCCTGATTGACAGGCTGGTGCCCAACCCGCACGAAACGCTCGATGCGAAAGACCCCGGGTTCAGGCAGCAGTCGCGCCAGCACATTGCCCGTGTCGGGCTGATGGCCGCGTTCGCCATTACCGCCCACAATTTTCCCGAAGGCATGGCCACGTTTTTCGCAACGCTGGAAAACCCCGCCGTTGGCGCACCGTTGGCATTTGCCATCGCCATCCACAACATTCCCGAAGGCATCTCCATCGCCGCCCCCGTTTATTTCGCCACCCGCAAAAAGGGGCTGACCGTTTTCGTCTGCCTGCTTTCCGGTTTGGCCGAGCCGTTGGGCGCAGTATTGGGCTACACCGCGCTGAAGCCGTTTCTTTCGCCCGCCGTGTTCGGCAGCGTATTCGGCCTGATTGCCGGCGTGATGGTTTTTCTCGCGCTCGACGAACTGCTGCCCGCCGCGAAACGCTATGCCGACGGCCACGAAACCGTGTACGGCCTGACATCGGGCATGGCGGTGATTGCGTTGAGTTTGGTGCTGTTCAGGCTGTAAATTGAGAAAACGGAACAGTAAGGCCGTCTGAATGATTTTTCAGACGGCCTTTGTTGTCGATACGTCGGGGACGGATGCAGACAGCGAGCAGGCGGGCTTGGTCTCGGCCTGCTGAGGCAGACGATGAAATGCCTAAGACCGTCTGAAAAACATGAGCTGTTTTTTCAGACGGCCTTAAGCCGTTATTCCCGCGCAGGCGGGAATCCGGAAGTTTGGGTTTCTGGCATTTTTTGCAAAGTACCCGCTGCCGATGATTCGGATTTTGGTTCGGCCATCTTTCGGAAAAAAAACAACCGTTTCAGGCCGTCTGCATCCGGATTCCCGCCTGCGCGGGAATAGTGGACATCGTTGCCGATGTGGAGGTAGGTACGGTTAGCCGCTCCAAGCGGCGTAACCGTACAAAAGCCTGTCTTGCTGGCTGTAGGAAAAGGTGCAGGTTGAGCCTGCAACGTAACCGCACGTTTCATGTGTGGTTTCCAGATATTCGGGTAAAGGTGCAACCGGACGGCAGATGATTTGGTTTTTTGTGCGGAACCCCAGAAATGCGTCAAGGCCGTCTGAAAAAGCATGAACTGTTTTTTCAGACGGCCTGACTTGCTGGGATGTACGGTTACGCCGCTTTGGGCGGCTAACCTACAACGACTGGTCGCACCTGTATCAAAAATGTTTTGCAGGCGGCTTATCACAGCCGTCATTCCCGCACCGGCGGGCATCCGGAAATTTAGAGTTTCAGGAATGGGTTGGGGGAAACAATCGGTTCCGACCGTTCGGATTTGGGTTTCTGCATGTTTCGGGGAAACGGCTGTTTCAGCAGGCCGTTTGCATCTGGATTCCCGCCTGCGCGGGAATGACGGGGTATGGTTGCGCTGATGCAGAATTTAAGGGTTAGAGATATACGGTTGTGCCGTTTCAGGCGGCTAACCGTACCTGCATGCTGCGGCTTGACTGCCCCTCCACTTTATTTCCGCCGCAGCACCCATTTCACATCGTCGCCTGCGGTTTCGACGGATGCGGTTTGCCATGCGGGGTTTTGTGTCAGAACGGCAGGGTTTTCGGGCAGGTCGAACAGGTTGCGGGCATTGCCGCCGAGTATTTTCGGGGCTTGGTAGAGCACGATTTCGTCGGCGAGGTTGTCGTGCAGGAATGCGGCGGCAAGGGTTGCACCTGCTTCCACCATCAGTTCGCCGATGCCGCGTTGTGCGAGCAGGCGGAGCAGGTCGGCCAGGTCGATGCGGCCTTGCCGTTCGGCAGGTTTGACGATTTCGACGTGCGGACGTGCGGCGAGAGTTTTCAGACGGCCTTCGTCGTTTGACAGGGTGGCGATGATGACGGGCGATGCGCTGTCTTGCAGCAGTTTGGCGGTGTCGGGAATGCGCAGGCGGCTGTCGAGGATGACGCGGGCGGGTTGGCGCAGAGTGGGGAAGGCGCGCACGTTGAGCTGCGGGTCGTCGGCGAGTACCGTGCCGATGCCGGTTAAAACGGCGCAGCTTTCGGCGCGCAGCGTCTGCACGTCTGCACGGGCGGCTTCGCCGGTTATCCATTGGCTGCGGCCGTCTGAAAGGGCGGTTTTGCCGTCGAGCGAGGCGGCGCATTTGAGCCGCACGAACGGGCGGCCGCGTTCGATGCGGGAAAGGAAGCCGCGGTTGAGTTCGCGCGCTTCGGGTTCAAACAGGCCGAAGGCCGTCTGAATGCCTGCTGCTTCGAGCAGGGCGAAGCCTTTGCCCGCAACTTGCGGGTTGGGGTCGCGCATGGCGGCCACGACGCGCGATACGCCGGCGGCCACGAGTGCTTCGGCACAAGGCGGGGTGCGGCCGTAATGGGCGCAGGGTTCGAGGGTTACGTAGGCGGTTGCGCCTTTTGCTGCCGCGCCCGCCTGCCGTAAGGCGTGGACTTCGGCGTGCGGTTCGCCCGCTTTGAGATGGAATCCTTGGCCGACAATCTGGCTGCCGTGTGCGATGACGCAGCCGACGCGGGGGTTGGGCGAGGTGGAAAAACGCCCCAGCCGTGCGAGGGCGAGGGCGTGCTGCATCATTTGGATGTCGGTTTGGCTGAACATTTTCAGACGGCCTTTGAATCGGACGGCAGGGACGGACAGGGCTTTTGCGCTGAACCGGCGGCTGCCGTCAAAACTGCGGCAACGGGCCGGTATCCGGCCCGTCGGCGGGGTGCGCCGGTTTATTTGGCGACGGTAACTTCGGTCAGCACGGCGGCCAGCTCGTCTTGGGTGGCGGTGTCGCTGCTGGCGCAGACGTTGTAGATGTTGCCTGCTTCGAAGATGGCGATGCAGTTTTCAGACAGCAGGTCGCTGTCGGGATTGTTTTGGGTGAAACGGTAGTTCATGCGGTTTTCGGTGGCCGCGCCGACTTGTACGTTGTCGAAGCTCTTGTCGGTTTCCAGCGTGGATTTGAGCTTGGCGAAATATTCGGCGGCATTGGCGGTTTTGGCCTTGCCCAGGTTGGCGGCATAGAGCGTGATGTTGCGGGCTTCGTCGCGTTGCAGCAGCGTCAGTTCTTCGGGGGTTACGCCTTCGGGTTGGACGGCTGCGTTGCTGCGGGCATCGGTAAAGCCGCCGTTTTGCAGGTTGACGGTGATTTTGTTGTCGCTGCTGGTGAGTTTCTGCGGTTGCGCGGGTGCTTCGGCGGATGCGGCCGCACCTGCGGGCACGGAGGTTTCGGTTTGCTGATTGCACGCGCTGAGCGAAAGGACGGCGGCGGTCAGGACGAAGGGGAGAAGTTTCATGACAAAATTCCGTAAGTGGTGTGGATGGACAATATAAAAACGGGGCTGCGTTCGGATAAGGCGACCGCTGCGGCAAGGGCGGCGGATTGTATTGCATCATCAAATGCAGCCGGAAACAGAAAAACGTTTTCAGACGGCCTGCGGACATGCCGCAAAGCTGCACGGGCGGTTACGGCGTTGCACCGTTGTTTTCCGCGCTCGGCGGCAGGGTGGCAATGGCCTGCGTGAATTCCGAAACGTCGTTGAAGCTCTTGTACACCGAGGCAAAGCGGACATAGGCGACCTGGTCGGTTTTGGCCAGTTCCTCCATCGCCATTTCGCCGACGGTGTGCGAAGGCACTTCTTTGCAGCCGAGCTGGTAGAGCCGCTGTTCGATAAGGGTAACGGTTTCGTCGATGGTTTCGGCGGAAACCGGCCGTTTGTGCAGGGCACGCTCCAGGCTGGTACGCAGTTTGTGCGGGTTGTACGCCACGCGCGCGCCGCTGCTTTTGATGATTTGCGGCATCCGCATTTCGACGGTTTCGAAAGTGCTGAAACGCTGGCCGCAGTCGTTGCAGCGGCGGCGGCGGCGGATGCTGTTGCTTTCTTCCAATAAGCGCGAATCCGTCACTTGGGTGTTGGGCTGGTGGCAGAAGGGGCACTTCATAGGCTGTGCGTTCCGTGTTTCGCTGTGGCGGACTGTGAATTGTAACCCATGCCCGAATATCCGTATAGGGCGGGCAGGCCGTCTGAAAAGCCTGTGTTGCGCATCGGGCAGCCGGTAGCGGCGGTTTTCAGACGGCCTGTGCAAAGCGGCGGATTATTCCGATACGCCCGCCGCCCTTGCAACGGCCAGTCCTTCTTCCGCGCTCATGTAAACGGGGTCGGCGGGTTTGCTGCTGTGCACGATGTCGCCGTCGCGGAACATGACCAGTTCGTCCACCGCCAGTTGCGACCATTGCTCGTCCACCGTCAGCGGCAGCGTGGCGATGACGGCCACTTTGTCGTCGGGCGTGGTGACTTCCGAAAAGTCGACCACTACGTCGTCGTCGAGCAGGCGCGCTTTGCCGAACGGGGCTTTGCGCACGATGTAGTGCAGCAGCGTGCTGGCGTGGGCGAACAGGCTGATGCCGTCTGAAAGCATGAAGTTGAACAGCCCGTAGCGGCGGATATCGGCGGTCAGCGTATCCAGCACTTCAAACAGCGTGCCGTCGTCGGGGCGGTTGGGGAAGCGCAGGCGGAGCTGTTCGAGAATGTAGCAGAACGCGCGTTCGGAATCGGTGGTGCCGACGGCGCGGTAGTGGCCGCCTTCGGGCGGGAAGAAGCCTTTCAGATGGCCGTTGTGTGCAAACAGCCAGTAGCTGCCCCACATTTCGCGCATAAACGGATGCGTGTTCGCCAGCGAAGTTTGACCCTGCGTGGCTTTGCGGATGTGGGCGATGACGTTTTCCGACTTAATCTGGTAGGCGCGGATAAGATCAGCCACGGGCGAATGCGCGCTGGGTTTGTCGTCGTGGAACAGCCGCACGCCGCGTCCTTCGAAAAAGCCGATGCCGAAACCGTCGGCATGGTGGTCGGTCAAACCGCCGCGGCGGCGGAAGCCTTCGAAGGAAAACTGGATGTCGGTGGGGGTGTTGCAGTTCATTCCCAAAAGTTGGCACATGATGGCGGTCTCGTGTGTGGTGGCGGGCAAAATTCCCGTTGTGCTGTCCGCCGCGGTATGTTTGCGGAAGCGGCACGGGTTTGCACCGGTAAAGGTGTGTCGTGAACTAAGAATTAAGAAGTTTACTTCGCCGGCTTCGGCTTGCCGTAATTCGTCATTTTGATGTTGTGTCGATGCTTCGGTTTCCCGTCATTCTCGCGTAGGCGGGAGTCCGGCTTTGATGTTCGCAACTGCTTGTTTAAAAAACGATACCGGATTCCAAGCATGGATTCCCGCCTGCGCGGGAATGACGGAAGTTGGCGAAATCGGTCTTGCCGCTTGCTGGTCAACGCAATATCCAAACACAGCTTTCTTAAATTTATTTCATACCAACGGCTTTGGCATTCGGGCAAGCGGATGCTGCGGATTATGGCCGTCTGAAAACGGTGCTTCGGGTAATGAGTTTACCAGTTTTAACGGAACGGGGCGACAGGCGGTTTCAGACGGCCTGATGCCGCGCCGTTTTCGGGAGAACGGTGTGCCGTCCGTTAAAACAGGCAGTATCCGAACGGGCAGGCATTTGCGGACAAGGGCGAACCTTGATGTATTGCGGCCATGCTGTCCGCGCGTTCGGATGCTGGGGGCGGCAGAGACAGGGCCGTCTGAAAAAAACGTTCTGCGGCGGGCAGTCGGATACGGCGGGTCAGAAACCTTTTTTTGGAATCCAGCAGCAGCGTAACCGGGCCGTCGTTGCACAGCTCCACCTGCATATGGGTTTGGAAGCGGCCGGTTTCGACCGTGATGCCGTGGCCGCGGATGAGTTCGGCGGTCAGGCGGTAGAGCGCGTCGGCGGTTTCGGCGGGGGCGGCGTTTGAAAACGACGGGCGGCGGCCGCTGCGGGTATCGGCGTAGAGGGTGAATTGGGAAACCAGCAGCACGGCGCAGCCGGTGTCTTTGAGCGAAAGGTTGAGCTTGCCCGCTTCGTCTTCGAAAATGCGCAGGTTGGCGGTTTTGTCGGCAATGTAGCGCGCATCGGCTTCGGTGTCGTCGTGCGAAACGCCGAGCAGCACCATAAAACCGCTGCCGATTTCACCGGCGGTTTCGCGCTTGCCGGATGCGACGACATCGACGCGGGCGCGGGTAACTTTTTGGATAACGGCTCTCATGGGGGCTTTGTCGGGAAATGGGGGGATTTCGGGAAAAGGCCGTCTGAAAAACGTTTTCAGACGGCCTGAATGCGGCGGTTTATTTGCCGACGCCGTTTTCCTGCAGAATCTTGTCAATCTGCTGCTGCACTTTGATCTGCTTGGCTTGGCGGAGGAAGTGCGTTCTGACCTGTTCCAGCGGCGGTGCTTCGGGATTGCGGTCGACGGCGGCGAGTTTGAACAGGTAGAAGCGGCCGTTGAGCGCAACGGGTTCGGACGTGATTTGTCCGCGCGTCATCGGTGCGATGATGTTGGCGATTTCGGGCGGAAGCTGCTGCGGGTTGACGTAGCCGTCAAAGCCCTGTTCTTTGCTCGGATGGCGTTTGACCAGCTCTTCGAAGCTCAGCCCTTTGCGCAGAAGTCCGTGGGCGGAACGGGCTTCGGCTTCGGTGTTGAAGCCGACTTGGAGGATTTGGACGACGCGCGTTTGGGCATCGTAGGCGGCGCGCAGTTCGGCTTCGGAAATTTCGGTTTGGCTTTCGAGATGCAGGGCGAATTGTCCGGCGTAGAACTGGGCTTCGACGTTTTTAAAGCGGTTCTGTATTTCCGGATTTTTGTCCAGTCCGGCTTTGAAGGCTTCCTTTTTCAGCACTTCGAAGGTTTGGAGACGGCGGATAACGTCTTTGCGGATGGCCGCACCGTCGGGTTTCTGGGTTTGGTGCGGGTTGGCGTCGGCCTGCCGCATATATTGCTCGACCATGCTGTCGATGCGTCCCGTGTCGATTTGCGGGGCTTGCGCGGCGGCGGCAATGCCGACGGCGGCAGTCAGGACGGCGGCGGTTAAAACGGTTTTGGATTTCATGGGTGTTCCTTACAAACTGCGGATGTGGCGGATTTTAATGCTGCGTCGAGCCGTCTGAAAAAGGGTTTCAGACGGCCTATTTGGCTGGCCGGATAACGGCTTTCTGCAACAGCGACTGGATGGCGCGGTCGATGCGGCCGGCCTGCAATTCCTGTCTCAAACCGTTTTTCGCCGCATCGTAGCCGGGCAGTTGCACTGCGCGTTTGTCGTTGACGTAAAACACGCCGAAGATGCCGTTATCCTGCAACGGGGCGGTGTAGCCGCCTTCGGGCAGGTTTTTGACGGCGCTGTAAAGCGCGGGGGCGGCCTGTTCCATGTCTTTCAGGCGAACATAATCGGACGGGATGCCGCCCGCTTTTTTGCCTGCGGGGTCGATGGTGTATTTGGCGGCAACGGTTTTGAAGTCTTTTTTGGCTTTCAGTTCGTCAACGGCTTTTTGGGCGTCTTCACGCTTGCGGGTGATGATTGCGCCGAGTTGGACTTCTTGGGAGCCTTGGTAGAATTTGGCGAAATCGGCATAGGCGGATTTGACGTCGGCTTCTTTGACCGGATTGCTGCGGATGATGTGGGCGATGTAGGCTTGGTTGAGCAGGTCGGTTTCATAGGCCGCCCATTCGGTTTGGAAGCCGGATTTTTTGTCGGCCCCCTGCTGTTTGGCGGCGGCAAGCGATTGATTGAGGATATTTTTGTAGTCGGCGCTTTCGTGCAGTTTCAGACGGCGTGCTTCCTGTGCGACGACGGTGCCGACGATGTAGCGGTTGGTCAGGTCTTGGCGCAGGGCGGGGCTGTCTTTGATTTGCCTGTTGTGGCTTTGCAGGGCTTTGACCTGCGCATCAATGGCTTTGCTGTCGACGGCGGTGCCGTTGACGGTAACGATGGTTTTCGCGGCAAGGCTGCCGGAAAGGGCGGCCAGCGCGAAGGCGGCGGCCAGACGGGTTTTGTTCATGGTTTTCTCACAATGTACGGGGATGCGGCGTCGGGTGTGGCGGTGTTCGGCATGGACGGTTTTCCGTGGTGTGCGCCGTCGCCCGATGCTTGGAAAATGCCTGCGGTTTTCCGTTTTAATGGTTGGCGGAATATTCGGCAGGCGTGGCGGCTTTGATGCTCAGGGCGTGTATCAGGCCGTCTGAAAACAGGTCGCGCAACAAATCTTTGACCATACGCTGACGGTTGACGCGGCCGACGTTTTCAAACGCCGCGCTGACGACGAGCACGGCATAATGCCCGCCGCCGGTGTTGCCCGCATGGCCAATGTGGCGGTGGCTGTCGTCGCGGAATTCGAATATTTCGGGCGAAAGCGGTTTCAGACGGCCTTCGATGGTTTCGCGCATCTGCATTTATTTGAACACCGCTTTGAAAGGCTTGATCAACACTTCTTCATATACGCCCGCATCGACGTAGGGGTCGGTTTCCGCCCATGCCTGCGCATCGTCGAGCGAAGCGAACTGCGCCACAATCAGGCTGCCGGACACGCGCTCGGGATTGTCGGGTAACGGGTTGGGGCCGGCGGTAATCAGACGGCCTTCGGCTTTCAGCGCTTCCAAACGTTTCAAATGTTCGGGGCGCGCAGCCATGCGCGCTTCGTGTACGTCGTCGCCGTCGGTGGCCAAAATCATAAAGTATTCCATCATTCGCTTTCCTTAGGTAAATGGCGGCTCAGGTAAAAGCCTTGTGCAATCATGAAAACAACCATCAGCGCGGTGGAACCGAACAGTTTGTAGTTCACCCACTGCGCTTCGGTAAACATATAGGCGACGGCGATATTTGCCAAGCCCATGAAAATAAGATAGCCAATCCACATAAAGGTAAGATTGCGCCAGATGCCGTCTGAAAGCTGTATTTCTTTGCCCATCAGGGCTTTCAGACCGTTTTTGCCCATCAGGTGGCTCACGGCCAACGCCGCCGCGCCGACCCAGAACAGCAGGGTAGGTTTCCATTTGATAAACACAGGGTTTCTCAAAATGACAGTTGCCCCGCCCATGACCACAATCAATATCAGGCTGACCCACTGCATCGTGTCGAGCTTTTTGTGTTTCAGCCAGGTGAAACCTGCCTGCAACACTCCGACAACCAAAGCAACAACAGTAGCAATAATGATGTCTTTAGTATAGGAATAAGCCGCAAAAAACAGGATGACGGCCAACAGGTCGCTTAAAATTTTCATACTGATAAAATCTGAAAGGATAAAAAAACAGATAAGCGGAATGATACCGCCAGAAGCCCGCTCGTGCATTATTTATCTTAACGCAAGGCTTTGGTAGAATGCGTTCGGACAGGATAGCTGTTTCCCGAATAGTGCATAGTGGTAATAAGGTTGCAAATTATAGTTACTTTTTAACTTAATTTAGCAATTTACTTGGCAGACGGAGCGATTAGACGATACCATGACGGAATATTTTATTGTATGGCAGCCAAGCTGCAAACTAAAAAACAGGGGATCAAGTTTTGAAAAATAACCACAAAATCAAACTAACCGCCGCATCAATGGCGCTGATGGCCAGCTTCGGAGCATACGCAGGCATCGGCGGCCTGAACGTACAGTCGCATTTGGGCGAACCTTTTTCCGGTACCGTAACCGTTACCGGCGAAGAAGCCAAAGCCCTGCTCAAAAGCGGCAAGGCCACGGTGTCCAACAGCAATCTGCGTACCAGTGTCAGAAGACAGGGCGACAAGGCCATCGTTACCATCCGTTCGAGCAAGCCCGTTCAAGATCCCGTGTTGATTTTCAACGTCAACACGGGCAAACAGTCGCGCGAATACACCGCAATCATCGATCCCGCCGACTACAACAGCACCCGTTCCGCCGGCAACGCCGAACGTCCGAACAGCGGCGGTGCGGCTGCTGCCCCCCAAAACCCTGAAAACCAGTCTGCACGCGAACGCATCAACCGTGCCATCGGCAGCGACAATGCCCGTGCCGATGCCAGCGAATATGCAGAACTGGCCAAAAGAGCAAATGCCAATCAGAAAAAAGCCAAGCAGCAGGCCAAATACAGCGGTATCCAATACGGCAAACGCCATCTTGTACGCAACGGCGAAACCGTGCGCGGGATTGCCAACAGAATCCGTCCGCAGGGCGTAAGCCAGGCGGCGGCCGTACAAGCCTTGATGAATGCCAATCCCGGCGTGTTCTCCGGCAATAACCCCGACCGCATGATTGCAGGTAAAGTGCTGAATATCCCGACGCGTGCGGCATTGAGTCAGGCAGCGGCACAGTCCAAGGGCAGTGCTTCCGTTGCAGGGGCTGCGGCAGGTGCCGTCATTACGCAGGCGCAAACCGCAGGCAGACCTGTGCCGCAGACTCCCGGACAACAAAACAATGCCGCCGCTAATGCGGCTGCGGAGAAAGCGTCCGCAGAAAAAGCCGCCGTACAGCAACAAGAACAGACAGTGCGTCAGGCCGACAAGCCCGAAGACGTACCGCAGGCAGGCCAGACAGGTTTGGTTGAACCTGCATCCGCGGCTTCTGCTGTTCCGCCGGTCCAAGCATCTGCCGTTGTTCCAGCTTCGGTGGCCGAACCTGTTGAGACGGCATCGCAAACAGCCGAGCCCGAGACCGTGCCGATGGAAGAAAGCGGTGGTGATCAGGGCAGCCTGTGGCGTTGGTTGTTGATGGGCGGAGCGGCCGTTTTGGCTGCACTGTTGCTGTTGAAACTGTTAGGCCGCAAAAAAGGCATTTCAGGTGCCGCTGTTGCCGATGGGCATAAACATAAAGAAGACGATGAAGTCGTATTCGACAGCGAATCGGTTTCCCAGATGCAGGCATTTGATACAGAGCCTTCATCGGTGAAAGCGACGGCCGTTACTGCCGCCGCAGGCGCTGCGGCTGTGGCGGCGGGTGCTGCTTTGGCTGGCAAAGCGAAGGCCGCTGATGATGAATTGGATATGGAGGATGATTTCGACGACGATATCTTCTTCACCGATACCGCCGAACAGTCCGACAGCGACCGTCAGGACAATTTCAATCTCGACTTGGGGGAGATTGACAACTCGCAAAACGGCATCGTATCCAGTGCCGTTACGGTTGATGAAGAAACCGAAGCCCGACGCAATGCCGATTGGGACAACATCGAATCCACCGAAAGCGTGTACGAACCCGATCCCGAACCGTATCCGTCTGCCGTTTCGGTTGTAACCGATAGTAAACCGGAAGAGGCAGCTGCTGAAGCCGATGCGCTTGAATTCGAGACCGTATCGGATGTATCCGAACCTGTGTCCGACAATGTCTTTACCGTAGAGACGCCGTCTGAAACTGCTGAAAACAAAGACGAAGCACTTGAATTCTTTACGGAGCCGACCAAAGAAGAAGCTGCTGGTGCAGAAGAAGATTTTGTTGCGGAAACAGAGCAGGCTGAAGGTTTCGACATTGAAACGGCAGAAACAGCAGAAGTGGCATTTGAAGCTGAACCGCTGAAGGTTGCAGAAACAGAAACTGCCGGATTTGAAACCGTTGACGGGAACGGCAGCAGTGTTGAGACTTCTGCGTTCTTCGCAGAACCTTCTCAGGTTGACGAAGCTGCTGTTGAAGAACAAATGCAGCAAGATGATGCGCTTGAGTTCGATACCGTGCCGGTACAGCCTGAAGTGGTGGAGTTTGACACTGCCGCGGCCCAGGCACAGTTTGCGGCGGAAGCAGAAGCGGCACACACCGAATCCGAAGCAGACAAACCGCTGGATTTCAAATTGCCTGAAACCGCTACCGCAGTAACGGCAGCCGCTACGGTTGCAGGTGTTGCTCTTGCTGCAAATGAAGCGTCCGAGCCGCTTGCTGTTGAAAGTGAGACGGAAGCCGAAGTTGGTTTTGCAACAGACGAAAGCGACGATACTCCGCTGTTCGACATCAAACAGGATGAGGGTTTCCGTATTCAGGATGGCGAAGATTTCACTGCTGCCGAACATGTTGTGAGTGAAACCTCTGCCGATGAAACGATTGACTGGTCCGGTTTCGGCGGCGAGGATTCCGGCCGTGATGCAGGCGGCTTTATCTCCGAATCCGTGGGCATGACCGCACCGTTCGAAGCAAAATACGAACTGGCGAAAATGTATATGGAAATCGGCGACCCCGATACCGCCCGCGAAACCCTGCAAGAGTTGATTGAGGAAGCCGACGGCGATATTGTTGCCAAAGCCGAAGCCCTGTTGAAAGAAATCAGGGGCTAAGAATCAGCTGCTTTGATGTTAAAATCGAAGATGCCGTTTCAGACGGCATCTTTTTTATTTGTTGTGTTTCCGCAGCAGCAGGCCGTCTGAATATTTTATTAGGCAATAAACCGCCTACTTTTTTGAGCCGGCGCTGAAGAGCGGTGTCATGATGCTGCCTGATTTGAGGGTGTTTTTGTTGGGTATTAAACCCGGCTGTTGGATGCGTCGTTGGTAAAACCAATATTGTTGTTCCCGAGCGGGCGGTAATCCGGTTTTGACTACAGAAACCCTGTTTGTTCACACATGTGCGAATATTGATTCTGGGTTGCCGCCCGTGCGGGAATAGCGGTATTTCCTAATCAATACATTTGCTCACACAGCCTGAATTCGCTGCTATACCCAATGCAGGTAAGGGAAGCCGCTTGAGCCGTATGATTTCTCAAAATTGTGATGTTCCCGAATGCGGTGGCCGTCTGTAAGTTAATGGCGGCAGGTTGCCGCGTGATTGTCCAATCGTTTTTTATTTTTTGTCCGAGCCATGTCTGATACTTCCCAAACCATCCGCCGCGCGCTTACCTTGTCTTATGACGGCAGCCGTTTTTACGGCTGGCAAAAGCAGGCAGGCGGCCTGCCGACCGTTCAGACGGCCTTGGAGGATGCCTTGTCGCAGATTGCGGGCGAACGCATCCACGTTACCGTAGCGGGCCGTACCGATACGGGCGTACACGCCACCGCCCAAGTCGTCCATTTCGATACGGCGGCGCAGCGCCCAGAACAGGCTTGGGTACGCGGTGTCAACGCCCGTTTGCCTGCCGGTGCGGCCGTATGGCAGGTACGGCAGGTTGCCGCGGATTTTCATGCCCGCTTCGATGCGTTCGGCCGCCGTTACCGTTATATTCTGCAATCGTCTCCCGTCCGTTCCCCGCTGCTTGTCGGCAGGGCGGGATGGGTGCATACGCCGCTTGATATGGACAAGATGCAGCAGGCGGCTGCCTGTTTGATTGGCGAACACGATTTCTCCAGTTTCCGTGCGTCCGGATGCCAAGCCAAATCTCCCGTGAAAACGCTGTACAGCGCCCGTATCGGCGGCAGTCCGGAGTGGCTGTTTTTAGACCTGCACGGCAACGCTTTTCTGCACCATATGGTCAGAAACATCATGGGCGCGCTGGTGTATGTCGGTAACGGCCGTTTAAGCGTGGAAGGCTTCGCGGCGCTGCTTGAAGAGCGCAGCCGTCTGAAAGCCCCGCCGACCTTTATGCCCGACGGACTTTACTTGACCGGCATCGACTATCCGCCCGAATCGGGCATGACGACACCGCCCGTTCCGCTGTGGCTGGACGGCGGATTCGGTTGAACCGGCAGGCGTTTGGGTTGTGTCGGGTAGGGATTTCCGATTCTTGAGACGGAGAGGCCGTCTGAAGCAGGGGGGATTGGATATGAGCTGAGCCGTTGCGATGCCGCTTCGGTTTGTGGATACGCGTTGCCGGCCGTGTCGGAAATGGGTTTATATTGGGGATTTGCTTGGTGTTTCGGCAAATGAAACTGTTTGCGGTGAAAACCGATGCCATGCCATTCGGCTGGCGGGTCAAGGCCGTCTGAACACTTTTCAGACGGCCTTGATGATGTTTGCGGCAGGATTTCCCTCCTGCTTTGAACATTTCCGGTTTCGCTATATGATGCAGGACGGAAGCGGTGGGGAGGGACGGCGGATCGACGGTAACGCATACGGTTCGGCTCCTGTGGCCGCCGAGATGTGCGGGACAAGGCGGCAGCTCGGCACGCCGGAAACCGTCGGAACGCATCATGTATCCGGACAACCATCCCTGTTTTTCAATCCGAAGGCCGTCTGAAACGGCCGCATATACGGTGGCACACATGATACGCGCGTTATGTATTATTTTCGGCTGTTTGGCCGCGGGCGAAGCGGCGGTTTACTTCACCGGTATTCCGTTGCCGGGCAGTATTGTCGGGCTGGGCGTGTTGTTCGGCCTGTTGCAGGCGGGGTGGGTCAAACCCGAATGGCTCAAACAGCTGACCGATGTCCTGATGGCCAATCTTGCGCTGTTTCTCGTGCCGCCTTGTGTGGCGGTGATCAGCTATCTGGATTTGATTGCGCGCGATTTTTGGCCGATTGTCGGCGCAACCGCGCTCAGCACGCTGTGCGTGTTGCTGGTAACGGGCAAAGTGCACGAATGGGCGCGCAGGTGGCTGCCGTGAAAATGCTTTCCCATCCGTCCGTTTTGCTGTTCCTGACCGTCGGCGTATATTGGTTGGCCAACATATTGCGCGCCCGCACGGGCAGGCTGGTGTTCAACCCCGTGCTCATCAGCACCGTGTGCGTGATTGCGTATCTGAAGGCCTTCGGCATCGACTACGAAAGCTACCATCAGGCAGGGCGGTTTATCGATTTTTGGCTTAAGCCCGCCGTGGTGGTGCTGGCCGTGCCGCTGTATCTCAACCGGCAGAAAATCCGCGACCAATGGCTGCCCGTGGTTGCCGCCCAGCTTGCCGGCAGTTTCACGGGCATCGTAACGGGCGTGTACCTGGCCAAATGGATGGGCGCGGGGCGGGAAACCGTGTTGTCCGTCGCGTCCAAATCCGTTACCAACCCCGTGGCCATCGAAATCACGCAGGCCATCGGCGGTATTCCCGCCGTAACCGCAGCCACCGTGATTGTGGCGGGGCTGACGGGGCAGATGCTCGGCGTGTGGTTTTTGAAAACCGGCCGTGTTGCCATGCCTTCGTCGCTGGGCTTGTCGCTCGGCACCGCATCACACGCCATGGGCATTACCGCTTCGCTCGAACGCAGCAAACGCATCGCCGCATATGCGGGTTTGGGGCTGATTTTGAACAGCATCTTTACTGCCGTGCTTGCGCCGCTGGTCGTGCCGCTGATGGTCGGTTGACCGGGCCGTCTGAAAAATATCCGCGCACAACCGGATGTGCGGGCGGCAGGTCATGGTCATCCCGAAAACCGTTTTCCTGCCTGTGCGTCAGGCCGTATGGTTTTTCAGACGGCCTTCGGAATAAAACGCCGTCCGTTCCCGTTCAGGCCGTCTGAAATTCCCTACATGAAAAAACGGAACCCTGCAAAGGGTTCCGTTCGGCTTTTCAGACGGCCTGTCAAGGCATTACAGCACGGAATTCGTGTGTACCGTCAAATCGGTGTCTTTCAAAACCGTATCCACGGCAGCGAATTTTTCGGCTGCGTATTGCGGCTCCGAGCCGTCGGCATCGAAAAACAGGCCACCGTCCTGCTGGAAAATGCGGGTGTCGGCGGTAAGCGTTTCGCCTTCGGCGGCAAACCAGTTGTCGGCGGTCAGGTCGAACAGAACTTGGTCGAGCGCGATTTTGTCGCCTTCGGCCGTGTTGAAATCGAGTTCGACGGGGCGATCAAACACGGCTTTGCCGGTGAAGACAAACGTATCCGCGCCTTGGGTGGATGCGAAGGTGGTGGTGCCGATGTCGGGCAACATGGCGTTCAGGCCGTCTGAAACGGGAGCGGCGGGGTTGTCGCCGTTATGCACCTGATCAATGAAGCCGGCGAAATTGCCAGGCATGGCATCGTAGGGGTCTTGTTTGCCGTCGGGTGTGCCTACGTCATCGGTAACGAATACCCAGCCTGCGCCGCGCTGTTGGGAAAGCTCGACCACTTCGCTGTATTGCTCGGGCGTTGCACTGTGCGCCATGTGCCAGATGCGGGCGGCGTTGGCAGGGTCTTGCTCGAACGCGGACGTGGGAGCCTGATACTCACTAATGTATTCGGATGCCGTCGTTTCGCTGGTAACGAAAATATCGGCATAGGGCGATACGGAATCGGGAATGTGTTTGCCGGGGTTGGCGATCACGAGTGCGTCGCTGCCGTATTGGGTTTTGACGTAGTCGTAAATGTTTTTCAGGTAAGCGGCGGCATCGCCTGCGGCGGATTCGAATTCGTCGAAGAAAAAGCCGTGGATTTTGTCTTTGCCGTACAGCTTGCCGTAGGCATCGATGTGTTCTTTGACATCACTCAGTTTCACACGGTTGTAATCAGTACGCACATAAGCGATGTTTTGGAAGCCGAGTTCGGTGTTTTTGTTGACCAGCGTAACGTAGTTTTGTTGGTCTGCCGGCTTTTCAGTGTACGGGCCGCTGTTGGGATTGATGAGCACATAAGGAATTTTGTCTTTGCCCGCCGCGTGTATGGTTTGCCAGTATTCGCTGAACGTGTCCGGGCTGTCCAACGGGTAGCTGTAGCTGACGGGCAGGACGGATTGGTTTTGGGCGCTTACGTTTTTCAGGGCATCGGGCAGGGGATGGGCAGGAGCGGAAGCCGTTGCCGTTTCCTCCGCAACAGGTGCGGTAACGTTTTTGACGACGGTATCAACGGTAGTCACTGCGGCGGCATCGGCATCGGCGATGACGGTATCGATGTGGGCGTTGCCGATGCGGATGCTGTTGTCGCCGCCGGTGTTGTTACCGCTTCCGACCAAGCCTAGCAGGTTGGTGAAATCGGACGGAAGTTCGTCAAAACGGTTATTGTCGCCAACGTCGTCGCTAACGGCTACCCAGCCCGCGCCGCGCGCTTTGGACAGGTTGACGACTTCTTCGTATTTATCCGCCGATGCGGTATGGACGATGTGCCAGATGCGGTGGGCGTTGGCAGGGTCTTTTTCAAAAGCAGAGGTGGGGTCGGTGTAGTTGTCGTTTGGGGCATTTCCCGTATAACGGTCTTGCGCGCCCTCGAACGTTACGAAAATATCGGCATAGGGCGACACGGCATCGGGAATGTGTTTGCCCGGGTTGGCGATAACCGTCATCTCTTGGCCATAGGTATTTTTGACATAGTTGTAGATTTCGGCCAGATATGCGGCGGATTGGGGATTGTCCGACTCGAATTCGTCGAGAAAGAAGCCGTGGATTTTGTCTTCTTTGTAGAGATCGATATATTGTTTGATGAGTTTCTTAACGTCATCGGCATTGTTGGATTTATAGCCGGTGGGGACATAGGCAATGTTTTTAAAGCCTGCGTCGGTATTGGTTTGCAGCAGTTGCGCGTAGTTTGCCTCCAATGCAGTACCCGGGCCGCTGTGCGGATTGACCAGCACATAGGGAATCGTGCCGCTACCTGCTTTGTGGACGGCATTCCAGTATTCGGAACCGCTGCCGCCTTCTTCAGGATAGGAATAAGTTACGGGCAGCAGGGTCTGCTTGGCGGTATTTTCTGATTGGGACGCGCCTGCCGACACATTGCTGATTTCCACGCGGAAAGACTCGCCGTTGTCTTGCTGGCCGTCTTTGTAGGCGCTGACTTTGAACGTGGCGCTGGTTTCGCCGGCGGGAATCACCACGCGGTCGACGTGCAGGCGCGCATCGCCTTTGGAAAGGCTGTTACCCGTCATTTTGATTTCCACGGTAACGGGCGTGTCGGCGGGGCGGTTGAGCGACACGGTATAGACGGCGCGTTCGCCTTCCTTCATCTGCGCCGTGCCGCTCAGGTTGACGGTAAGTGCTGCCGCGGCTTGCGCGGCGGCGTTTGCTTGATTGTTCGCCATAAGGTAAGTCCTTTATCGGATGGGAATGTTATCATTTAAACGAATTTTATTTGACCGTGCGGCACGCAGTAAGTTCCGTTGCCGTGAAGGCCGTCTGAAAACCGGAAACCGTGTCCCGCCTTTTCAGACGGCCTTTTGCAGGTTATGATTGACCGCATCCACAGGCCGTCTGAAAACACGATACGGTTTTCAGACAGCCTTTCCCGAAGACGCGGCATCCGCCCACCCGAAAAGGAAATCCATTATGGCCGTCAATTACACCGAAAAAACCGCCGACCAACTGCTCCACATCGAAGGCGTGCAAATCTATACCGCGCAGGCGGGCGTGAAAAAGCCCGGCCACACCGATTTAACCCTGATGGTACTTGCGCCGCGCAACACCGTGGGCGCAGTGTTCACGAAAAACCGTTTCTGCGCCGCGCCCGTTTACATCGCCAAATCGCACCTGTTTGACGAAGACGGCGTGCGCGCCCTGGTGGTCAATACCGGCAATGCCAATGCCGGTACGGGCGGGCAGGGCAGGGCGGATGCCGTCGAAATCTGCGCCGCCGTTGCCGGGCATATCGGCTGCAAAACCACCGAAGTGCTGCCGTTTTCCACCGGCGTGATTCTCGAACCGCTGCCTGCCGACAAAATCATCAAGGCCCTGCCGAACGTCAAACCCGCCGACTGGCTGGATGCCGCCCGCGCCATCATGACCACCGATACCGTTGCCAAAGCCGCCAGCCGCGAAACCAGAATCGGCAGCAACCATACCGTGCGCGCAACCGGCATTGCCAAAGGCGCAGGCATGATTTGTCCCAATATGGCCACCATGCTCGGTTTCATCGCCACCGATGCCGCCGTTTCCCAGCCCGTGCTGCAAAGGCTCACACAGGAAATCGCCGATATGTCGTTCAACTGCATTACCGTTGACGGCGATACCAGCACCAACGACAGTTTCGTCATCATCGCCACAGGCAAAAGCGGCCAAAGCGAAATCGACAATACCGCCGACCCGCGTTACGACCAGCTTAAAGCCATGCTCGGCGGACTCGCGCTCGAGCTGGCGCAGGCCATCGTGCGCGACGGCGAAGGCGCAACCAAATTCATCACCGTGAAAGTGGAAAACGCCCAAAGCCGCGATGAAGCGCGTCAGGCGGCCTATACCGTCGCCCATTCGCCGCTGGTCAAGACCGCTTTCTTCGCTTCCGACCCCAATCTGGGCCGTCTGCTGGCCGCCGTCGGCAATGCCGGTATCGCCGATTTGGATACCGACAAAATCAATATGTGGCTGAACGATGTATCGGTGGCCGAACTCGGCGGCCGTGCCGCAAGCTATACCGAAGAGCAGGGGCAGGCCGTGATGAACCGCAGCGAAATCACCGTGCGCATCGATTTGGCACGCGGCAAGGCTGCTGCCGAAATTTACACCTGCGATTTGTCGCACGATTATGTCAGCATCAATGCGGATTACCGAAGCTGATCCGTTTGATTTGAAAAAGAATACATAGGCCGTCTGAAAAAGTTTCAGACGGCCTTTGGTCATGAACGATAGGAAGAAAACAAGGCGGGTGGAATCTTGGGGCGGTTTGCATTGAAGGCTTTGTTTGAAGAAGTCGTATTTGCATAACGTGCCGATGGTATCAATACCTTCATTCCCGAGTAGGAAGGAAGCCAAGATTGATGTCCGCGAGTTTTATGGATAAACAAGGTTTCTTAAACCAAACACCGTCGGCAAAGGCAAAGGCCGTCTGAAATTTCAGACGGCCTTTGCTGACTGTATCTGCCGAACGCTTGTGGCTCATCCCATGATTAGGGCGGGAATCAAAAGCATACGGGTACAGATGCTGCTTACTGTACAGTCGCGCCCGGTACTTGGGTTTGAGTAACAGGAGCTGATGCAGCAGTAGCATCGGTAGTTGTAGTGTCGGTGGATTTAGAGGCACAGGCAGCCAGAACGAGAGCAGTGGCAGCAGTCAGCAATACGGTTTGGAATTTCATCTTTCACTCCTATAAATTTAAATGGGAAAACTGCGCGCTGTTTCAAGCGCAGGCCCAATACTAAAGGAAACCGTTGTCCTTTGCGCCCGGTTTAACCCGAATTTAAATCCTATTATCCTTATCGGTCTGTTTGTTTATGGTGTGAAAAAGTACGCATATTACGGAACTTTTTGAAAAATGATTTTGGTATTTTAATGTATCAGGCTAGTCAAACGGGTTATAGACTGATTGGAAAAGTGTTTTTCTTGATTGTCTGTGCGGTATTCAATGTTTTCGAGATGTTTTTGGAAGTAATATTATGAATGCGGGTGAGGAAGATTACCGTTTTGTGTAAGGTCCGGTAGATTTCCATATGGTGTAACCACTTAAAAATAAAGCTGTGTTTGGATATTGCGTTGATGCTTATTTGCCGCCATTCCCGCAGGCACGAATCCATTTTTAATATTCACAAATACTTGGTTAAAAAATACCGAATTCCAAACATGGATTCCCGCTTGCGCGGGCATGACAGAAACTGAAGAAATCTGTCTTATCTAATTATTCTAACTATAGCAAATAAACTTATTTATCGATACACACCTGAAACAGCCAATCCACATCCGTAATTCGCAGCCGATTCCTAACACCTTTAATCCAAGCCCACTTTTTCTCTATCTGATTCAGATCGGGGCTATAAGGTGGAAGC
>NZ_JBHCJY010000091.1:0-8698 GCF_041804105.1 Neisseria sp.
AGAAATCTACCCGCTGGCCGAAGCCAAAGGGCAGGACATCGGCACGCTCAACGACAACGACCCCGCGTTTTCCGCCGACGAAACCGCCGTTTACACCCTGCTCAAAACCCTGGCCGACAACGCCGTGCGCTACACGCCCGAAGGCGGCCGCATCGACTTGTGGGCGGAAGAAACCGCGCGGCACATCGTTTTCTGCGTGGAAGACAGCGGCTGCGGCATCCCCGCCGCCGAACGCGCCCGCGTACTCGAACCGTTTTACCGCATACTCGGCAATAACACCGAAGGCACGGGGCTGGGGCTGTCGATTGCCGACACCGTTACCAAACGCTACGGCGGCCGCATCGAACTGGCCGACAGCGTCCGCAATGCCAGCGGGCTGCTGGTTAAGGTGTGGCTCGATAAAAGCCTGCTGGTTTGATATTGTCCGAGCGGCAAAACAGACAGGCCGTCTGAAAACTTTTCAGACGGCCTGTCTGTTTTGGAAAAGGGTTTGGACAGCGTCGCAACCGTATCGAAACGGCAGATGGTTCGTGTTACACCGACGGACTGCCGGATAAGGCTTGGCTTGATAAGCGTTTGCCGGTTTGGTAGCGCGTCGGATACAGACAGGCCGTCTGAAAACTTTTTCAGACGGCCTGTTTGCCGTTGGCAGTATGGGCGGGACGGGAAGTGATTTTATGGATGTGGGCTTTCCGATAAGTTTGGATAAATGGGTGTTGCTTTCACCGGATGTTGGTTGCCGCGGTACTGTTTCCCGTCATTCCCGTGCAGGCGGGGGCGGGTTATCAATCTAAGAAACCTTGCTGATTCATACGCGCGCGAATATCGGCCACGGATTCCTGCCTGCGCGGGAATGGACGGAAAACGGTGCCGCGAATCGACAAGTTGGCAGATACGGCTGTGCAGATACGGCTTGCCGGTACGGTTTGTTCGTCAAGGTTTATCCGTCAAGGTTTGCCCGCCTGTTCCGAACCGCCGGCTGTCCAGCCGCCGCCCAATGCTTTGTAAAGGCCGATGAGGGTTTGCGCCCGTGCGAGACGCGACTGGATCAGGTTTTCCTGCATTTCGGTTTCGTTCAGGCGGGCACGCAGGGCTTCGTCGAGGGTTTTGTTGCCGTATTTGAACAGCTTCTCCGTGTCGGCCGCCTGTTTGGATGCCTGCCGGCGGGCGGTTTCGAGCAGCGTGTTTTGGCGGGTAAGCGCGGTGTGGGTTTGGTAGGCGGTATCGACTTCGCTCAGAGCCGTGAGCAGGGTTTGGTCATATTGCAGCAAGGCCGTCTGAAGCCTTGCGTCGGCGGCGGCGATGTTGGCACGGGTTCGGCCGTTGGTAAATACGGGCACCCGGATGCCCGCACGCAGCAGGCTGCCCCAGCCTTTGAGACCGCTGTCGCTGTTCACGTCGATGCTGCCCTGTCCCAAAAATTCGATGGTAAAACGCGGCAGCAGGTCGGCTTTCGCGCTGGCGAGTTTGGCGGCATAGGCTTTGACCTGCGCGGCTTGGGCGCGGATGTCGGGACGGCGTTCGAGCAGCCCCTGCGGGGTTTGGCCGCGCGGTGCGGCGGGTTGGGCGGCGAGAACGTCTTTGCGGCTGT
This sequence comes from Neisseria sp., assembly GCF_041804105.1. Classification (GTDB taxonomy): domain Bacteria; phylum Pseudomonadota; class Gammaproteobacteria; order Burkholderiales; family Neisseriaceae; genus Neisseria. Next base: position 1,592 of record NZ_JBHCJY010000091.1, read on the forward strand.
CGGGCAGGGAGTATCCCTGCGGGACTTGCCCCGTCAGCACGGCGATGCTGCGTACATGGGCGGCATATTCGGCTTGGAACGTACTTTCCCGGGCTTGGGCGGCGGTGAGTCGGGTGCGCGCCTGATTGACTTCGTAGGCGGTGGTATGCCCTGCCTTGAAACGGCCTTCGACGTATCGGACTAGGCGGCCCAACGTGGCGGTGGTGCGCGCGGCGTTTTTCAGACGGCCTTGTGCGGCGCGGGCTTTGAAATAGTTTTCGGCGATGCTGCCTGCCAGCAGGATTTGTGCACCGTACACCTGCTCTTGCGCACCCAGCGCAGCATAGCGGGCGGCATCGGCATCGCTGCGTTTTTTACCGAAGATGTCAGGTTCCCACGAGGCGGACAGCCCGCCCGACAGGCTGTTGCCGTCGAGCCGGAAACGGTCTTGGTCTGCCGCTGCGGTTAAAGGGTTTTGCCGCAGCGCGGCGCGGGTTTGGCTGCTTAAAGGATTGCGGATGAGGCCGTCTGCGCGGCCGAAGTCGGCATTCGCGCCCGCCAGCGCGCCTTTGTCGGCATCGGCCAAACGGGCGGTTGCGCCGGCTTCGTTCAGGCGGCTGCGGGCGATGCGGATGTCGTGGCTCTGCCGCAGACCCTGTTCGATTAAGCCGTTCAAGACGGGGTCGTTCCATTGCCGCCACCATCGGGTAATGTCGGCACTGCCCTTGGCGGCTTGGGTTTGGTCGAACTGTTGCGGCATGCCGATGCTGCTGTTCAGGGGAATGTCGGTGGATGTGCAGGCGGCAAGCGCAAGGGCTGCGGCAACGAGGGCGGGGATTTTCGGTGTCGTCATCATGCGGGGTTCCTTGTCGGGGATTTTTAGGGTAGGGCGGACGGCTGTCCGTTTAAGTACCGGTGTTTTCAGACGGCCTTTTCTTTTTCGGGGTGTTGATTTTTCTCTGTATTTTGCAAACGGTTTCGGGATGGCCGGTCAGGCGGATACCGGCGTAGGTTTCGGTTTCTACCGTGATGATGCGGCCTTCGATCTGGAAACTTGCGCTGTAAAAATCCTGCGAACCTGCCAAGGCGGATTGTTCGCCGATTTTGACGGCCCGCAGTTCCCGAAGCGCGTCCGATAACCGTGTGATGGTGTGCGGGTCGTATTCGTTGCCGATGATGACCGGTTCCGTATCCATATCGATAAATCTCCGTTTGCGGTTTTTTCAGACGGCCTGTGCCGGTACAGGCCGTCTGAAAAACTATCCCTGCTGTTCCAGCATTTTGCGGAAACGCATCAGCGCAAAGCCGAGAAACAGCAGGCCGGTAAGCGCCATGCCCGCCAGTTTCGGCCACACGGTTTCCGCATCCGCGCCGCGGAACAGCACGCTGTGGGTAAATTCGGCAAACAGCGTGGTGGGCCAGTATTCGCTGATCTGCTGTGCGGTTTCGGGCATATTGCTGCGCGGTGAGGATGTGCCGGAAAACATCAGCATAATCACATAGGCGGGCATCATCATCAGGCTGTATTGCGGCATGGTGGGCGCAAGGGTGGCGAGCATGATGGCGAGCGAAGAGATGCAGAAGAAAAACAGCGCGGCGCCTGCGGCGTAAAGCAGGAGCGAACCGGCCACAGGCACACCGATAACGCCGCTGACCATAAATTTCATCGATAAAATCGCGGCGGCGGTAATCACGAGGCCGTTGGCCAGTATCTTAGACAGCATCAGCTCGGCGGCGGACACGGGCATCACCAGCAGGTGTTCGAGCGTGCCGCGTTCGCGTTCGCGGATAACCGCCGCTCCCACCAACACCATCGTAATCAGCGCAACCATATTGTTGACTTCGGCAACGGCCATCAGCCAGCTGTCGGTATTGTTGGGGTTGAACTGGGTGTTCGGTTCGGCGCGGACGGGTTCGGCCTGCTCCAGCAGCTCTTTCTGGCCGGTGAATTCAAGAATTTCGTTTTGGAAAATTTGACCGATATAAGCCTGCCCTTTGCCCGCCTGCGTGATGTTGGTGGCATCGGAAAGCAGTTGGACTTCGGGGGCGCGTCCGGCCAGTACGTCGCGCTGGAAACCGGGCGGAAACTCCAGCACGAACTGGATTTGCCCTTTGTTCATCAGTTTGCCGCTTTCTTCGCGCAGAACGGGTTGCGGCGTGTCGAAATGCGGCGGCAGCAGCGCATCGGCGATGCGGCGGGAAAGCTGGCTGCGGTCGTGGTCGATGATGCCCACCGGCGCGTTGCGCACGTCGGTGTCCACGCCGGTGGCGGCGGAATACACCAGCGCGGTAAACACCCACACGATCAGCACCACCAGCACTTTGTCGCCGAACAGGCTGCGCAACTCCTTGCCGATAAGGGCGGGAATATTGTTGAGGGCTTTCATGTCGGGACTCCTGTTTTCAGACGGCCTTCCATTCATTTCTCCTGCTTTTTCAAAAACACGCATGCCAAGGTCAGGTAAACCGCGCAAAACAGCGCCAGCACCGCATATTCAAAACCGAAATCGGCCGCGCCCAATCCTTTGGCGAAACTGCCGATGGAGATTTTCTGAAACCACGAAGCGGGAAAACCCACACCCATCGCATATGCGCCGCCGGTCATCGAAGAGAGCGGGTAAAACAGCCCCGAAAACGTGATGGTGGGCACCATCGTACCGATGGCGGCGATGAAGAAGGCGGCGGTTTGCGAACGGGTAAAGGCGGAAATCAGCAGCCCCAGCGCAGTGGACGCGCCCACAAACAGCGTCGCGCCGATCATCAGCCCCGCCAGCGAACCCTTGAGCGGCACGCCGAACCACAGCACCACCATCAGTGCCAGTACCGCGCAGTTGAACACGCCCATCGCCACATAGGGAAGCTGCTTGCCCAACAGGTATTGAGGCACCGAAGCGGGGCTGGCGTAAAGGTTGGCAATCGATCCCGTTTCGCGTTCGCGCACCACCGAAAGCGCACTCATAATCGCGGGAATCATGATGAGCACAATCACCAGAATGTTGGGCGTCATCGCATTGATGCTGCGGAAATCCTGGTTATACGCCAAACGCGGCACCAGCTCGGGTGTGTCCGGCAGGCTGATGCCGCGTGCGCGCAGCGTTTCGATGTTGTACTGCGCCACCAGCGACTGTGCGTAACCCGAAACCGTTGCCGCGTTGAAAGGCTCCGTGCCGTCGATATACAGCCCGATTTCCGGCTGCCTGCCTTGTGCGAGCGCGCGGCCGAAACCTGCCGGAATATCGACGATCAGCGGCGTATCGCCCTGTTTCATCCGGTTTTGCGCTTCCCGAAGCGAATACACGGGCGGCTGTTCGTGGAAATACGGCGAACCGCGGAACTGTTCGGCCAAGCGGCGGCTTTCCGCGCTCTGGTCGCGGTCGAGCACGGCGAAATTCAGGCCGTTGACGTCGAACGACACCGCCCAGCCGATGGCCGACAGCATCACCACCGGCCCGAATGCGGCGAAAAACAGGCGGATTTTGTCGCGCAGCAGCTCTTTCGTTTCGCGGGCGGCAAACGTCCAAACGGTGGCGAACCAGTATTTGAGGGTGCGGGTGTTGCGGGACATGGTGTTTTCCTGTTGCTGCGGTTTTCAGACGGCCTGATGCGGCGAGCGGTTCTAGGGGCTGTCGACATTTAACCAACGAAGCGTTTTTTTGAGGCAAAAACCGCGTATGCAAGGCAAAAAGCGCAGCAAGGTTGAACACCTTGCGAGCATTTTTAACGTCGCAGACGTGGATTTTTGACCAAAAACACCGCCGTTGCGTTAAATGTCGACAGACCCTAGGCCGTCTGAAAGATATTCTGCTCCGGTTTCAGAGACTGCCGGTGCCGTCTGAAAACTGCCGTTCCGGTTTTCAGACGGCACTAGGCGGGTACGGTTGGCGGCTCCGGCCAGCGTAACCACACGGAAACCTGTGTTCAGACGGCATCGGCGCGTTCCGCCGCATCCTGTTCCAAATAATGGATAAACGCTTCTTCGGTATTTTCCCGCCCGCTTGCGGCGACGACTTCGGTGGGCGTGCCGACGGCCAGCACGCGGCCGCGATGCATCAGGGAAATGCGGTCGCAGCGTTCCACTTCGTTCATAAAGTGGGTGGACAGGAAAATGGTCATCCGGTCTTCTCGCGAGAGTTTCAGCAGCGTGCGCCAGAACATATCCCGCGCGGCGGGATCCACGCCCGAAGTGGGTTCGTCGAGAATCAGCACTTCGGGGCGGTGCAGACAGGCGGCGGCCAGTTGCAGCCGCTGGCGGATGCCGAGCGGCAAATCCGCAGGGCGCGCGGCGGCAACGGCGGCCAAACCGAATGCTTCCAGCGCGTTTTCCACCGCCGCCGCGCCGCCTGCGCCCATTTGGTAGAGTTTGGCGTGCAGATTCAGGTTTTGCCGCACGCTCAGTTCTTCATACAGCGAAAACGCCTGAGACATATAGCCGACGCGCATCCGCGTGGCCATGTCGCCCGCATCGACGGGTCGGCCGAGCAGTTCGGCCGTGCCTTCGGTGGCATCCAGAAGCCCCGTAAGCATTTTCATGGTGGTGGACTTGCCGCAGCCGTTGCTGCCCAGAAAGCCGAAAATCTCGCCTTTCTGAATGGTGAAGCTGACCTTGTCCACCGCCGTGAAACTGCCGAAACGCTTGGTCAGGCCGTGCGCTTCCATCGCAGGCGGTGCGTCGGGCAGCGGCTCGAACGGCGTGATTTCCAAACCGCCCGCACCCTGCTGTTTTTCGGGCGGCAGCATTTTGATATAGGCCGCTTCCAGCGTGTCCGCGCCGTATGCCGCCATCGCTTCGCGCATCGGGCGGTTGACCAGCAGCCTGCCCGCATCCATCGCCAGCAGGTGTTCGAACTGTTCGGCTTCGTCGATATAGGCGGTGGCGACCAGCACGGTCATGCCGTCCTGCTCCGCACGCAGGCTGTTGACCAGTTTCCAAAACTGGCGGCGCGAGAGCGGATCGACGCCCGTGGTCGGCTCGTCGAGAATCAGTAAATCGGGGTTGTGCACCAGCGCGCAGCACAGGCTCAGCTTCTGCTTCATCCCGCCCGAGAGTTTGCCTGCCGCACGGTTCGGAAAAGGCGCAAGCCCCGTGGCTTCCAGCAGCCGCGCAATCCGTGCGGTGCGTTCCGCTGCATCCAGTCCGAACAGCCGCGCATGGAAATCGATGTTTTCGTACACGCTCAAAGTCGGATACAGGTTTCTCCCCAAACCCTGCGGCATATAGGCGATGCGGTGCGACAGAGCCTGCCGCGTTTTTTTCTGCGCCATGTCGCCGCCCAATACCTGCACCGAACCCTGCTGGATAACGCGAACGCCCGCAATCAGCGAGAGCAGCGTGGACTTCCCCACGCCGTCGGGGCCGATAAGCCCGACGGTTGCCCCCTGCGGCACCGCCAGCGACACATCGTCGAGCGCGGCGGTTTTGCCGTAGCGGTGGGAAAGGGATTGGATCAGGACAGCTTGGGTCATGGTTTCTCTGTAGGAACGGGTTGCAGGGTTTTCAGACGGCCTTGAAGGCGGGTAGGGTTAACCGCATCAAGCAAGTAGGTACGGTTAGCCGCATCAAGCGGCGTAACCGTACGGAAAGCCAACTGTTTTCAGACGGCATGCCGGCGGCACGGACTGATTACAGGCTGTTTTCCGCCCGCTGTTTCAGGGCTTGGTTCATCTGCTCGAATGCGGGCAGCGTCGTGCGGTCGAGCATATCCGCCGCAAACCTGACGAGCAGGCCGTCGAACCGTTCGCCGTGTGTCAGCTTGGTTGTGTCATCCGGCAAGGTTTCCAAACGGAAAAAGTGTTCGCCGTCGAACAGTCCGCGCCATACGGTTTTGCCCAGCCAGCGCAGTTCGTACGGCGGACGGCAGCACAATATTTTCGGCGCAAAATTCATGGCGCGGCCGCCGACGGGCTGTATCCGCACGTCCAACACCGCCCCTTCTTCCGAACGGCCACCGATGCGGATGATGAACGGATTCCATTCGGGGTAGGCAGGGAAATCGGTCAGGATTTGCCATACGGTGCCGATGTCCGCACGGATAATGGTTTCGGTATGCAGTTCTTTTTTCATCGGTTTTTCTTACAGCGGTTTTCAGAACAGAGGTTTTCAGACGGCATTCGGTCGGCTGGCTGAGGGATTCCGTTCGGTTCAAATATCATCTCAGTAGGTACGGTTAGCCGCACCAAGCGGCGTAACCGTACGGAAACCCGGGTTTTCAGACGGCATTGCCGATATTGCGCAACATGCGCCTGACCACCGCGCCGTGCATGAGTGCGACGGGCAGCATGTACAGCCTGCCGAAGGCGTTGCGGTTTTTTACCGAAGCGGTAACGTCCGTGCGGTCGGCGGAAGCGTCCGGCCGACGGGTGATGTCGATGGACACCATAACGGCAAGGTAGCTGTCTGCGGCAAGCAGCACGAGCTGTTCGCTGCCGACGGCCTCCACGCGGAAAAAATCCGCCATGCCGCCGACGGGCGGCACGTCGTGCGGGTTGTGCCGCGAAAAGCCCCTAATCGGTTTCACGCCGAACAGCCGTGAAATTCCGTCGCGGATGCGGAACGACCATGCCAGCCATGCCGGAATGCCGTCGGTCATCGCCGCGTAAACCTGCCATGCGCTCATGCCGCGCGGAATACCGGTACCTGTGGTGTGCAGATAGTCCAACTGTTCGGGTTCGGCCAGCAGCCGTGCGGCGGGAGGGATGTTTGCCGTATTCATATCGTTGCCCTGATTCTGTTTTCAGACGGCCTTGCCGTGGGTCGGAATCCCTGCGTTCTTGCGTACGGTTACGCGCAAAAGGCGCTAACCGTACCTACGCGGGTTTTCAGACGGCATTAGGCTGGCTGCCTGCGGGGTTTTGTTCGGTTCAAATATCATCTCAGTAGGTACGGTTAGCCGCGCCAAGCGGCGTAACCGTACGGAAGGCCAACTGTTTTCAGACGGCCTTGCCGTGGGTCGGAATCCGTGCGCTCTTGTGTACGGTTACGCGCAAAAGGCGCTAACCGTACCTACGCGGGTTGCGTTGGTTTTTAGACGGCATCGGACGGGCTGCCTGAAGGATTCCGTTCGGTTCAAATATCATCTCAGTAGGTACGGTTAGCCGCGCCAAGCGGCGTAACCGTACGGAAGGCCAACT
>NZ_JBHCJY010000092.1:0-12274 GCF_041804105.1 Neisseria sp.
ACCATTTCGCGCGGCAGGCCGAGCGCCACGCCCAGTTCGCGCACTTCGTCTTTAAACAGGTCGCGCAGCGGTTCGAGCAGTTGCAGGTTCATGTTTTCAGGCAGGCCGCCGACATTATGATGCGATTTGATGGCGTGGGCTTTTTTGGTTTTCGCGCCTGCGCTCTCAATCACGTCGGGGTAAATCGTGCCTTGCGCGAGCCATTTGGCGTTGACGCGTTTTTTGGCTTCGGCGTCAAAGACTTCGACGAATTCGGCGCCGATGATTTTGCGTTTTTTCTCGGGGTCGGTCTCGCCGGCGAGTTTGCCCATGAATTGTTCGGTGGCATCGACATGGATGACGCGCACGCCGAGGTTACGGGCGAACATGTCCATCACCATTTTGCCTTCGTTCAGGCGCAGCAGGCCGTGGTCGACGAAGACGCAGGTGAGCTGGTCGCCGATGGCGCGGTGGATGAGCGCGGCGGCTACGGAGCTGTCCACGCCGCCTGAAAGCCCGAGGATGACTTCGTCGCTGCCGACTTGCTCGCGGATTTTGGCGACGGCTTCGTCGATGTAGTTGGGCATCGTCCAGCTGGGTTTTGCGCCGCAGATGTCGAGTACGAAGCGGTTCAGCAGGGCGCGGCCTTGTTTGGTGTGGGTAACTTCGGGGTGGAACTGGATGCCGTAGAATTGTTTTTCGGCGTGTTCCATCATGGCAATCGGGCAGGACGGGGTGTCGCCGATGACGACGAAGCCTTCGGGCAGTTTGGACACTTTGTCGCCGTGGCTCATCCACACGTCGAGCGTGTTCGGCTGGCCGTCTGAAAGGCCGCGCGTGAGTTCGCAGTCGATGGTTTTGACCTGCGCGTAACCGAATTCGCGCTGGTTGCCCGCCTGCACTTCGCCGCCGAGATGGTGCGCCATAAACTGCATCCCGTAGCAGATGCCGAGCACGGGCACGCCCAAGTCGAATAATCCTGTGTCGGCCTGGTATTCGGAGTCGTACACGGAATTGGGGCCGCCGGAGAGGATGATACCTTTAGGGTTGAAGGCTTTGATGTCGGCCAGCGGCATGTCGTAGGGGTGCAGTTCGCAGTAAACATGCGCCTCGCGCACGCGGCGGGCGATGAGCTGGGTAACTTGGGAACCGAAGTCGAGGATGAGGATTTTGTCTTGGGTCATGGTGTCGGCTTTGTTGGAAACATAGAAAGAAAACGGCATGAAAAGGCCGTCTGAAAACGGTTGGATTGTACCATTTTCAGACGGCCTTATCGAAACAAAAGCTTATTCCTGTTTGTCTGCCACCGCTTTGCGCGGGCGGTATTCCTTAACGGGGACGACGTTGCTGCGGGAAAGCAGCAGCAGCAAACCGAGCACCACCATACCCATGGCGATAAGCGGCGAAAACGCAAAGTAATAGCGGTGGTACAGATAAACCGCTGCGCCGATATACACCAGAAACGGGCCGGAAACGACGGACTGTTTGTTGATGCCGTCGGTAACCAGCACGATGACGCCGGTGGCGGCGATGCCGGCGGCAACCAGCGTGGAAGTTTCGGGCAGGATGTCGGCGGTTTTCAGCAGCCACACCGCACCGAAGATAATCAGAAAAAGCGGCAAAGCAAGAGAGGCTTGGCGCATGGTGTTTCACTCCGTAAACAGGGTTGGAAAAACAGATTCAGACGGCCTTCATTATTGGGGCATGAAGGCCGTCTGAAAAGATGGCGGTTCGGGTTATTGCGCGTTTTTACGCTTGGTGTTGCGGTTTACCCTGCATTTTTCATCAGCCGCTGTTTCTCGCGTTTCCAATCCGCTTCTTTCAGGCTCTGACGTTTGTCGTGCTGTTTCTTACCTTTGGCCAGCCCGATGTCCATTTTGATGCGGCCTTTGTGGTAGTGCATATTAAGTGGGACGATGGTGTAGCCCGCCCGTTCGGTTTTACCGATGAGTTTGTTGATTTCCGATTGGTTGAGCAGCAGCTTGCGGGCGCGCACGGGATCGGGTTTCACATGGGTGGACGCGGTGGGCAGCGCGGTGATGTGGCAGCCGACCAGATAAAACGCGTCTTTTTTCCAGTAGATATAGCTCTCTTTAAGCTGCACGCGCCCCGCACGCACGGCTTTGACTTCCCAGCCTTCGAGCACGAGTCCGGCTTGGATTTGGTCTTCGATGAAGTAGTCGTGGAACGCTTTGCGGTTGTTGGCGATGCTCATGGTTTTTCTGTTTCTGCGGTTTTTCAGACGGCCTATTTTAGCAGAAAGGCCGTCTGAACATATATTTCAGACGGCCTTGCGGGCTATTTTATTTAGTCTTTCGGCAGTTTCAATACGGCCAGTATGAAACCGCCCCAGATGACGGCCAATGCGACAACCATCATGACGATTGCTTCGTTACTCATTGTTTCTCTTCCTTATGGTCGTGGTCTTCGTATTGGTCGAAGTGGAAATCTTTGTGTTCGCGCCGCCACGGCAAAACGGTCAGCAGCAGCGATATGGCTACCAAACCCACCGACATCCCCCAACCGAACAGGTTCAGGAACCATTCGGGATAGCCCTCATAAGGCTTGGCCAAAAGGTCGCGGGTGTCTTGGAACAGCATAAACGCCAGCACGGCCACGGTCAAACCGACACAGGCATACCAGAGCGCACCGATTTTGAACGAAGACGTGGTATTGAGATGTTCGCGCAGCTCAGGCAGTTTACGGGCAACAATAATGGCAAACACATAGAGCATACCGGCGGCGACAATGCCGTAAGTGTTGACGAACCTGTCCAACACATCCAATACCGGCAAGCCGGTGGTCGTACCGAACAGCAGCGTCGAAATCACCATCATCGGAATACCGACGGCAAAAGTAGCCGCAACACGGCCAATCTTCCATTTATCCTGCACCGCCGCAATCACCACTTCCAAAATCGAAATCAATGAAGTTAAACCGGCAAACACCAAAGAGCCGAAAAACAGCACGCCGATAAGTGCCCCCATCGGCGCTTGATTGATAATGGTCGGAAAAGCGACAAACGCCAAGCCGATGCCTTTACCGGCCACCGCGCTCACGTCCTGACCCGAAGCTTGCGCAATAAAACCCAGTGCCGCAAACACACCGATGCCTGCCAACACCTCGAAACTGCTGTTGGCAAAGCCCACCACCAAACCGGAGCCGGTCAGGTTGGAACGTTTTTTCAGATAGGAAGAATATGTAACCATAATGCCGAAACAGATAGACAGCGAAAAGAAAATCTGCCCGTAGGCCGCAATCCACACACTCGGATCGGCCAACCGTGTCCAGTCCGGCGTAAACAGCGCATCCAAGCCTTTAGCCGCACCCGGTAAAGTGAGCGAAATACCCACCAATATCATAAACATCACTACCAGCAGCGGCATAAAAAACGAAGACGAACGGGCAATACCCTTTTCCACACCCAACGCCATAATCACCAGCGTAAACAGCCACACCCCGATTAAAGGGCCGACCACTTTGCCGACGAAATCGAAACTAATCCTTGCATCTTTGGCTACTTCAGCCATGTTCAGATAGTTACCGAAGAAAAACGCCTTCGGGTCTGCACCCCAAGCTCCATCCAGCGAATAAAACGTATAACTGGCCGCCCAACCGAGAATCACCGCGTAATACACACAGATGACCACATTGGTCAGCACGTTCCACCAACCGAAAGGCTCGAAGCCCTTATGCAGACGGCGGAAAGCCATCGGCGGCGAACCGCGGAAACGGTGGCCGATGGCATAATCGAGAAACAACAGCGGAATACCCGCCGTCAACAGAGCCACCAGATAAGGAATAATAAACGCGCCACCGCCGTTTTCATAAGTAACGTACGGAAAACGCCAGATATTGCCCAAACCCACAGCAGAACCGATGGCGGCAAACATAAACGCCCGGCTGCTGGAGAACGTAGCACGCGGTGTGGTGTTTGAATGGGACACGGATTTGTACCTCTTCTTTAGAAAAATAAATATTCCGCCACAGCTTTTCATAACCCTTTATGCTTATCGGAACTCCTGTTACAGAATTGTAAAGCTGTGCAGCGGCAAAGGCGGAATCGTAAAGAAAAGCAAGGCCAAAGGCAAGAGAAAAGAGGAAATTTACAGAAAAAACAAAGAGGTTCCGTCAAAAATAATGCAGACAGACAAAGGCCGTCTGAAAAATTTTTCAGACGGCCTTGATTTTGTGGTTGGCATACAAAGTTGTGTTTGGATCTTGTATTGACAACATATTGGGCAAGACGGATTTTTCGAACGTCTGTCATTTCCGTGTAGGATGGAACCCGAACCCACACTTGAAATCCGGCATCTTGTTAAACAAGCATTTGTGCATAATTAAAGATGGATTCCCGTTTGTATCGGAATAACGAAAAACAAAGTATCAACAAAGATTCAAATGCAGCCTTTGCTTATTGCCAAAGGCATTCATACATGGATATGGTTTACTGCTAAAATCCCCAGTATCCCCATTATCTTAAGTATTTCCCCCCGAGCCAATTATGAAACCCGACATTTTCGTTCTTTACACCGGCGGCACCATCGGCATGACGCGGGGTGCAGACGGCCTTGCGCCTGATACTGCGCTGGCGGGAAAAGCCCTCCAGCCGTTTGCAGACCGTTTTTCGTTCCACTGGCACATCTGCGACCCGCTGATTGATTCGTCGGCCGTAACCCTGCAAAACTGGGGCGACTGGCTCGGCATCATTGCCGAAAAAGTCGGCAGTTACGACGGATTTCTGGTTTTGCACGGTACCGACACCATGGCCTACACCGCCAACCTGTTCGCACTTGCCCTGCCGAAGTTGGGCAAGCCCGTTGTGCTGACCGGTTCGCAATGGCCTTACGATGCGCCCGACAGCGATGCCCCGCTGAATCTTGCCACCGCTGCCGCGGCGTTTTCGCTCGGTTTGCGGGAAACCGTGATTGCGTTCAACGGCAAACTGTTTCCCGCCGTCGGCAGCAGCAAGGCGAGCACCGAAACCGCCGACGGTTTTGCCAACCGGCATTTCGGCGCCATCGGCACATGGTCGGCGCAGCAGGGTTGGCGGAATGTGGTGCAAAGGCCGTCTGAAAATGTTGCCGAAGGGAAGGGCGGGAATACAGGGGTTTCGGAAACTTTGTCGCGGCAGGATGCGGATGAGAACGGCCGTCTGAATTTGGATGCTTCGGTGCGCGTTGTCTGCCGCACGTTGACCCCGGGTTTTGCCGCGCAGGATGTTTCAGACGGCCTGAAGCACACCGCCGCACAAGCCCTGATTCTGCAAAGTTACGGTCACGGCAATGCGCCGTCTGATCCGGAATTTATCCAATCGGTGCAAGACTTTACCGAGCGCGGCGGGCTGGTGCTCAACATCAGCCAGGTTCCCTGCGGCCGCGCCGCCGCCGTTTATGCGCAAGGCAGCGCACTGCGGCAGGCAGGCGTGGTGGGCGGCGGCAAATGCAATCTCGAAACCGCCACGGCGCTGCTGACGCTGGCCGTTTCAAACGGCTGGAATGCGGCCAGGCTGGAAACGGAATTGCTGCGGCTGGGATTGGTTGAGGCCGTCTGAAACCCCATGTTTGGGAGGCGTCAAACTTTTACCCCAACCGGTTTTGTCCGCTGCGGATCCGAAACGATATGGCAACCCTAACCTTCACCGACACCCATTGCCATCTTGCCGACCCTGCTTTGTCCGCGAGATCGCCCGATATTCTGGCCGAAGCGCAGGCGGCGGGAGTGTGCCGTTTTATCGTGCCAGCTGCACGGCAGGCGGATTTTGCCGCCGTGCTGTCTTTGGCGGAACGGCCGTCCGTTTTGCCCGCCGTCGGGCTGCATCCGTGGTTTGCCGACGAATTTTCAGACGGCCTGTATTCGGAAACCGCCTGCATCCTGCAAGGCAATCCGCGCGTTTGGGTGGGGGAGATCGGGTTGGACTTTATCCGTGCAGCCGACTCGGCGGCACGGCAGCGGCAGCTTGATGTATTCCGCCGCCAGCTCGGTTTGGCAAAGGCATACCGCCGCCGCGTTATCGTTCACAATGTGAAAGCCGCCGCTGCCGTGGCCGAAACCGTTAAGACGGAGGGATTCGGGTACGGCGGCATCGTCCACGCTTTTTCCGGCAGTTTGGAAGAGGCGCAAATGCTGATACGCGCGGGTTTTAAAATCGGCATCGGCTCGCTGCTGCTGAACCCGACGGCCAAAAAAGTCCGCCAAGCCGTGCAGCAACTGGATTTGCGCGATATTGTTTTGGAAACCGACAGCCCGTTTATGCTGAAAGACGGCGTGAACACGCCTGCGAATGTGTGCAGAATCGCTGAAATTGCGGCGCAGTTGCGCGGCGTTTCGACGGAAGAAATCGCCGTGCAGACGGAAAAAAACGTCGATGCTTTATGGGATGCCGTCTGAAAAAGGTTTCAGACGGCATCTGCCTGCAACCGCCCGCGGCCAACGGATCGGGTTTCCCGCAGTGCCGTCCGGATGCGGGCAAGGCAAACCTATCTTTTTGACTTTGCAGAAAATACCTTATAATGCCGCCTGTCTGAAGCCGTCTGAAAACACCTTGCCCATTTCAGACGGCCTTTGTTATTGGAAAATGTATGAAACCTTCGATTTTAGACAAACTGCAAACCCTGTCCGACCGCTTGGAAGAAGTGACCGCGCTGCTCGGTTCGCCCGAAGCCACCGCCGATATGGACAATTACCGCAAGCTCAATCAGGAACATGCCGAGCTGACCCCCATCGTCGAAACCTATCAGGCCTACCGTCAGGCCGAAAGCGACTTGGCCGACGCGCAGGAAATGCTGTCCGACCCCGAAATGAAAGAATTTGCGGCCGAAGAAACCGAAGCGGCCAAAGCCAAAATCGAAACCCTTGATTTGGAACTGCAAAAATTGCTGCTGCCCAAAGATGCCGACGACGACAAAAACATCTTCATCGAAATCCGCGCCGGCACGGGCGGCGACGAAGCCGCGCTGTTCGCGGGCGACCTGCTGCGCATGTACAGCCGTTATGCAGAACGAAACCGCTGGCAGGCGGAAATCGTGTCGGCCAACGAAAGCGATTTGGGTGGCTATAAAGAAGTCATCGTGCGGCTGGTGGGCTTGGGCGCGTACAGCCGTCTGAAATTCGAGAGCGGCGGCCACCGCGTGCAGCGCGTGCCCGCCACCGAAAGCCAAGGCCGCATCCACACCTCCGCCTGTACCGTGGCCGTCATGCCCGAAGCCGACGAACTGGAAGACATCCAAATCAACCCCGCCGACCTGCGCATCGACACCTTCCGTGCATCGGGCGCGGGCGGCCAGCACATCAACAAAACCGACTCCGCCGTGCGCATCACCCACCTGCCCACGGGCATGGTGGTGGAATGTCAGGACGGACGAAGCCAACACGCCAACAAAGCGCAGGCGATGAAGGTTTTGGCCGCGCGGCTGAACGACGCGCAGAAACGCGAAGCGCAGGCCAAAGAAGCCGCCGAACGCAAATCGCTCATCGGCAGCGGCGACCGCAGCGAACGCATCCGCACCTACAACTACCCGCAAGGCCGCGTAACCGACCACCGCATCAATTTAACCCTGCACAAACTCGATTTCGTGATGGACGGCGACATGGAAGAAATCACGTCCGCGCTGATTGCCGAGCATCAGGCCGAGCTGTTGGCGGCAATGGGCGATTGACCCCAAACCGGAAAGGCCGTCTGAAAAACATGAACAACCGAATATCCGCATCCGTCCTGACCGCTCTGCTGCTTATGCTGGCGGCCTGCCGACAACCTGAAGGGCAGCCGCAGACGAACCAAGTTTCTATGGAGGTACCGGAAGGAGAAAACCTGTGGAATGCAATGAGCTCAGGAATTGACGCTTTAAATCTGCAACCCTTATCACCGCAAGATGCAGAATACATCCGTGTCATACGGTTGTTGGGTCAAAACAAAGATGCGGAAGCGTTGGCTATTATCCGACCATTGGCCGAGAAGGGAAATGCCGCTGCCCAAAATACGCTGGGTATGCTGTATGCACAGGGCAAAGGTGTGCCGCAAGATGACCGGCAGGCCGTATTCTGGTATCAGAAAGCCGCCGATACCGTTCCCGAAGCCGCATTCAATCTCGGTGGTTATTATTTATACGGGATGGGCGGTTTGCCCGTGCAGCCTGAAAAAACGGTAGAACTTTGGGAAAAAGCGAGTACAGACAGCAAGCAGCCGTTTGCCACGGCCATGATGGATTTGGGAATACTTTATATGAACGGTGCGGACGGCGTGCCGCCGGATCAGAAACGTGCGGTTAGGCTGATAGAGCGTGCCGCCCAAGCGGGATTGGCACGCGCCCAAGACGAATTGGCCAGACTGTATTTAGACGGAGTCGGCAAGCAGCAGAGCGACAAGCAGGCATTCGAGTGATTCGGCAAAGCCGCCGCCCAAAATTACGCGCCTGCGCAAACAGCCTTGGGCTTTATGTATTTCCACGGACGGTGCGGCGCGCCGCAAAGCCGCGAGAGTGCGCGGGTATTGTGGCTGGATGCAGCCAAACAGAAAGAAGCCTTCGCCGCGCAGAATATGGCGTTCTATTACGATACGCAGCAACCTCCCGACCGTGCGGAAGCGCGAAAATGGATGCAGAAGGCGGCCGATTGGGGCAATCTCGCCGCCGCCCAATGGCTGGCCAGCAATCCCGAATAGCAAGTTTTCCGGCAAACAGAACACAGGCCGTCTGAACATATTTTTCAGACGGCCTTTTATTTGGGCATCAAACCGCGTCCGTTCCGTCTGTTTGATACGGTTTTCCAAACCCGTTATCCGCTTCAGAACACCTGCCGTTCAATACCATCCCGTAGGTACGGTTAGCCGCCATAAGCGGCGTAACCGTACACAACGGCCAATCATTTCCCTAATCTATATAACATCCGATGATAGCCCGCATCCGTACGGTTACGCCGCTTATGGCGGCTAACCGTACCTACACCCGTTTCCGTCATTCCCGCGCAGGCGGGAATCCAGCTTGGATATTCTCCAATATTTATTGACAACAAAAGGTGCCGGGATTCAAACATGGATTCCCGCCTGCACGGGAATGGCGGAAGTTAGAGAGTCTGTCTCATCGGTATGGGTATGCCATCAACGCAATATCCGACACCGCCTGAAAGTTCAAACCAAAGGCCGTCTGAAAACCATTTTTCAGACGGCCTTGATGTAACCGCAAACCGCATCAGCCCTGCTTGTAAGGATTTTCCAAGCCGTTTACCAATTCGGCGAGATACGCGCGCAGTTGCTGTTCGGAACAGCCCATCAGCAGAGCATCTTCAAAAGCGTCTTGGGCGGTTTGGTAGAGTTCGGCCATGTTTTGCGACATCACTTTGATTTTTTCGGTACAGGATACGGGGTCGCCGTTGTCGCCGTACCATTTGGGCATTTCGGGCATACTCATCGTCGGGGCTTTCAGACGGCCTTTAGTTCAGGAAACGGGAAGGGTCGTTCTTTTTCACGCGGCGGCCGAACGCGTATTTGGCGTTCCAATAGCGGTTGGACAGGCTGGTGATTTCGATGCGTTTGCCCGTGCGGGGGGCGTGGATAAAGCGGTTGTTGCCGATATAGAGGCCGACGTGGGAAATGCGGCCGCCGCCTGCGGTGCGGAAGAACACCATGTCGCCGGGCTGGAGTTCGCTGCGGCTGACGTGCGTACCCATGCGGGCTTGGTCGGCGGAACGGCGCGGCAGGTTGATGCCCATGCTGCGGCGGAAGATGTGCTGCATGAAGCCGCTGCAATCGAAGCCGGTGCTGGCGGAACTGCCGCCGTAGCGGTAGGCCACGCCGAGCAGACCCATTGCGCTGCCGATGAGTTCGTCGGCATTTTCGCCTCCGCCGCCCCTGTATTCTGCGGTGGTGGCGCGGGCGGCTTGTTGCGGCTGCTGTACGGCTTGCGTATTGGTGCGCACGGGCATACGCTGTGCGGTGTTGCGGGATTGGGGTTGTGCGGGTTTCGGGGCGGGTTGGGCGTTGCCGCTGCTGTTGAATTGGTTGAGCACTTGGTTGCGGCGGTTGAGCATGTTTTCCAAGTCGTCGGCACGGACGCTTTGTGCGGCAAGCAGGGCGGCCGTGCTTAAAAGTAAAATTTTTCTAAAAAACGTCATTATTCGTTCCATCAATAACTTTTCGGCCGTTCCGAAAGGTTTTTCAGACGGCCTGTATGATATTGTGCATATAAAAATATATAAATATCAATCTATTGCTGTTTATTATGGTATGCTTGGTTTCTTTTCGCCCTCTACGATACAGCAAAAGTCATGATGATTCCAACTTTACTTGCCATGCGCGACTTGTCGCGGATGCGGGAAATCGCCGGCACCCTGACCAAATTCGGCTTGGGCGGTTTTTTGCAGCGTATCAAATTGTCGGGCAAACCCGATCAGGAAGAAGCGTCGCCCGACAGCCGTTATATGAGTACGCCGCGCCGCTTCCGCATGGCGTTCGAAGAGTTGGGGCCGACGTTTGTCAAACTGGGGCAGGTGCTCTCGACGCGGGTGGATATTTTCAGCGCGGAATGGATTCAGGAATTCGAACGGCTGCAAAGCAACGTCGCGCCGATACCGTTTGCCGACATCCGCCCGCTGATTGAGGCGCATCTGGAACGCCCTGTCGGAGAAGTGTTCAAAACCGTCCGCCAAACGCCTGCGGGCAGCGCGTCGATTGCGCAGGTACACCGCGCGGAACTGCTCGACGGCAGCAGCGTGGCGGTCAAAATCAAACGCCCCGACATCGACCCCGTGATACAGGCCGATTTGCGCATCCTGCACCACCTTGCCGGACTGATTGAATCGGAAATTCCCGAAACACGCCGCTACCAGCCCGTGCAGATGGTGCAGTATTTCGCCCGCAGTCTGGAAAAAGAAACCGATTTGTCGGTGGAACTGCGCTATATGCAGCGTTTCCACCAAACCTTCGCCGGACACGAATTCATCCGCATTCCGAAAGTCTATCCCGAACTGTCCGGCCGCCACATCCTCGTACAGGAATACATCGACGGCACGCTCCTTAAAGATACGGAAATCGGCACGCTTTCCCCCGAGCTGCGCACCATGCTCGCCCACCGCATCACCGACACCCTGTTTACCATGATACTGCAACAGGGCTTTTTCCATGCCGACCCGCATCCCGGCAACATCTTCATCTATCCCGACGGCCGCATTTCGCTGATTGATTTCGGTTTGGTCGGCCATCTGTCTGCCACCCGCCGCCGCGAAATCGTCAACCTGCTCAACGCCCTGACCCGCAAAGACCAATTTGCCATGCAGTATGTTTTGAGCAATTGGGCGCAGGGTGACTTGCCCGACGAAAACCTGCTCGGCGCCGACGTGCTCGAAATGCTGCTCAACTACGAACACACCCCCGTGCGCGACCTTCGTATCAGCCAAGTTGTCAACGACATCACCCAAATCATGCGCCGCCACGGTTTGACCTTGCCCGCCGATTTGGTCATGCTGTTCAAAACCCTGATAACCCTCGAAGGCGTCGTCAAACAGCTCGACGGCCAAACCGAGCTGCTCGAACGCGCCAAGCCCATCGTCGAAAACGCCTTCAAACAGCGGGCCACCCCCGAACACATCGCCCGCAAAAGCAAGATGCACGCCCAAACCATCGTGCAGGCACTCGACGAGCTCCCGCAAAACATCTTCCGCCTCAGCCGCCGCCTGCAAAAAGGCCAAGTCGGGCTGAACATCGACTTCAAACACTTCGACAGCCTCAGCCAGCAAATCGACCGCGCCACCAACCGCCTGACCATGGGCATCGTAACCGCTGCTCTGATTATCGGCTCGTCCATCGTCATGAGCATCGAAACCGGCCCCAAATTCATCGGCTTTCTCGGCTATCTCGCCGCATTCGCCAACAGTATCTGGATTATCTGGTCGATTTGGCGGTCGGGAAAACACTGAACCCCCGCCGCTCTCCACGGATAAAGGCCGTCTGAAAACATTTCACACGGCCTTTTACATCATGTTGCGTACGGTAAAACGGTTAAGTTCAGACTCAGACGGCCTGTTTCCGTGTGCATACGGTTACGCCGCTTGTGGCGGCTAACCGTACCTACGACGCTAAGCAACCTACCGTTCCCTATGGATAAAGGCCGTCTGAAAACATTTCAGACGGCCTTTTACATCATGATGCGTACGGTAAAACGGTTAAGTTCAGATTCAGACGGCCTGTTTCCGTGTGTGTACGGTTACGCCGCTTGTGGCGGCTAACCGTACCTACGACGCTAAGCAACCTACCGTTCCCTATGGATAAAGGCCGTCTGAAAACATTTCAGACGGCCTTTTACAT
>NZ_JBHCJY010000093.1:0-30266 GCF_041804105.1 Neisseria sp.
GCGGTCAGAAACAGACCAACCCCGTGCTGATTCCCCGCAGTGCCGATGTTAAAGACTTCGCCAACCCGAAAATCGACGGACTGGCCAACTGGTACGGCAAAGACGGCGCGCTGCTGCAAAGCGGCTATCTGCACCAAGGGCAGGGAGCGGTCAATATTTACCGTCCCGACGGCAGCGTGTGGGCATTTTCCGACATCACCAAAATGCTCGGATCGTTTGTGATTTATCACGAAAACGGCCAAAAAGCGATTGAATACGACAACCACCAGCCCGGCCAGACCCTGATCCGCTATTACGACAAAACCGGCAAACCGCTCGCCCAAACCGACAGCCGAAACCCAGTGCCCGCCACCCGCGGCAACGACGGTTTTTCCGACGTGCAAAACGAATACTACCGCTTCAAACAGTTTGCCCGCCAACATGCAGGCGTGCTGATTGTTGACCCCGCGATGCTGAAATAAGGGAATGGCGGGCGGAATGCTGCATCTGTAACGGTTTGCGGATGTGAGAAACGGCGGCTTTCCGTCCGTCTGCCCCCCCGCTGATTTGCCGGACCCGCTGACTAAACCTTGCAGTAGACGGGTCAAACCGGACGCAGATTTCCGTTTGCCCGCGAATCACAGGAATCCGGCGGAGCCGAACCGGTTGGCGGAAGATGCCGGTACGGCCTGAAAAATTCCATCAAGAAAACACCGCACCATACCACGCCGTCTGAAACCTTTTTTCAGACGGCCTGCCCGTCAACAAAAGAAAAAGAAAGGATTTACCCATGTCCCAAGTATTCGATGTCGCCGTTATCGGCGCAGGCCCGGGCGGTTACATCGCCGCCATCCGCGCCGCGCAACTGGGCTTTAAAACCGCCTGTATCGATGCGGGCCTGAACAAAGCAGGCGATGCGCCCGCGCTCGGTGGCACCTGCCTGAACGTCGGCTGTATTCCTTCCAAAGCCCTGTTGCAGTCGAGCGAACACTTCCACGCCGCGCAGCACGATTTTGCCGAACACGGCATTACCGTTGCAGGTATGCAGTTCGATGCGGCCAAAATGATTGCGCGCAAGGATGCCATCGTTACCAAGCTCACGGGCGGGATTAAATTCCTGTTTCAGAAAAACAAAGTGGCAAGCCTGCACGGACGCGGCGCGTTCAAGGGTTTTTCAGACGGCCTTTATCAAATCGAAATCGACAACAAAGGCGAAAAAACCGAGATTTCGGCCAAAAACGTGATTGTGGCCACAGGTTCCGTGCCGCGTCCGCTGCCGTTGGTGGAAATCGACAATGTCAACGTGCTCGACAACGAAGGCGCGCTGAATCTGACCGAAGTGCCGCAGAAACTCGGCGTAATCGGTTCGGGTGTCATCGGTTTGGAAATGGGTTCGGTTTGGAAGCGTGTCGGCGCGGAAGTAACCGTACTCGAAGCCATGCCTGTATTTTTGGCTGCGGCCGACCAGCAGATTGCCAAGGAAGCCTACAAAATCTTTACCAAAGAGCAGGGGTTGGCGATTGAATTGGGCGTAAAGCTCAAAGAAATCAATAAACTTTCAGACGGCGTGGAAGTGAAGTACGACAATGAAAAAGGCGAAGCCGTATCCGCCAAGTTCGACAAACTCATCGTCGCCATTGGCCGCGTCCCCAATACCGACGGACTGAATACCGAAGCCGTCGGCCTGGAAAAAGACGAGCGCGGCTTTATCAAAGTCGACGGAGAATGCCGGAGCAACCTGCCGAACGTATGGGCCATCGGCGACGTGGTGCGCGGCCCGATGCTGGCGCACAAGGCCAGCGAGGAAGGCGTGGCCGTGGCCGAGCGCATCGCGGGGCAGAAACCGCATGTCGATTTGGACGCCGTGCCTTTCGTGATTTACACCGACCCCGAAATCGCTTGGGCGGGCAAAACCGAAGAGCAGCTCAAGGCCGAAGGCATTGCCTACAAAAAAGGCATGTCGGGTTTTGCCGCCAACGGTCGCGCGCTCGGCTTGGGCAAAGCGCAGGGTACGGTAAAAATCCTTGCCGACGCGCAAACCGACCGCATTCTCGGCGTGCACATGATCGGCCCGATGGTCAGCGAGCTGGTGTCCGAAGCCGTGTTGAGCCTCGAATTCAAAGCCAGCAGCGAAGACATCGCCCGCATCGTCCATGCGCACCCGACGCTGTCGGAAGTGCTGCACGAAGCGGCGTTGGCTGCGGACAAACGCGCGTTGCACGGGTAAGCGGTTTTATCTGCAATCGTGCCGTAACGGATGCCTGTGAGCAGGTGAAAAAAGTCGGAAGGCCGTCTGAAAACTTTTCAGACGGCCTTCTTGCGCTGTGTGTTATGACGAAATGTAAAGTGATTGCAACCGTATTTAACCGTTTTCCTACGGTTATCCGTGAACAGTCGGACATTCGGAATATCGGATACCGTTTGCCCGAGGGTTTGGATTTCTGCTTTGCTTTTAGGAAGAGCGTAAGCACGGCAAACCGACCGCCAGAGACCTGCGTCAACATCATTTATGCGGCCATTTTGCTGCCTAGACCCCAGACTGCCGAAGTCATGCTCAGTGATTTGCCGACGATGTCGTCGTTGAATAATTCTACGCCGTCGTTTTCATCGGCGGCACCGATGGTGTAGAGCAGCGGCAGCCAGTGTTCGGGTGTCGGTGCGGCAAGGCCGAATTCGGGCGGATAGGCGGTTTGATCGGAGAGTGCGGCAATATCGTGGCGGATGATGCAGCGGTTTGCCCAGTTGCGGACGGTTTCCGCCCACGGATAAGGCGTATCGGGATGGTGCACCGATGTCCTGTCCATCATGTACAGGTTATGGACGATATTGCCGCTGGCCATGATGAGTATGCCTTCGTTGCGCAAGACGGCGAGTTTGCGCGCGGCTTGCAGGTGTGCGGCGGTATCGAGACGGCTGTTCAGGCTCAGTTGCACCACGGGGAAAGCGGCATCGGGAAATACATGGCAGAGTACGCCCCAAGTACCGTGGTCAAGCCCCCATTCGTAATCGGCACGGACGTTGCTGAGCAGGCTTTGTATGCGTGCGGCCAGTTTGGGGCTGCCGGCGGCCGGGTACTGCATTTCGTATAATGCGCGGGGGAAACCGCCGAAATCGTGAATAGTGGCCGGTGCGGTCATGGCGGTTACGGCATGGCCGTCCGTAACCCAGTGTGCGGAAACCATTAAAACGGCACGGATTGCCGAACCGTAATGCGTTTGCAGTTTTGCGCCGAGCCTGCGCCAGTTGTTTGAGTGGGCTGTCTGCTCAAGGGCATTCATCGGGCTGCCGTGGCCGAGAAAGATAACGGGGAGTTTCATGGATGTGTATCGGGTAAGAACGGGAATGGACGGCAGTTTAATTGTATTTTATTATTTGATAAATACGGCATGATTTGATGATTTGTTTCCTGTGTGGAACAAAAGGCCGTCTGAAAACCCTGTTTTCAGACGGCCTTTATGCTTTACAACCGCGTTTTACTTCACGCCAAAATCTTGCCGACAATCTCGCCCACGTCTTTCGACAAGCCTTCCTGCGCCTGAATGCGTTGCAGTTGCGCGGTCATCAAGGCGCGGCGGTGCGGTTCGAGTTTGTTGCAGAGGTTGAACGCCTGCACCAGACGGGCGGCGACCTGCGGATTGAAGCGGTCGATTTCCATCACTTTATCGGCGATAAAGGCGTAACCGCTGCCGTTTTCGGCGTGGAAATGCGGCACGTTGCGGCTGAAGCTGCCCAACAGCGAACGGGCTTTGTTCGGATTTTCCAAGCTGAACTTCGGATGCTGCAAGGCCGTCTGAACTTGCGCGAGCGTGTCGCTGCGACGGCTGCTGCCAATCAGAATGAAGTATTTGTCCATCACCAGCGCGTCGTCGGCGTAACGCTCGGCAAAACGGTTGAGCAGGGTGTTGCGGCCTTCTTCTTCCAAATGGTTGACCGTATTCAACACGCTGATTTCATGGGTCATATTCGGCGTGAGCTGCTCGTAGCGGTTGAGGTAATACTGCAAACGCGCAGAGGCGGCGGCTTCGCTGTCGGTGCGTTTTTCGCCTTCGTAATTGCCCACCTGAATGGTCTGGTGGCGTTCGACGCGGATGGTCAGCAAGCGTACCGCCGCCAGCAACGCGCGCACGGCGGCCAACTCGGGATGGTATTCGTAAGGCTGCCCGATACCGCTGGCGGCCTCCTGCTCTTTTGCCCACTCGCGCACGGGCACCAATTCGTTCATGCACGCGGCGGCCACGGCATCCAGCAGGGCTTCGCGCGCCTGGTGGTAATGCAGCGGATGGATGTTGTCCGCACCGTCCCACAATTCGCTTTCAGACGGCATTTGCAGCAGCAGGGCTTTAAACGCAGGATTCAAATCCGCATTGTTCAACACCTGCTTTACCGCCGCAATCAAACCCGCGTGTTCCGGCAAAGGATTGCCTGCTTCGATAGCGGCCAGATTGGCGGCAACGGCACGGCGGAAAAGCGTCTGCCCCGCTTCCCAACGGGCAAATTCGTCGGAATCGTGCGCCAGCAGCAGAGCCAAATCGTCATCGCTGTACGGATAATTCAGGTGCACAGGCGCGGAAAAGCCGCGCAGCAGGCTGGGTACAACGTTCTCCGCAATGCCGTAGAGCGTGAACGTCTGTTCGGCTTCGGTCAGCACCAAAACGGTTTCGGTAACGGCTTCGGCGTTTTCAGCGTGCGCAGCCTGCCCGTGGTGCGGCCTGAACGCCACCGCTTCGCCTTTGCGGTTCAGCAAACCGATTTTCACCGGCATCATCATCGGCTGCTTTTCCACCATGTCGGGCGTGGGCGGAACGGTTTGTTTGATGTTGATTTCAAATGCGTTTTCACCGGCTTTCAGACGGCCTGTGATGTCTAAGGTCGGCGTACCGGCTTGGCTGTACCACAATGCGAACTGGTCAAGGTTGATTTCATTGGCATCGGCCATCGCGTTGCGGAAATCGTCGCAGGTTACGGCCTGCCCGTCGTGGCGTTTGAAATAGAGCTGCATTCCTTTTTGGAAACCTTCTTCGCCCAGCAGCGTGTGATACATCCGCACCACTTCCGCGCCTTTTTCGTACACG
Source organism: Neisseria sp. (assembly GCF_041804105.1). Classification (GTDB taxonomy): domain Bacteria; phylum Pseudomonadota; class Gammaproteobacteria; order Burkholderiales; family Neisseriaceae; genus Neisseria. Next base: position 5,052 of record NZ_JBHCJY010000093.1, read on the forward strand.
GTCATGGTGTAGAAATTGTTCATTTCTTCATAGCTGGCGGGGCGCACGGGATGTGCGGTCGGCCCCGCGTCTTCGGGGAACTGGTGCTGGCGCAGCAGGCGCACGTTATCAATGCGGCGCACGGCGCGGCTGGCGCGGTCGCCCGAAAATTCCTGATCGCGGAACACGGTCAGCCCTTCTTTGAGCGAAAGCTGGAACCAGTCGCGGCAGGTTACGCGGTTGCCCGTCCAGTTGTGGAAATACTCATGCCCGATAACCGATTCGATGCCCTCGAAATCCGCGTCGGTGGCGGTGCGGCTGTCGGCCAGCACGTATTTGGTGTTGAAAATGTTCAGGCCTTTGTTTTCCATCGCGCCCATGTTGAAATCGCCCACGGCCACGACCATGTACATATCCAGATCGTATTCCAAGCCGAAGCGCGTTTCGTCCCAAGCCATCGCGTTTTTCAGCGACTCCACCGCAAACGGCACTTTCGGCTTGTCGGCTTCCGTGGTGTAAAACTCAATCGCCACGTTTTTGCCGCTGCGGGTGGTAAAAACGTCTTTCGTTACCGCCAAATTGCCCGCCACCAGCGCAAACAGGTAGCTCGGCTTGGCAAAGGGGTCTATCCATTTCACCCAATGGCGGCCGTCTGAAAACTCGCCGCCGTCCACCTTGTTGCCGTTGGACAGCAGCACGGGATAGCGTTTTTTGTCGGCCACGATGGTGGTGGTGAATTTCGACATCACGTCGGGGCGGTCGGGATAAAACGTGATTTTGCGGAACCCTTCCGGCTCGCACTGCGTGAACAGGTTGCCGCCCGATTCGTACAGCCCCATCAGCGATTTGTTTTCAGACGGCCTGATGCGTGTTTCGATTTCCGCCACGAAACTTTCAGACGGCATACCGTGCGCCGTCAGCTTTTCGCCGGACAGCTCGTAATCGTGCGCCTCGCCGTCGATTTTGAACGACACCAGTTCCGCCGAACCGTCCAATACCAGCGGTTCTCCCGGGCGTTCCGGTTCGATGACCAGCCGCGATTTCACCAGCGTTTCCGTGCCGCCGATGTCGAAATGCAGGTCGGTTTTGCGCACGGTATAGGCGGGGGCTTGGTAGTCTTTGAGATGGTGGACGGTTTTGCTCATGGCGGCGGACTTTCGTTGTTCGGTAAATGCTTGCTATATGGTTTCAGACGGCCTGAAATTCAATCAGGCCGTCTGAAAAGATTTTTCAGACGGCCTGTTGTTCGGAATGGGTCAGGCGGATTTTTTGCCGTCGTTTTCGGGCAGATGGTATGCGCTGCCGTCGGCGGTAAAGAGTTTCGGCTGCGTACCTTGCTCCACCACGTCTTTGTCAATCACCGCTTTTTTCACGTCCTGCAAGTCGGGTAGGATGTACATGGTGTCGAGCAGGCAGCGTTCGACGATGCTGCGCAGGCCGCGTGCGCCGGTTTTGCGTTCCATTGCGAGTTTGGCGATGCTGCGCAGCGCATCTTCGCGGATTTCAAGCTCAACGTTTTCCATGCCGAACAGGGCTTGGTATTGTTTGACCAGCGCATTTTTCGGTTCGGTCAGGATGTTGATGAGCGCATCTTCGTCAAGCTCTGCCTAAGTCGCAATCACGGGCAGACGGCCGATGAGTTCGGGAATCAGGCCGAATTTAATCAGGTCTTCGGGTTCCACCGTTTCAAACAGGGCGGTAATGTCGGCGTTTTCGTCTTTGCTGTGTACAGATGCGCCGAAGCCGATACCGCCTTTTTCGGTGCGCTGGCGGATGACTTTTTCCAGCCCGGCAAACGCGCCACCGCAGATAAACAGGATGTTGGTGGTATCGACGTTGATGAATTCCTGATTCGGGTGTTTGCGCCCGCCCTGCGGGGGAACGCTGGCTACCGTGCCTTCGATGAGTTTCAGGAGAGCCTGCTGCACGCCTTCGCCTGACACGTCGCGGGTAATCGACGGGTTGTCGCTTTTGCGCGAGATTTTGTCGATTTCGTCGATGTATACGATGCCGCGCTGGGCTTTTTCGACATCGAAATCGCATTTGCCCAAGAGTTTGGTGATGATTTGTTCCACGTCTTCGCCGACGTAACCTGCTTCGGTCAGCGTGGTGGCATCGGCCATCACGAACGGTACGTCCAGTTTGCGTGCCAAAGACTGAGCCAGCAGGGTTTTGCCCGAACCGGTCGGGCCGATGAGCAGGATGTTGGACTTCGACAGTTCGACGTTGCCGTCGGCTTTCGGGTGGCGAAGGCGTTTATAATGATTGTAAACGGCCACTGCCAAGGCTTTTTTGGCCTGCTCCTGGCCGATAACGTGTTCGTTGAGGTTGGCAACGAGTTCGGCAGGGGTGGGCAGTTTGCCGTCGGGTGCGGTGGCGGATGACGTGCCGTTGTCGGAATGGGTTTCGGTACATTCGAGCATCACGCCGCAGGTTTCGACGCATTCGTTGCAGATGTAGGCGTTTTCGCCTTCGATAAGGTGTTGGACTTCCTGCTCGGCTTTGCCGCAAAACGAGCAGCAGCGTTTTTCGTCTGACATGGTGGGTACTTTGTTCAGTAAGCGGTGAAGGCGGTGGGAACGGTATTGCTGTTTCCAAAGGCCGTAAAACCGATAAGTATAATAAGTATTGGGGGGTTTATCAAATTGCCGTCCGCAGTTTGTCCGAACGGGGTGCCGTATGTAGGGCAAATGATGCAAACAAACGAAAAAATACCCGCTTTTACTTTACAAAGCCATTGATTTTAAGCAAAATAATGCCCTTAAATCATCTTTAACCCAAATTGCTATACAGGACTTCCGGAACAAGCTTATGTCTATCACCAAATTCTCCAAAAAACTTTCTGCAGCCTGCATGGGCTTTGCCCTTGCTTTATCCGCAGCGCCCGCTGCTGCCGACGATTTGGACGTGCTGGGTCAGTTTTTGGAGCAGAATTTCCCCGTCCAGCAGGATCCTCTGGAAAAGCTGGCCATCAGCAAAGCCGAGCAGCTCGAAGCTCAGGCTCAGATGGCGGGTCCGCTGCTGTCTTCCCAATCCGCTTTGATTATGAACAACCGGACCGGTGAAATCCTGTATCAGAAAAATGCCAACCGCGTGATGCCGATTGCTTCGATTTCCAAGCTGATGAGCGCGATGGTGATTCTGGATGCCAAGCTTGATATGAACGAGCGCGTATCGATTACCGATGCCGAAATCGACCGCATCAAACGTACAAGCAGCCGTTTGGGCATCGGTTCCAGCCTGACGCGCAACGAATTGCTGCACCTTAGCCTGATGAGCAGCGAAAACCGCGCCACCCACGCGCTCGGACGTACCTATCCGGGCGGAATGGGCGCATTTGTGGCGGCGATGAATGCCAAAGCACGCAGCTTGGGTATGAATAATACCCGTTTCTACGAGCCTACCGGCTTGGATTCGCGCAACGTGTCCACCGCGCACGATCTCAGCCGTTTGGTAACCGCCGCAGCGCAATATCCCGTCATCCGTAAGAATTCCACTTCCAATTACGGTTCGGTGTATGCCGTCAGCGGCCCGCAGCGTTACAAAAACACCAATCCGCTGGTACGCGAAGGCAGCTGGAAAGTCGAATTGCAGAAAACCGGCTATATCCGCGAAGCAGGCCGTTCGATGGTGGTGAAAGCGAACGTGCAAAACCAGCCGATTACCATCGTGCTGCTCAATTCGCCGTCTTCAACCACCCGCGTGAACGATGCGCGCAAAATCGAATCTTGGGTAATCCAGCGCCGTTCCTGATTCTGTTTGCAGAACAGTTTGAGCCGTCTGAAAACGTTTTCCGCAAGGACAACGTTTTCAGACGGCCTTTAACTTTTTTATACGCTAAAATCGCGGTTGCAAAAACATATTTGGAGAACATGATGACGTTTGGCAGCATTTTCCGTATTTCCGCATCGGCAACCATGCTTGTGTTGGCGGGCTGTATGTCCGTGGCCGACATGGCCGGTTACGACAGCGGCACGATGAACGAACAGGCAGCGAAAAATTACAGCCAGTTGGTGCAGCAGGCACGCAGCCGGCAGGTGCTCGATACCACATCGGCCACATCGGCCCGTGTCCACCGCGTATTCGAGCGGCTGGTACCCGTGGCTGACCGTGTGAACCGTACCGGTACGCCGTTCCGATGGCAGATGAGCGTTATCCGTTCCAACGAACTGAACGCATGGGCGATGCCGGGCGGAAAAATGGCCGTTTATACCGGTATGGTCGAACGCTTGAACCTGACCGACGACGAAATCGCCGCCATTGTCGGCCACGAAATGAGCCATGCCTTGCTCGAGCACAGCCGGCGGGCGCTCGGCGGGCAGGTGCTTGCCGGTATCGGCGGTGCGCTGCTGGCGGAACAAACCGGCCTTGACAGCAACCTGATCGGTTTGGGAACCGATTTGGCCGCCAACAAGCCCTTTTCGCGCCATCAGGAAAACGAAGCCGATGCGCTCGGCGTGCGTCTGATGGCACGGGCGGGCTACAATCCGCAGGCCGCCATCAATGTTTGGAACAAACTCAATGCGGCGGGCAGCACCAACGGCATCACCATCCTGTCTACCCATCCCGCCAATGAAAGCCGTATCCGCGCGATTCGGGCAATGTTGTCGGAGCTGATGCAGGTGTACCGTCAAAACCGGAGATAGGCGGTACGGCCGTGTTTTACGGAACAATCGACGGAATCCGCCGTTATTGCCGATAGAGCAGGATTCGCTTTGCTAGGTCGGGCTGCGACTTAAGTATCGTTGTCCGTTTATTGGAACGGATGTCTGCCGGTGTGCAAATAGCGGCGGTTCGACCGGCTTGAATATTTTTACCCTGCCGCTCCGCCGTTTTGTAAAATACCGCTGTTTCTTCTATAAGCCAACGGAAGCCGTTTCAGACGGCCTTTATGTTGTCGAAACCATAACCTGCAAAAGAATTTCCATGTTTTCCAAAACCTTATCCCTGCTGGCCGCCGCATTCGCTTTGGCCGCCTGCAACGGCGGAGTGTCCGCCGCCAATACCGCTTCTTCCGAAACATCTGCGTCTGCCGCCCAAACTGCCCAAGCGGGCTGGCGTTTGAGCCGTGCCGAAATGGAAGACATCGCCAATCCCGACAAACAGTCATGGCGGATTTTTTACGACAGGCCGTCTGAAGGGAAAGATGCAGCATGGTTTGATGCGGTCAAACGCGGCGACTTGGCCGAAGTGCGCCGGATGGCGGAAAACGGTCAAAACCTTGAAGCCAAAGACGAAGCGTCGCTGGGGCAGACCGCGTTGGGTTGGGCGGCGTTTATCGGCTATGAAGACATGACCGACTATTTAATCGGCAAAGGTGCCGACTTGCGCGCCACCGACCGCGGCGATGTGTACAACGTATTGAAGTCGGCCGTGCTCGGCAAAAACACCAATATCGTGAAAAAAGTCCATGCCAAGCTGAAAGCCGAAACCGATCTGAACGACCAAACCATCGAAGACGACGGCGAAACGCTGATTATGGTCGCCGCGAGCAACGGCCGTCTGGAAACGGTGAAATACCTGTTGGAGCAGGGCGCGAACCCGAATCTGGTCAGCAAAAAGAAAAACCAGAGCGCGTTGTCGTTTGCCTGCGAACGCGGCCATCAAGAAGTGGTGCAGTATCTGATCGGTAAGAAAGCGGTGAACCACAAAACGGGTAAGTCGAACTGCCAATAATCGCGTTGGTCAGAATTGCGGAAAGGCCGTCTGAAAAAATGTTTCAGACGGCCTTTTTTGCCGTTTGCGGAGTCGGGATCATCGGTTGTGTTTGATATGGAAAATGATGCCGGACATACGACGGTTGGCGGCAGGATGAGGACGATCCACCCTGCTGCGCCGTAAAACTTATGCGGCCAATACGCCCATTCCCGTCCAGATCAGGGCGTAGCGGAACAGTTTGCCGGCCAGCAGCATCAGGCAGCAGACGATGGGGTTGAAACGCAGCCAGCCTGCGGCAACGGGCAGGGCGTCGCCGACAACGGGCAGCCATGCGAACAGCAGCGACCAAACGCCGTAGCGTTGCAGGCGGCGGACGGTTTTTTCAGACGGCCTTTTGCTGTCGGGCAACAGCCGTCCCATGCCGTAGGAAACCATGCTGCCCAAGCCGTTGGCCAAGCCTGCGCACAGCCATGCCCACGGCGAGTGGTTCGGATAAGTATGGATAAAGGCGGCGAATGCGGCTTCGGACGTACCCGGCAGTATGGTGGCGGATGTGAAGGCGGATGCGGCAAGGGCGGCGTAGGCGTAAAACATGGTGCAGATTGTCGGCAGTTCGGCAAATTTGGCAGTTTAGCCGAAAACGGCGATACGGCGGAACTGTATGGTGCGGCAGAACAGTGGGGATTCTCTGGTTTGGGACGGATGCCGTCTGAAAGGCATCGTGCCGGTTTTTTAACGGCCATGCCGTCTGAAAACTTTTTCAGACGGCATGGCCGTGCTGCGGATACCGTGTAACGGACTGTTGCCGAAGTGGGGAATAACGGTAAATAGGATACCGTGTTCCTTATCTTCCCAAAGGCTGTGTGTGATGATGGTATACGGGCAAGACGGATTGCTCCGGTTTCCGTCATTCCCGCGCAGGCGGGAACCCATATTCGCTATTCGCAAGTGGTTGTTTGGTAAAAGATGTCGGATTCCAGACATGAATTCCCGCCTGTGCAGGAATGATAAAAAATTCAGCATCGGCGCAATATCCAAACACGGCCTTTCCAGAAAGTACGCAGGTGCTGTTCAAAGATTTTCAGACGGCCTTTGCGTCTTTTTCTTCCCATTCGTCCGCCGCATCGTAGGCTTCGACGATTTTCTGTACTAAGGGATGGCGCACCACGTCTTCGCTGGTGAAGGTGTGGAAATACAGCCCTTCGATGCCGCTCAGTTTTTCTTTGGCGTCTTTCAGGCCGGATTTGATGTTGCGCGGCAGGTCGATTTGGCTCAAATCGCCGGTAATCACGGCTTTCGCGCCGAAACCGATGCGGGTCAGGAACATTTTCATCTGCTCGGGCGTGGTGTTTTGCGCTTCGTCGAGAATCACATACGCGCCGTTGAGTGTGCGGCCGCGCATGTAGGCGAGCGGGGCGATTTCGATGAGTTGTTTCTCTAGGAGTTTGGTTACGCGGTCGAAGCCCATCAAATCGTACAGCGCGTCGTAAAGCGGGCGCAGGTAGGGATCGACTTTCTGTGCCAGATCGCCCGGCAGGAAGCCGAGTTTCTCGCCCGCTTCAACGGCGGGGCGTACCAGCACGATGCGTTCGATTTGGTGTTTTTCCATCGCATCGACGGCGGCGGCCACGGCAAGATAGGTTTTGCCCGTGCCGGCAGGCCCCAGGCCGAAGACGACGTCGTGGTTGAGCAGGGCGCGGATGTAACCGTTTTGACGCGGCGTGCGGCCGCCGATGCTGCCGCGTTTGGTACGCAGGTAGTATTGCTGCTCGTGTGTTTTTTCCTGATGGGCGGCATCGGCGGTTTTGGCTTCGACGGCGGCCAGTTGGATGTCGTTGTTGCTCAAATCCTGTTTTTCGGCGGATGAGGCCAGCGAGAGCAGGGCGCGGCGGCCTGCGTGGGCATGTTCGCCGAAAAAGGTGAAATGTTCGAAACGGCGGCTGATTTCGATGTCCAGGGCTTTGGCCAGCGTGGTCAGGTTGATGTCGAGCGCACCGCATAGCCGTTGCAGCACGGTGTTGTCGATGTTGTCGAATTGGAGGTGTACGGTGTGGGTCATGAAGGCTTTCGGTTGAAAGGCCGTCTGAATATTCGGACGGCGGCTGTGGATAAACGATAACGGGTTTATAAGCCCGACACTCTGAAAAATCAAGGGCGGGACGTTAATTTTCAGACGGCCTTGCCGATGGCGGGCAGCCTTGAACGAAACGACAAGCCGTCAGGCTTGGGGGACGTAAATACGGAAAAACGCCCGCGGGCAGACAAACTCGCGGGCGGAACGGTATGGAAACGCCGTTGGCCGGCCGTTTCACAGCATCCGGTGTTTCAAGGCAGGCAGCATGGTGCGGATTTCGGCGAGCCTGTTCATGTCCAAATCCGCCGTTACCACGCCTTCGCCTTCGGGCAGCGAAGCGAGCACCGTCCCCCACGGGTCGATAATCATGCTGTGGCCGTAGGTGCGCCTGCCGCTTTCGTGCAGGCCGCCTTGTGCGGCGGCGATAACGAAACACTGGTTTTCCACCGCACGGGCGCGCAGCAGCAGCTCCCAATGCGCCTGTCCCGTGGTTTGCGTGAATGCGGCGGGCAGCAGCAATACGTCAAACGGCGCCTGTTCGCGGAAAAATTCGGGAAAGCGCAGGTCGTAGCAGATGCCCGTGGCCAGCAGCACGCCGTCGGCGCGCAGGTTGGGCAGCGTTTTGCCCGACGTAATCGTTTCCGTTTCGTTGTAACGTTCGCGGTCGTTGGTAAAGCCGAACAGGTGCATTTTGTGGTAGTGGCCGAGCGGCTCGCCGTCGCGGCCGTACACAAACAGGGTGTTCAGCACCTTGCCCTGCTCGGGGCTTTTGACGGGTATCGAACCGCCGAACAACACCACGCCGCATTCTTTGGCCGTTTCGCTCAAGGCCGTCTGAAAAACACCGTCGCCCGTGTCTTCCGCAACCGCCAGTTTGTCGGTGTCGCCGGTGCCCATCAGCGGCCAGTATTCCGGCAGCAGCACCCAGTCCGCACCCTGTTCCGCCGCTTCGCGCACCAAACGGCGCATGGCGGAGATGTTTTCTTCGGGACGCGTGCCGGATACCATCTGCACAGCGGCAGTACGGATTTTGTCTTTTTTACGGTCGGTCATGATGTTCTCCTTGCTGTATCGGGACGGAAGGCCGTCTGAAAAAACGTTCGGACGGATTTTGCCCGAATTGCGGTTTATTTACATCGGAAGCATGTACACTGCCATACAGATTCCACCATTTTTTATGTCGTCCGACAACATATTTTCAAAGGAAATACCGTGAACAGAATTCTCGCCGTCCTAACCCTTTTCCTGCCGCTTGCCGCCGCCGCGCAAACCGAGATCTACGGGCAGATTAAAAGCGGCATCGAAACATCGCACACCAAAACCCGTTCGCATTCTTTTTCCAAAACCGTTGTTGCCGACCAAGGCAGCTACATCGGCCTGCGCGGGTCCCACCCGATCGGCGGCGGAAAAGTCATCTGGCAGGCCGAGCAGGATGCTCCGACCACCGACACATTGAGCGAACGCTGGCAGGCAAGGAAAAAAAGCGGAGAAACTTGGATCGGCTGGGAGAAATAAAGCCGCCGTCGCGGTCATGTGGGCTGCGGTCTGCTAAAATTTCTTTTAGAGATGACTAAAACATATCGGATTTTAATCGGATGAGTGAAGAGAACCTTGTGGCTTTCTGTGCAGAACATATCAGTTACCCTATCTTTATCACTTCACCACTTGCCAGCATCTCTGGATTATAATATTAGAAAGTTCAATAATTTGTTTCTAACGGTATTTGTTGATTTAAAGAAGGAGTAATCCATTAAAGATTCTGGTGACCTCTTCCAAAAGTCGTTATACAACTCAAAATTCTTACATTGTTGTCTTCATTACCTTGCACTAGACTTATTCTAAATTAAGTACTCCAGATCGATCTGGCTCTTTATCTATTTTTATGACCAATTTGGAATGTATTCAAAAAGTTATGCATACCGACAAGACGAATTTCTCCGACTTCTGTCATTCCCATGTAGGCGAGAATTTATGTTTGTAATCCAGCATTTTTTATTCTGTAGTTAATAAAATTAAATTTTATTCTGTTTAATTCTATACAAATAATTTATCAATTGATTGAATACGATGACTTTGTCTGAAAGCTTTAATCTAAGCCCAACAGTGTTTGATTGGCTTGAGATCAGGGTCGTACGGAGGTAACTATCAACACGATTACCTCGTAGCCTTAAGAAAGGCTCTAGCTACTCCTTTGTGAGTAGCCTTTTAAAAATTTTTCTGATTCATTTTCATTTATTGGTTCTCGGATGTCTACAGGTTTTTTTAGGTTGAGTCCACACTTTTTCAGAGTTTTGTTGACGACCGTAGTGGAATATCCGAAAAATTGTATACGTTCATCATGGTTATATATTGGGATAATCGGTGACATTTTGAAAAAGCTGTGTGGCTGATTTTCAGGCACTTCACTTGGTTTGAGATAACCTTTGAGTACGGGATTCTTTAATCTATGTTCTGAGCGTTGTTCACCAGATACCCATTTCTTGTGCGGCCTGTTTGATGGAAAATCCTTGTCCTATTTTCTGTAACGCCAATCGGTGGAAATCGGTTGAGTAAGGCATGTGAGAATTTATGGTAGGAATTTTAAGTTTTTTGAATATAAACAGATATTTGTAAATACCAAAGCCCGATTCCCAAAAGAAGAAAGGCCGTCTGAAAAATATGTTTCAGACGGCCTTTCTTCTTTTGGGAATCGGGTGTTATGCCAAATCGGCAAACAACGGAGTAGAGAGATAACGTTCGCCGTAAGACGGAATCAGCACCACAATCAGTTTGCCTGCGTTTTCAGGTTTTTTCGCCAGTTGCAGGGCGCTCCAAACGGCTGCGCCGGAAGAAATGCCGACGAGAATGCCTTCCTGTTCCGCCATGGCGCGGGCGGTTTCAAAAGCGGCTTCGTTGGGGGCTTTGATGATTTCGTCGTAGATTTTGGTGTTTAAGATGGAAGGCACGAACCCTGCGCCGATACCCTGAATCGGGTGCGGGCCTTTTTCGCCGCCGCTCAATACGGGCGAGGCTTCCGGTTCGACGGCCACGATTTTGACTTCGGGTTTGCGCGATTTCAAGACTTCGCCCACGCCGGTGATGGTGCCGCCCGTACCTACGCCGCCGACGAAAATGTCGACTTGGCCGTCGGTGTCGCGCCAGATTTCTTCGGCGGTGGTTTTGCGGTGGACTTCGGGGTTGGCTTCGTTGTCGAACTGGCGCACCATGAAATAAACGTCGGGGCGTTCGTCAACCAGTGCCTGCGCTTTGGCAATCGCCCCGCCCATGCCTTCGGCGGCGGGGGTCAGAATCAGTTCGGCACCGAAGGCGCGCAGGAGCATGCGGCGCTCTTTGCTCATGCTTTCGGGCATGGTGATGGCGAGTTTGTAGCCGCGTGCGGCGCAGACCATCGCCAAGCCGATACCGGTGTTGCCGCTGGTGGCTTCGACGATAACGGTGTTTTTGTTGATTTTCCCGGCTTTTTCGGCGGCATCAATCATGGATTCGGCAATGCGGTCTTTGACGCTGCTGCCGGGGTTGAAAAATTCCAGTTTGGCGGCAACGGTGGCGGGCAGGCCTTCGGAAAGCCTGTTCAATTTGACCAGCGGGGTGTTGCCGATTAAGTCGGTAATGCTGTTGGCGATGTTCATTTGACTGCTCCTGATGATATGGAAAAACGGCCTTTATTGTAAACAGAGGCCGTCTGAAAAAACAATATCCAAAAATTCTTTCCTTATAACCGCTATGCCCGTAAACGCTAAGCTGCCTGACGGAGCCAAACCAAAGCCATTGCGCCGACGATTGAGATGCCCGCCAGCAGCAGCGACAGCAGGAAACCGGCTTTCAGTTGCGCCGGGCTGAAGTTGTCGGCAGGTATGCCTTTGATTTTTTGGCTGTGTATATAGAACACAATCATCAGAGTGGCCTGTATCAAAATCCAGAATACGGGTTTCAATACAAACAGATACAGCATTGCCGAAGCAGCATAGGCGGTGTTGCCCGTGGGATAGGCGTACCATACCGTTGCGGCGATCAGCAGCAGGGCGGCTGCGGACAAGGCGCCGGTTACGGCAAACAGGCCGATGAATGCTCCGCCTGCGGCACGGTACGATGCTTCGCCGTTGCGCTGCCATGCTGTTTTTTTAAAGTACAGCAGGCTGGCCGGAACGATGTAGAGCTGCGGCGCAACCAACGACAGGGGGTGGCCGAAATACCAAAGCCCTTCGGGTTTGATTTCCGCCATACCGCCTGTCGACGGCGCAAGCAGGCCGTCTGAACGAACGCCGAGAAACAGCATACCCGCCGCATTAACCACCAGCCACAGCAGTATGCAGCCCAAAAGCCACGGCCACTGTTTAGCACGTATTGCCGCCGCAGCAAATACTGCTGCGTAAACCAACGCCGTGAGAATATCGGAATCGAAAGCCATCATCAGTATTGCAGTTCGCCCTCGAATACCGTAACCGCAGGGCCTGTCATCATCACATCGCCGCCGTCGTGCCAGTTTGCGAGCAGTTGCCCGCCCGGCAGGTTGACTTTCACGTCGGTGTCCGCATCCAACAGACCGAGCCGTACGCCGGCCACCACGGCCGCACATGCGCCCGTACCGCAGGCTTGCGTCTCGCCCGTGCCGCGTTCATAGACGCGCAAACGTATTTCGCTGCGGCCGACAATCTGCATAAAGCCCACATTTACCCGTTCGGGGAACTGTGCATGCGATTCGATGGTTTCGCCCCACAATGCCACGGGTGCGGTTTCCACATCTTCCACCACAATCACCGCATGCGGGTTGCCCATGTTGACGCAGCTGACCGGCACGGACTCCAAACCCACCAATACAATATGTGTGAGCGCGTCTTCAGGTTCTCCGTGTGCAGGGACGAAAGGAATTTCAGACGGCCTGAAATGCGGTTTGCCCATATTGACCGTTACCAAGCCGTTGTCGAGCAGGCGCGGCACAATCACGCCGCGGGCGGTTTCCACCAAGATTTCTCGTTTGCTGCTCAAGCCTTTATCGGTCACGAAACGCACGAAGCAGCGGGCGCCGTTGCCGCACTGTTCCACTTCCGAACCGTCGGCATTGAAAATCCGGTAACGGAAATCCACCGCGTCGGACGACGGCTTTTCCACCAGCAGCAATTGGTCGAATCCGATGCCGGTGTTGCGGTCGGCCCACGCTTTCAGAGGCGCTTCTTCCGGCACGAACTGCTGGCTGATGCCGTCGACAACCATAAAATCATTGCCCAAACCGTGCATTTTGGTGAACTTCAAACCGGCCATCTCCTGATACTCCCACAAATATTTTTCGGAGCAGCGATTCTACACCATCTCCCGCAAATCGGCAGCAACGGTATTTTCAAGCATTTTTTGTTTTTTCAGACGGCATTAGAAAATAATCGGTGTGTAAAAACGACAAACGGTAACATAAAAACCACATTGGGAGTGTTGATTAAAATCCAATAAAATCAGTTACTAACGTTATATAATTTGTATTGCTAGCCGGTTGTTTTACCTGGAATAAATATCATGCCTTGTCTGAGTATGTTCCGTTTTTATGGTGAATATTGTTGACAATCATGGTTTGGGTGGGCAAAAAAATAACCGTTTATCACGAAAAAAACGCATTTATCTGTTGCATTCATCATTTTTATCATTCAAAATGCATTCCAACAAAGCAGGAAAACCTGCCGCGCCAAACACATTACTGACATTACTCTAAACGTTAACTACTTACTGACAAGGATTACGACCATGAATCTCCGCAAAACCCTTACTGCCGTTGCCGCCGCTGCTTTGGTTGCAGGTGTGCAAACTGCCGCCGCAGGCAGCGTTTCGTTCTATCAAAAAGCGTCCGAGGCATCTTCTCCCATTACCGGCAAAGTCGCCATGCGTCTGACCATCGGTGCCGACGGTGATGTGAGCAACGTGCGCGTTGTCCGCAGCAGCGGCGACATCAGCATCGACAACCGTGCCGTAGAATGGTTGGAAAACCAAACAATGCGTCCCGCATTCGTTAACGGCGAAGCGCGCGATTTCAGCGTCGTGAAAGAAATCCAGTTCTCCGAATCCGGCAAAATCCAGCAGGCAAGCGCCCGATAATTCGGTTTGATACAAAAGGCCGTCTGAAAAAGTTTTCAGACGGCCTTGTTTTATTGCCGGGGCATGTAGAAACGGATGAGCCGTTATCCGTTATGTTTTGATGATATGGATACTTGGGAATGACTGAAATATAAAGCAACGCGGATACAAACCGTGAACAGGAAATGGGTTAGCGCGGCCGTTCCGGTGCGCCTGCCGGACGTTTGTAGCGGTTGTATGCAAACAGATATTGTGCGGGAAAACGCCGGATCCAATATTCCACGTTTTCGTTGATGACCCGCGCATCGGTTCCTTTGTCTCCGGTTAATGTGCCGCGCAACGGTTCGATGTGCAGCGAAAAGCCTTGTCCTTCCGGCAGGCGTTCGCCGACGAAAAACAAGGCTTTCACGCCTTTGACTTGGGCCAGTTTGCCCGCAAGCGTCATGGTGTAGGCGGGTTTGCCGAAAAAATCCGCCCATACGCCTTCGCCGCCTTCTTCGGGGTCGGGAACATGGTCGGGCAACACAATCGTGGCTTCGCCCGCTCTCAGGGCTTTGATGACTTGTTTCACGCCTTGGATGCTGGTGGGCGCGGTTTTGCCCTTGCCGCGCACGCGTCCGGCCTGCATCACGGCATCAAAGGCTTTGATTTTCGGCGGTTTGTACATGGCGGTCAGCGGGAAGGGCAGTTGTTCGCTGATGTAGCGTCCCGCGATGTCGTAACTGCCGATGTGCGGCGTGATGAACAGCAGCCCTTCGCCCGCATCCAAGGCCGTCTGAACGTGTTCCCAACCGTTTACGGTTTTGAAAAGGGCTGCTACCTGCTCAGGCCGTCTGAAAAATGCGACAGGTAGTTCCAGCCCGCCTTTTGCCGTTTCGCGCAATACTTTTTTTATTGCATTGTCATCTGATAAAATGCCGGCGGTATGTAAATTTCCGCGGATGCGTTCGCGGTCTTTTGCAGCCACATAAAAAGCAACCGTACCGAGTACATCGCCCAAAGCGTGTAAAACACGCAGGGGGAGTGTGCTCAGGCAGCGGAAAATAAAGAAGACGATGGCTTGCATGGCTGTCGCACATTAACGGAAAAGGCTTATTGTAATGGAAAACGCAAAACCGGAAAAACCGGTCAAAAGATATTCGAAACTGATTTGGGCGTGCGCACTGGGCGGAGGGATACTGCCCGGCAGCGCCGTTGCCGCATTGATGATGCTTACCTGGCCGGAGCAGGACAATCCGGATGCCGCAGCGGCCGCCGTATTTACAGGTTTGGCGGCCAGTGTGCTTTACGGCCTGCTGCCTTCGCTTCTGACTGCGTTTTCAGCAGTGGTGTTGCGGTTGACGCACGGCTTGGGCGGTGTGGCGGCGATGACGGTTATCGGCGGACTGGTTTCCGCCGCTTATGCGGGGCTGACGCCTGTGTTCGGCAGAATGCTGTTCGGTGCGCCCGACGTATTGGCCGTTGCATTTTCAGGAATATTTTCGGCATTCGTTTTATCGGTGTTTCTGCCGGATGCGGATAAGGCCGTCTGAAAACCTGTTTGGATGTGTGGAATTTTTATGTCGTCTGATTGGAATGGTTGTTTCTGATACGCTGTGTAAAAACAGAACCGGTGTTTTGTTTGAAGCGATCAAACTTTTCGTTAAACCGCTCTGTATTTCTTCGTCCGGAAGAAATGGGCAACACTATCTCACAATCATCAAAACAATCAATAAAAAGGGAATAAATGGCTAAACGATTGAAAAGGCCGTCTGAAAAACCGCCGTTTGGGGCATATGCCAAAACATTGTGGCTGTCGTTTCTGCTCGGCGGTGTATTGGGCGGGATAACCGTATTCTTATCATTATTGGTATCCGATGCTGAGGGTGGATTGCCGCCCGATCCGTTCGGGCTTTTATTGCTTTTCATGGCTTTCGGCTGGTTGTACGGAGTCATCCCCGCTACCGCTACCGCCGTTGCCGCTACGATGGCGGGGTGGCGGCGGAATATTACGGGCATGGTGCTGTTTGTCTGTACGGGCACAGCATTATCGGCGCTGTTCGGCCTGTTTGCCGGCGGCAACATGACGGCTTCCTTTTCTTTGGCGGGTGCCGTTGCCGCAGCCGTTCTGTCATGTTCGCTGCCGAAAGCGGAAAATACGCACATCAGGCAGGGTTAAACACGGGTACTTCATTCCCTTCATGCAGGAAAGTTTTCAGACGGCCTGTAACGGTGTTCTCTGATATAATACCCGCCGTTCCGAATCCACCGTTCTATATTCCATAGATTTCCCAGAAAGCACAGCCATGAGCGAATACCTGTTCACCTCAGAATCCGTATCCGAAGGCCATCCCGACAAGGTTGCCGACCAGATTTCCGATGCGGTTCTCGATGCCATTTTTGCCCAAGACCCCAAAGCGCGTGTTGCCGCCGAAACATTGGTGGCCACCGATTTGTGCGTATTGGCGGGCGAAATCACCACCACGGCCAAAGTCGATTATGAAAAAATCGCCCGCGATACCATCCGCCGCATCGGTTATAACGATCCTGCTATGGGTTTTGCGGCGGATACCTGCAAAGTGGTGTTGAATTACGGAGAACAGTCGCCCGACATTGCCCAAGGTGTCAACGAAGGGCAGGGCGTGGATTTGAATCAGGGCGCAGGCGACCAAGGGCTGATGTTCGGTTACGCCTGCGATGAAACCCCCGCGCTGATGCCGTTCCCGATTTATTACAGCCACCGCCTGATGCAGCGTCAGAGCGAAGTACGCAAAAGCGGCCTGCTGCCTTGGCTCCGCCCTGATGCCAAAGCTCAGCTTACCTGTGTTTACGACAGCGAAACCGGTAAAGTGAAACGCATCGACACCGTTGTCCTTTCCACTCAGCACAGCGAAACAATCGGCCGCGAAGAGCTTATCGAAGCCGTCAAACAGCACATTATCTTCCCCGTACTGCCGTCTGAAATGCTGACGGAAGAAACCAAATACCTGATTAATCCCACCGGCAATTTCGTCATCGGCGGACCGCAGGGCGATTGCGGCCTGACAGGACGCAAAATCATCGTCGACACCTACGGCGGTTCCGCTCCGCACGGCGGTGGTGCATTTTCCGGCAAAGACCCGAGCAAAGTCGACCGCTCCGCCGCATACGCCTGCCGCTACGTCGCCAAAAACATCGTTGCCGCAGGATTGGCCAAACAGTGCCAAATCCAAATTTCCTACGCCATCGGTATCGCCGAACCGACTTCGATTTCCATCGATACTTTCGGTACCGGTGAGCTGAACGAAGCCGAATTGATTCAACTTGTACGCGAACACTTCGATTTGCGCCCTAAAGGCATCGTGCAGATGCTCGACTTATTACGCCCGATTTACAGCAAATCCGCCGCATACGGCCATTTCGGTCGAGAAGAGCCGGAGTTTACTTGGGAGCGTACCGATAAAGCCCGTATTTTGAAAGAGTCTGTAGGACTTTGAAAAGAGAGAATTGGACAGGTAATTATAGAAAACAATAAAAGCGCAGCTTGTAATCTGCGCTTTTATTGTTTTCTAATTTAATTAATACAAATATCGTCGAAGCCCCATCGTTTTCAGACGGCATCAATAAAACTGGTGGGTCCGGTGGGGTTCGAACCCACGACCAAGGGATTATGAGTCCCCTGCTCTAACCCCTGAGCTACAGACCCGGTTAAAGCAAGCGCGTATTATAGTTACAAATGACGGCTGGGGCAAGGTGGGTGCATTATCGGGAGAATGCTGTATGCCGTAAATGTTATATAATCGGCAATAAAGGTTTGAGGAATATTGCTGTATTGTAAACCGGATACGGAGCGGGGTAGATTTGAGGCCGTCTGAAAAATATTTTCAGACGGCCTGATGATTAGGATGAATATGATGAAATACAATGATTTGCGTGATTTTATCGCCATGCTCGAGCAGCAGGGCAAGCTCAAGCGCATCGGTACGCCTGTGTCGCCGCATTTGGAAATGACCGAAATTTCCGACCGCGTGCTGCGTGCCCAAGGGCCTGCGCTGTTGTTTGAAAACACCGTCAAGCCCGACGGCAGCCGCTACGATTATCCCGTGCTGGCCAACCTGTTCGGCACGCCCGAACGTGTGGCGATGGGCATGGGTGCGGACAGCGTGGACAAGTTGCGCGAAATCGGCCAGACGCTGGCCTACCTGAAAGAACCCGAGCCGCCCAAAGGCATTAAGGATGCGTTTTCCAAGCTGCCGCTGTTGAAAGACATTTGGAGCATGGCGCCGAACGTGGTGAAAAACGCGCCGTGTCAGGAAATCGTGTGGGAAGGTGAAGAGGTTGATTTGTATAAACTTCCGATACAGCACTGCTGGCCGGAAGATGTCGCTCCGCTGGTCACGTGGGGTTTGACCGTGACGCGCGGGCCGCACAAAAAACGTCAAAATCTGGGCATCTACCGCCAGCAGCTTATCGGCAGAAACAAGCTGATTATGCGCTGGCTGGCGCACCGCGGCGGCGCGCTGGATTTTCAGGCGTTCAAAAAGGCCAATCCGGGGCAGCCGTATCCCGTGGCCGTGGTGCTGGGCTGCGATCCGGCGACCATTTTGGGCGCGGTTACGCCCGTGCCCGATACGCTGAGCGAATACCAGTTTGCCGGCCTGCTGCGCGGTTCGCGTACAGAACTGGTAAAGTGCATCGGCAACGATTTGCAGGTGCCCGCGCGGGCGGAAATCGTGCTGGAAGGCGTGATTTATCCCGATGAAACCGCGCTGGAAGGGCCTTACGGCGACCACACGGGCTATTACAACGAGCAGGATTATTTCCCCGTGTTCACCGTTGAGCGCATCACCATGCGCAAAGACCCGGTTTACCATTCCACCTACACGGGCAAACCGCCCGACGAGCCTGCGGTGCTGGGCGTGGCTTTGAACGAAGTGTTCGTACCGCTGCTGCAAAAGCAGTTTCCCGAAATCGTCGATTTTTACCTGCCGCCCGAGGGCTGCTCCTACCGCATGGCGGTGGTGTCGATTAAGAAGCAGTACGCCGGACACGCCAAGCGCGTGATGATGGGCTGCTGGTCGTTCCTGCGCCAGTTTATGTACACCAAGTTCATCATCGTGGTGGACGACGACGTGGACTGCCGCGACTGGAAAGAAGTGATTTGGGCGGTTACCACCCGCATGGATCCGGTGCGCGATACGGTGTTAATCGAAAACACGCCGATTGATTATCTCGACTTCGCCAGCCCCGTCAGCGGCTTGGGCGGAAAAATGGGTTTGGATGCCACCAACAAGTGGCCGGGCGAAACCGACCGCGAATGGGGGCGCGTGATTGAAAAAGACGCGGCTACTGTGGCGAAAGTCGATGCCATGTGGAAAGATTTGGGGCTGTAATGGCTGATTTTCTACTCGACTTGCTGCAGATTCCGCTTGAGATATTGAGCAATGCCAAAAGCCGTTGGGGAACATTTTGGTTTTGGCTGCTGATGGCGGTATTCGTTGGCCTGATAGTATATGGAATATGGATGTTGTTGGTATAGATGTTGTTGGTATAGATGTTTTGCAGTCTGAGGAAATCAAAGGCCGTCTGAAAATATTTTTCAGACGGCCTTTGTATTTTTTAGGCTGTGCTCTGATATTGTGTTGATAAACAACCGGCAAGACCGACTTCACCAACTTCTGTCGTTATCTGTGCAAGTCAGCTATGTTTCCCCTGAGCAGAAATGGTGAAAACCACTGTTTAAACATAAAACCAAAGGCCGAGACATTTGCCCCGGCCTTTGGTTTTATGTAATTCGTCGGAAGATATGTTTTTCTGTCGAAGGATGATGCCGTGGGTTGCTGAATTTGCTTATTTTTGCCTCATTCAGTTCACGCTTTCTTTACCGGATGGCGGATGACGGTTTTCAGTTTCTCGGGAATAACCCGTCTTGCGTCGCTGAGGTAAATTTCATGATGAAGGCGTTTGTCTGTAATGTCGAGAACATAGCCCTCGTTTTCCATAAACTCGTGCATGATTGCGACCGTTGCGGGTTCATCATCGTATACTCCCGTATGCAGACACTGTACGCACAGACCTTCGTTATAGGTCATAAATTCAGCCTTTGAGAAATCCGTTTTCTTTTTCTTTTCCGCTTCGCCAACTGCCCAACAAAAATCTTCTTCCGTTACAAAATCGGGCAGACGGAGCACGGAAATCCATTTGAAACTTTCCTTGTGTGCATAATCAACGCCTTTTACACCTTCCTGCCACCAAAAACCTTCTAAAGGCGGCACAACATAATCAAAATATCCGTCTATTTTACGGCTCCCTGTTTTGCTCATCTTGATTGTGTAGGCGATACCGTACAACAACCCGATAGATTGCTTATACTCGCCGTCTTCTGTATTGGGGTCGCCTTGCCCGCGGACTGCGATGTAGTTTATGCTCGGCACGGTAACGATACTCGGGTTTTTCTTCGGTGTATAAAGTTCTTTGAACGCTTTCTTGTAGTCAAAAACCATCTCTTATTTCTCCTGTTTATATCATAGGTAAAAAGAACGGCAGGAAGACGCTGTTTTTACAGGGTTACTGCTGATTCTGCCAATCGTCGCGTGTTTGCCGGGCGGTGTCGAAATACCGGTAAAGGCCGTCTGAATCCTGCTTCTCCAACAGGTTTTGCAGGCGGGAGAGTTGGGTTTGCAGGCCGCCGATTAAGTCGATTAAACCGTCTTTGTTGGCCATGCAGATGTCGGTCCAAACGGCGGGATGGCTGGCGGCGATGCGGGTGAAGTCGCGGAAACCCGAGGCGGCGAAATCAAGATAGGTTTTTCCTTCGGGGTGGTCGGCGATTTGGTGGACATAGGCGTAGGCAATGACGTGGGGCATATGGGAAACGGCGGCGAATACGGCATCGTGGGCGGCGGCTTCCATGCGGAAGGTCTGTGCGCCGACGGCCTGCCAAAGCCGTTCGATGCGGTCGAGGCCGTCTGAATCTTCCGCTCCGTGCGGGCAGACGATGAGTTTTTTGTTTTGGAACAGGCCGAATTGTGCGGCCAGTGCGCCGCTGCGGTCGGAACCGGCAATCGGATGGGCGGCGATGCAGTGGGGAAGGTGTTCGGCAAGGTGTTCCCGAAATGCGGCAACGGCAGACTGTTTGGTGCTGCCTACATCCGTAACCAGTGCATCAGGCTTTAAAAACGGGCGGATGGCGCGGCAGATGGCGGGCAGGGTGGAAACGGGGGTGGCGATGATGACTAAATCCGCGCTGCCGATGCTGTCGGCGTTGACGGTTTCAAATGCTTCGTCGATGACTTTGCGTTCCAGCGCGCGTTCGAGGTTTTCACGGTTAAGGTCGATGCCGCTTACTTTTCCCGCCAATTGCTGCCGCTTGAGATCGAGCACGAACGAACCACCGATCAGGCCGACGCCGATGAGTGCGATATGTGGGAACGGGGCGGGAGAGTGCATGGCAAACGGAGCGTGTGTGGGAAAAGGAGATTCAGTTTACCTGAATGATAAGGCCGCAGAAAGGCCGTCTGAAAAAGTTTTCAGACGGCATCGGGTTGGAAGAATGGTTGCAGCGGTATCGGGGGATGGCGGAGAGACGGGTGCTTTCCCGCAGCCGTGATTTCTTCCCAGGTCGGAATTTGTGTCGGGCTCGAGTCGGCGGATGCGCAAATGCCCGTTGGTTATCGCAGCTTCCTGTCTTGGGCAGAAGGATGGTTTATAGGCTTACTTTGAAAACCTGCCCGCAATCTTGTTTGCCGGCTGCATCATATGTGAGGTTGCCGGCGGGGATGAATACCCGCATTGCGGAGACATGGGGTTGCCGAAAGTTTAAGGCCGTCTGAAATGTGTTTTCAGACGGCCTTTGAGTTGCAAAACCCGCTATTTCCAAGCCGCTAGGAATTCCTGCCAATGCACGGCGTTTTCCTGTGTTTTCAGGTGGTTTTTCAGACGGCGGATTTCCTGCTCGTATTCGTCGCCGTCGAGTGCGCCGCTCATCATGCGAAAGCGCAGGTACATTAAATAGGTGTTGGCGGCATCGGTTTCGCAGTAGTCGCGGATTTCTTTCAGACGGCCGGCATGGTAGGCATCCCAAACTTTGCTGCCGTCCATGCCCAGTTTGCCGGGGAAACCGCACAGTTTGGCCATGTCGTCGAGCGGTACGCTGGCGCGGGGTTGGTAGAGGGCGAGCAGGTCCATCAGGTCGCAATGGCGGTTGTGGTAGCGGCTGATGTAGTTGTTCCATTTGAAATCACGGGAATCGCCGAAGTCGCCTTCGCCGGTATCCCAATAACGGGCGGCGCTGACGCCGTGAATCAGGGCGCGGTAGTGCAGTACGGGCAAATCGAAACCGCCGCCGTTCCAGCTGACGAGCTGCGGGGTGTGGGTTTCGATAAGGTCGAAGAACTTGGCAATCATGGTTTCTTCGCCGTCATCGGTTTCGCCGATGGTGCCGACATGGATTTTTTCGCTGCCCCAGCGCATGCAGCAGGAAATGGCGACGACTTGGTGCAGGTGGTGCTGCATGAAATCGCTGCCGGTTTGGGCGCGGCGTTTCTGTTGGGCGAAAGCAACGGCATCGGCATCGGAAACGCTGTCGGGCAAATCATAGAGCGTGCGGATGCCGTTTACGTCGGGTACGGTTTCGATGTCGAAGGCGAGAATCGGGGTCATGGCGGCTTTTCCGTGATGTTTGCAGCATTTTGGCACGAACGCCGACGGTTGGCAAAAGGTAAAAAAGGGGCAGCCAAAAGGCTGCCCGAATACCTCAAATCAGAGATTTACGCTTCACAAACAATGCAGGTTTCACCTGCGAACCTGTCTGTACAACAGTTCAGTTCGCTGCTGTAAAGACAAGGAGAAAGGCCATCTGAAAATTCCTTTGGGGAATGCTTCGCGGCATACCATTCTGCGCAGCAGGCAAAACCTGCTTTGTAGTTTGGTGTAGTCGGAATATACCGATTTGCAGACGGCTTGCCAAGATGCGGGAGCGGGTTTTAAATAGTCTTACATGTTTTAAGTGTATTGAACATTTTGGTATTTTTGGAAATTTATTCCATAATTTATTTATATGTTGGATTTATGTTTTAAAATTTTGAAAAATGTGAAAATATAATTTTTATTTTTATATGAATAATTGTGAGCTTTGCTTCTGGAAACACGGTGATTGTTGTTTGGGAATGATATTTTTGGTTTATATCGTAATGAATTGAGTGGTTCGGATGGTTTCATATTGTTCCGTTTTTGAGAAAAACAGTTTTGACGGGGCAGAGGGGGTGTTTTTGAAAACGGTCGGGATGGGAGAATCGGTGATGGTTGTTTTTGATTTTTAATGGTTTAAAAACGATAAATGGAAACGGTACAGATACAAATACGGTGGAAAAATCAGTTTTCAGACGGCCCGGGTACTGTGTTTCAGGTCGGTTTGATTTATAATGAATCAAAAAAAGCGTATCGGAAATCCGGTGGTTTTTCTGTAATTCGGTGTAGCGGTTGGGGTCGGAAATTGAGGTGCGGGTCGGAAAAACCGAAATCCGGATTGTACGGGGTCAGTAAAACCCTTCTTCGCCTTCAGGGCGTGTTTTAAAGCGTTTGTGCAACCAGAAATACTGTTCGGGCATTTCGCGCACGCGCTCTTCGATGAAACTGTTCATACGCTGGGTGTCGGCAAGCGCATTTTCTGTGGGAAAGTTTTCCCATGCGGGGTAGAAGCGCAGGGTAACGGTGTTGTCGGCTTCGCGTTTGGGGATGGCGGGAATGACTTTTGCGCCTGTCATGGCGGCAATGCGGCTCAAGCCGGCGATGGTGGCCGTCTGAATGCCGAAAAAGTCGACGAAAACGGAATCGTTGCGGCCGAAATCTTGGTCGGGCAGGTAGAGGAACGGCCAGTCGCTCGCCCGCAGTTTTTTGATAATCGCCCGCAGGCCTTCGTTGCGGCCGATGAGAAAGACGTTGTCGTAACGGTGGCGGCCTTTGAGAATCTGTTCGTCCATCGCTTTGTTTTTCTGGTGCGAATACATGCTGATCAGCGGTACGTCCTGATTGAGCGTGTACACCGCCATTTCGAATGCGGTGAAATGCGGGTAGAGCAGGATGACTTTTTCGCCTGCGGCCAGAGCGTTGTCGAGATGGTGCTTGTCTTGGTAACGCACGAAACGGCGCAGCCGCTCGGCAGGTGCGTACCAATACAGGCCGTATTCGAACATCAGCTTGGCCATGTGCTGGAAATGGCGCTTGAGCAGGGCTTTCCGTTGGTTGTCGTCCAGTTCGGGGAAACATTTTTTCAGGTTGGTTTCGCCTACTTTCCGGCGCGGTTTGACGGCGCAGTAAGCCAAAATGCCCACGCCGTCGGCCAGTTTCTGGATGGCGCGGAACGGCAGTTTGGAGACGAGATAGAGAATAAGGAAGGTGAATTTCATGTTTCAGACGGCCTGGGAAAAACGGTGGCTTATTATAAGGGATAAACCGATACGGGCCGTCTGAAAAAAGCGTTTCAAACGCAGCGGCAGGTTTTGCCATGCCCGCCGTCGCGCAAGCGGTTTGGAACTGCAAACGAAATACTGCGGTACTTTGCAGCGGTTTACCGAAAATTTTATGAACAATGCAAAAAATAAACACCGTCTTGCTTTACAAAAAGCTGTCTGAACGTATAATAATCCCGTCAATCAACAGACGAATCCCGCCTTGTGGCGTTCCGAACGAACCGAATGAGCTGTCTTATGAAAAAACAACTTTCCCTTATCGTTGCCGTATTGTCTCTGGCCGGCTGTGAAAGCCTTTACCTGCCGACTTTGAGCGAAGTGCCCGTCAAGCCGACCAATACCCGGAAAGAGCCGCAGAAAAACACTTCGTCGGGCAGTTTCCGTTTGGCTTCCGGCCACTGGTCCGACGTTTCCCGCATCCGCGAAGAAGCCACCCGTTTGAGCTATCAGGTCAGCCAAGGCAGGATGACCAAAGTGCAGGCCGCGCAGTATCTCAACCGTTACCGCATCCAGCAGGTCGGCCGCAATACTGTGGACGATAGCATGTATGAAGTCTATCTGCGTTCCGCTGTGGACAGCCAGCGCGGAGAGATCAGCACCGAGCAGTCGAAAATCTACATCCAAAACGCTTTGCGCGGTTGGCAGCAGCGTTGGAGAAACATGGGGGCAAACCGTCCGTCCAATCCCGCGTTTACCAACTTCCTGATGGAAGTGATGGGCATGAGTCCGCTGAAATAAAAGCAGGGCAGCGGTTGAAACGGTAAAAGGCCGTCTGAAACATCTGTTTCAGACGGCCTTGTTTTCGTGTGCACTTTGTATCGCGTGCCGTCCGGTTCGGAGGGTGTAAACAGGTTTGCCGACGAGAAACCTGTTTTACTAAATATAGCAAATAAACATATTATTCGATACAATTCCACCATGGCCTATTCACAAGACTTCAAACAACTCGTGCTCAAAAAACTCCGTCAAGGATGGACGATTCGTAGAGCCGCAAAAGAATTCGGCATCGCCATCTCCACC
>NZ_JBHCJY010000094.1:0-24874 GCF_041804105.1 Neisseria sp.
GGTGGAAGGTAGCGTACCGCTTCCGTGACTATATCCGTCCGGAACGCTGGCTCATCATCGGTTCGCTGGTGGCTTTGCTGACCTCAACGTTTGTCCGTCTGCTTAAACCGCTGCCGCTGGCTTTCGCTGTTGACCACATTCTGGTGGAAGTCGTCGAACATGTGGATAGGATGGACGGCGGCATCGGCAAGGAATCGGCGGTAAAGGACATTAAGTTCGACAGTATGTTCGACATTGCACTGCAATCCATCGACAACCAATATCTGCTGTTGGGTTGCGCGTTGGCGGTGATATTGATTGCGCTGCTGATGGCGGCGGGCAATTTTTTGAGCACCGTCGGGCTTTCGCTGGCAGGCAGCCGTATTCTGGCCAAAGTACGCAGCGATTTATTCGTACACCTGCTGGGGCTGTCGATGAAGTTCCATTCAGGAGCCAAAAACGGCGATTTGACCATGCGTTTGGTAAGTGATGTGGGCATGCTGCGCGAAGCCGTGGTTACCGCGCTGATGCCGATGCTGGCGAATATTTTTGTCTTGTCGGGTATGCTCGGCGTAATGCTGTTTCTAGACTGGAAACTGACGCTGTTTGCCATTGCGTCGCTGCCGCTGTTGTGGTTTACCACCAACCGCTCGGGTAAACGCATCCATGAAGTGAGCAGGGAACAGCGCAAAAAAGAAGGCGGTTTGGCTTCGAAGGCTTCTGAATACATCGCTTCTATCCGCACGATTCAGTCGCTGTCGCTCGAAGGCGAAACCATCCGCAGTTTTGAGGGCAACAACAGCCAGAGCCGTACGCAGGAAGTGAAATCGAAAAAACTGGCCGCAGGACTGGAGCGCCGTGTGGATGTGTTGGTGGCGGTGGTAACGGCGGTGGTGCTGTTCAACGGTGCCAATGCGGTTTTGGACGGCAAGATGTCGCCGGGCGAGCTGATTGTATTTATGTCGTATCTGAACAATTCGTTCCGTCCGGTGCGCGAATACGCCAAATACACCGCGCGCCTGTCCAAAGCTCTGGCCGCAGGCGAGCGTATCGTCGACTTGATGGACGAAAAGCCCGACATTACCGACAAACCGGAAGCGAAAGATTTGGTAAAGGCGCGCGGCGAAATCCATTTCGACCATGTGCGTTTCAGCTATCACGATAAAAGCAAAGGCCAGTTGGCCGTATTGAAAGATGTGGATTTCAAAATCGCTGCAGGAGAGAGCGTGGCCATCGTCGGCCCGTCCGGTTCGGGAAAAACCACACTCACCAGTCTGCTGTTGCGTCTATACGAGCCGACGGGCGGTGCAGTGCGCATCGATGGTGAAGACATCCGCAACTACACCATTGCCAGTATGCGCAAACAGATTGCCGTGGTGCCGCAGGAAAACCTGCTGTTCGGCTTGAGCATCCGCGACAACATCGCCTTGGGTGCGCTGCACAATGCGGGCGCGGTAACCCACGCCGAAATCGTTGCCGCAGCCAAACTCGCCAATGCGCACGACTTTATCAGCGTAATGCCCGACGGCTACAATACCATTCTGAGCGAGCGCGGCGGTTCGCTTTCAGGCGGCCAGCGTCAGCGTATCGCCATCGCCCGCGCAGCCATCAATCAAAGTGCGATTCTGGTGCTGGACGAACCGACCGTGGGCTTGGACAGAGAAAGTGAAAACTATGTCATCAATGCCCTGCACAACCTGATGAAAGAACGTACCACCATCATGATCACCCACGATCTGGCTTTTGCCGCCACCGCCGACCGCATCGTTTTCATCGAAAACGGCGTGGTAGTGGAGCAGGGTAGTCATACGGAGCTTCTTGCAAAAGGCGGAAATTATGCGAATTGGTGGAAAATGCAGATAGGCTGAAGGCCGTCTGAAAAAGGAATCAACCGAATATGCTGACAGAAGCAGACAAAAGAATCGTCTCGAGAGACGGAAAACTGCCCGGTTTGGCCGCGCTGTTCGATGCGGAAATGCTGTTGGAAAAGCTGAAAGAACTGCCGCGCTTCAAGGACGCGGTTAAGGCGGAAATCCAATATCTGCGCTACAAACCGGGCAACAGTTGCGCCAGCACCCTGTATATCACTCTGGCAGACGGCAGCGGCCACCATTATTACGCCAAAGCATTGACGGAAAAACGCTTTCAGGAATCCTGGAACAAACCTTCGCGTCAAAAGCTGGTACAACAAGGCGGCCCGTTCGCCCCTTTGGCGGTTGCCGACCTGTTTATCATGCTGCTGCACCCGATACACGATAAGAATATCGGCCATCTCGACTGGCTGGTCAGCGAAACGCACCGCAAACACATGCTGAAAGCCTGTTCGTTGCCCGAAATCGACGACAGCGAATTGGCCATCAAAATCCTGCGCTACAAGCCCGAACGCAGGCTGGTGGCCAGAGTGAGCAGGAACGGGCAGCCCGTAGCCATTATCCGCAGCGGTACGCCTGAAGAATTTACCAAAATGCTCATCGGCAACGCATTCGGCGTGTCGCACGGCGGCGTGCTTCTGATGGGTGCGGACGGCCCAAGCTGCACGCTGGCGACAAACTGGCAGAAAGGCGAGAGCCTGTGCCCCGAGGAAGGCAGGCTGCCTTCGGAAGAATTGGTTGCGGAATTGGCCAAACAGCTTGCACGCATCCACAACGCAACTTATCGGCATCCCGTTCAATACGGTATCCCGAACGAAATACAGTCGCTCAAAGGCGTGTTCAATACGTTTGAACACACTCTGCCCGAGCAGGCGGAATGGTTTGCAGGGCTGGCCGAACGGGTAGGTCAGGGGCTTGGCGGCGTGAACGAGCAGTTCGCGCTGATTCACGGCGATTTTTCCTTAGACCAAGTTGTCAGAAGAAAAAACAAAGCCGGCGAAATCAAACTGCACATTTTGGATTGGGACCGTTCGGCCTACGGTCATCCGCTGATGGATTTGGCTGCATTCCAAGCCCGGCTGGAATTGCAGGTCATTGAAGGCGCGCTGCCGCGCTGGCAGGCGGATGCCATATCGGAAACTTTCTTGCAGATGTACGCCAAGAAAAAAGAAACCGATTTGGCCGAGCTTTACTGGTTCGTTGCCTCGGCCATGCTTCGGTTGGCCGCCGAACCGTTCCGCAAAAGGGATTTACATTGGGAACAATATACCCTGCAACTTCTGCAGCGCACGGAAGAAATCTTGGCTGACGGCGGTGCTTCGTTTATGAAATGTGCCGACAAAACAGTCGATACGTCGCAAGATACTTCATTGGAAAACCTGTTAAACCCCGAAAAAATGCAGGGAATGCTCCGAGAAGCAGGCATTCTGCCCGAACAGGATACTGTTGCGGGCGCATCGCTCAGGCGTTACAAAGCCGCGCGCCGCGCCTTGGTCGATTATCGGATTCCCGACGGGGAGAGCAGCCGCTATATCATCGGCAAATACCGTACCAAAGGTTTGGATAAACGTTCCTGCCGTGTTCAGGAACAGCTTTGGAAATCGGGTTTCGACGAGCAGGCCGAAACCGGTGTGCCGGAAGTTTTAGGCGTGCTGCCGGAACTCAATATATGGTTTCAGCGTAGGATAAACGGGCAGGGCATCGGCGATGTGTTGATGCCGCAAAACAGACGTTTGGCCTTTTTGGGTTGCTGTGCAGCCGATGCAATCAACACCCTGCACCAAAGCAACGTTGCGCAAACACTCGAACTGCCTTGCTGGACGCCGTCTGAAGAATGGCAAATCCTGCAAAAACGTCTGACCGAAACGCAGGAAAAACTGCCGCAACTGGCAGGCCGGATTGCTGCCGTATTGGAAAAGAGCAGGGCGGTTGCCGACAAAATACCGGATATGCCGTCTGTAACCATCCACCGCGATTTTTACCAAGACCAGATATTCGAGCAATACGGCAAGCCCGGGCATATGGTACTGCTGGATTTGGATTTGGTTTGCCAAGGACATGCAGCGTTGGACGCAGGAAACTATATCGCGCATATTCAAGAACTTGCATTGCGAAGATACGGCGACATCGAAGCCCTGAGCGCACACGAAGAGGCTTTCAGACGGCATTTTCTCGCTCACAGCAAAACCGCAACCCCCGAAGTGGTCGAAATCTATACCACATTGAGTCTGGTTCGCCACATTCACATCAGCACGCTGTTTGAAAACCGCACGCACACAATCGAAGCATTATTAAAAATCTGTGAAATACGTTTGGATTCACACTTCAATTAACCCGAAATCATGAGGAAACCAATGAAAATTACCGTAGTCGGAGCCGGATATGTAGGGCTTTCCAATGCCGTACTGTTTGCCCAACAACACGAAGTTCTGCTGCTGGATGTCAGCAAGGAGAAAGTGGATTTGATTAACCGGAAAATCTCGCCGATTCAGGATGAAGAAATCAGCGAATATCTGGCAACAAAGCCCCTGAACCTGTGTGCTACGACCAATGCAGACGAAGTATACGCCGATGCGGAATACATCATTATTGCCACGCCCACCGATTACAACCCCGAGACCAATTATTTCGATACCGGCTCGGTAGAAACCGTGCTGGCTGTCGCATTGGAAAAAAACAGCCAAGCGTGGCTTATCATCAAATCCACCATTCCTGTGGGCTTCGTCGTAAAAATGCGCGAAAAATTCAATACGGATCGCATTATTTTTTCACCCGAATTTTTACGCGAAAGCAAAGCGTTGTATGACAACCTGTATCCGTCGCGCATCGTCATGGGCGATACCAACCAAGCCGCCAAACGGTTTGCCGAAGCCCTGCGCGATTGCAGTCTGAAGCCCGACGCACCGATTATTCTGACCAACCCCACCGAAGCAGAATCCATCAAGCTGTTTTCAAACACTTATCTGGCACTTCGGGTGGCATTCTTCAATGAGTTGGACTCATTCGCTGTTACTTTCGGTTTGGACGCAGCCCACATCATCGAAGGCGTATCCGCTGACCCGCGCATCGGTACGCATTACAACAATCCTTCGTTCGGCTACGGCGGCTACTGCCTGCCGAAAGACACCAAACAGCTTTTGGCCAACTACGAAAACATACCGCAAAACCTGATTGGCGCGATTGTCGAATCCAACAAAACCCGCAAAGATTTCATCGCCGACGACGTATTGCGCAAAAAACCGTCGGTGGTCGGCGTTTACCGTTTAACCATGAAATCAGGTTCGGATAACTTCCGCAGTTCCAGTATTCAAGGCGTAATGAAACGCATCAAAAAACAAGGCATTCCCGTTATCGTATATGAACCTGAATATCACGGCACCGATTTCTTCGGATCGGAAGTGGTCAAAGATTTGGCCGAATTCAAACAACGCGCAGATATTATTTTGGCCAATCGTTTGAACGACAGTTTGAGTGATGTGGAAGAAAAAGTTTATACGCGGGATTTGAAAGGAAGTGACATCTGAGTTTGGTCGTTATCATGGGTTTTCTTCATTGTGCGCCCCCCGCCATGCTATTTGGACTGATTTCTAGATTCGCATAATGTATATTATGTTAAATTTTATACATTATCCCATGAAGTAGATGGTCCTCTACCCAGTCTTCGCGTTGGTCGGCCTTGACCGATGCCTTCATTACGGCGGCTTTGATACCGTGCAGTTTGAGCAGGTGTTTCAGACGGCCCGTCGTATCCCGGGTGTCGCTGTAGACCGTATAAACCAGACACTTTCTGCCTTTGGCCAAACTGTCTTTAACCACCTCGAGCATATCGGCCTCTTTCGGGGTCGGTTCATCTGCTCCGAACTGTGCTTCGGTCTGATGCAGCACCCGGTCTTCCGAACGCCAATACACTTCCTGCGGTTTGTAGCAGCAGTCCGGCCATGACAGCAGTGCGTTCATGACCACGCCGGTCAGGGTATTGTCGCGTTGGCGCAATGCCGCTTTCAGATGGCTTTGCAGTTCCTTTTCCATCTGTCCGTAGACACT
The DNA here is from genome assembly GCF_041804105.1 of Neisseria sp. Taxonomy (GTDB): domain Bacteria; phylum Pseudomonadota; class Gammaproteobacteria; order Burkholderiales; family Neisseriaceae; genus Neisseria. The sequence continues at coordinate 5,895 of NZ_JBHCJY010000094.1, forward strand.
GCGTTGCCCTTCGGTCATTTCCACCGGCCGGAAAACTTCCCGGTAATCCGGCAGAATGCCCTCCCCCAAGTCGCGCAATTTCAGAAACACCGTGATCGGCAGCACATAACGCATGATGCCCAACGGAGAGAATCCCGGTGCCTTTGCGGTCCGGACGTGGTTCCGTTCCGCTTTGGAACTGCTGAACGCCCCGGTGCTGTATTCGATGCCGACACGCCGGACAATCTCCTTCAACACGCCGTGTTGGCGCATAAACGCCATGCCGGCCGTGCCGAGGGTATTGCCTTTGTTGTAGACGAAACCGTCCTCAATCATCATTTGCGGCCAAAGCCGCCACAACAGATAGAACAGGTCTTCGGCATAACCGCCCATCAAGGTGCCGGTCAGGCATAAAACCTTGCCGACACAGCGTGCCAGCACACCCATCGCCTGCCCTTGGGCCGTACCGTAGTTTTTGTACTCGTGGCCCTCATCGACAATCATCAACCCGAAGAATCCTTTGGGCAGATAACGTTTGATGAACTCGGTCGGCTGATAGCCTCCCCTGCCCAAGCTGAACTCGGCTTTGCCCAGCGCCCGGTCGATCCGGCCGGCCTGACGGTCGTCGAACAGGAAATCACCGTTTTCGTCCATCAGGTTCGAGAATGCCTGGATGTTGTTTTCCAAGATGGAAGCCAGATATTCCCCGCCATAGAGCGAAACCAAGCGGTCGGCGGTTTTCGGGCCGATTCCCGGCAGGGCGGTAATGGCTTTGACCACCCGCTCGTACACCGTCGGAGCCGTTCCTTCTTCCCGTTGCTCTTTACGGCACAACGTCCACAGCGCCTCTGAGCAGGGTTTGGTTTTGCCGTGGCCGCAGAAGCGGCGGTTCTTGGACAGTGCAGCCTTTACCGCGCTTTCGGTCGCATACGGGCGGTTTTCTTCGTTTAAGATTTCGTGACCGCATTTGGGACAGCAAAACTCCGTGACGGCATAACCTTCCGATGCGCCTTCAGACGGAACCCACTTGCGTCTGACCGCGTAGGCCGGCCGCCAGTAGTAGCCCATCCGCATCCGTACCCGTCCCATGATGAAAAACTCGGGAACGGCCGGTTTGCGGTCGAGCGCGCGGATTTGCAGCAATTTGGCCAAGGTATCGTTTCCGTTCAGAATCCATACCCGGGCCTCCGGTACCGTATTGAGGATTTCACGCCGCCATTTGTAGACCAGATGGGGCGGACTGAGCACCAGAGTGCGGTGCAGGCCGGCGTGATGTGCGGCGGCGGCCGCCGCAATCGACATCATGGTTTTGCCGGTACCCATTTCGGCGTTGATAACGGCAGCCGGTTTGTTGTCCACAATCAGCTGCTGTACCACCGCCCGCACCACTTCGCGCTGTGCGTCAAACAGGGGGCGCGCCAAAGCGTCCCATACGGCTTCGGTTTCCGGGTAGGTTTGGCCGTGATAAACAGGCCGGTTCTGTTCCGTTACCGCGTCGAACAGACTGTCTCCGAAATCGGCAAGGAATTCGGCCAAAGGCATACCGCCTTCATCCGCTTCTTCCGCCACCGCATTCGCAACGGACGGTTCTGCTTCATCATCAGCGGATACGGCCTGAATCAGCCGGTTGAAATCCCCTATATACCGCCCGTGCTTAGCTTCGAGATCGGTAACATAACTTTCCAGTTCCGCCCATTGGGCATCTGTCAGAGGTAATTCGGGGGGAATGGTTTGAATCGGGATCTGCATGGTTTTCTCCTGAAAAAAGAAAACGGGGCAATTCCCGCCGACGGGGGAATCGCCCCGTCGGGGTTGAAAAAAAATCAGCGAAGATTCGCCAAAGGGAAAAATAGATGCTTTTCAGCATCTTGAAATGGGGTGAAACCGGAATGCCGGTTGGTTACTAAAGACAGTAAACCGACTGTCTGCGTGTAAAACAGGTTATTATCAACCGATAAAGCATTTATCCAATTTAAAGCGCCGTCCGCAGAATGCGGCTGATGATGGTTAACGGCAGCATCAAGAATTGGCAGATAACGGTCTGCCGGCCGTGAAACAGGTTTTTTCAGACGGCCTGTTGCGCAGGCCGTCTGAAAAAACCTGCCTGACAGCAGGTTCAAAGGTTCAAATCAAGGTTTAAGCGATGGGAAAGTTACTGGCAAGTATCGTTTTACCGGTACCCGAGGAAGACAGCATAAGATTACGGACGGATTGTACGGACAATTTCCGCCACACCGGTTGTCCGGTATCCGATTCCATCCACCGGACGGTTTCGAGACACTCCGTTTCGCTCATCGGTGCCGTTATCTGAACGGTTCTGCCGTTTTCACGGTGAACCGCCACAACAACATAACCCTTTTCTTCTGCCGCCGCGAATTGCAGGCAGGCATCAATGAAAAAGCCGTCCAGCAGCATCAACAGGTCGTGATGTGCCGGGTTGTCGCCATCCAATCCCAAAAACGTCCAATCCGGCCGGTATTCGGCACAGACATAGGATTGGTCTTCCTTCAGCCATATCAGGTAGTCACGGCACTGCCGTTTCATTTCCCGATAGGCACGGTCACACATTTTGTTCAGCATGGGTATCTCCTAAAAAGCGGGATACCCGTCCCATAGGGAAAGTATCCCTATGGTGGGGTCAATGATCAGTGCGAATCGAACCGTATTTCAACCTTCCGAACATCCGAAAATGCCCGGTTAAAGGTGGAATTGTTCCATTCGCCAGCCGTTTCGTTACCGTGGCCGTTCCTCAACAGCAGGACATGGGTCATGCCTGTTTCGTTTGCGTTCAAAGGGCATAACACTTTGACGAAACGTATGCCGGATGTATCGGAACCGACTTCGTACCAACAATCCGGTATCAATTGCTCCAGTTGTGTACTGTTTTCAACAGTTTGCTCATCACGGGCGGCATCAAACATGGTGCCCTCCAAAAACAAGTTCGTTACCGGCGGCATCCCTCAGAACAATATCGGTGCAGCCTTCCCATATAAGCCGTGCAACCTTTTCCCTCGCGACTGCTTCGGAGTAGGCAACGGTATAACCGTTACCGCCGAAAACGGAACGATAGGTAATATAGCAATTGCATACAGGTCTAACGAAAACCGGATTTTCACCGTCCAGTCGGCAGGAAACGACCGGCGTTCCCGAACCGTCTGCCGGATGGAGGACGGTATCAGGCGGAACGGCACCCTTATTGGTGCTGAGTACGACAAACGGGAAGTCCGCGCTTATAACAACGGGCATGGTAGTTCTCCTAAAAAATAAAAATGCGGATCCGCATGCCCGAGGGGACATGACTTCCCCGCCGGGTTGAAAAAAGAGCCGTACCGCACGGATGCGGCTGACGATGGTTAACGGCAGCGTCGGGACAGATTAAGTCTGTCAGACTAAATAAAACCTAAAGATTCCTCCAATTTCATAATTTGTAAGCAATTATGTGCCTGTTCCCGTGTAGCAAAATAATCTGATTCACGGGAATACGGCATTTTTAAGTCAGTACAACCTGACTCACAATAATCTCTGCCCACATAATATCCGGCCGGGGAGCGCATCACTTTCAGGTCGGAAATCGAAATTTTGCGATGGTTTTTAGGCATTTGAATGTCCTCCTTTGGGCTACGAAACAGGTTTTTTCAGACGGCCTCAAATGAAAGGCCGCCGTCTGAAAAAACCTGCGGATGCAGGTTGTGTGGTTGGCTCAAAGCGGGTTCACCGGGCTAATTACTCCCAAAACACAATACGGACAGCACCTTCCTTTCGGAAAGGGCCTCCATTTTTTGGGCAGAACCCGTAACGCGAACGGTGGAACCGTCGGGCATTGCAACGTCGAAATCGGTTTCGCTGCCGGTCATGCAGTCTTGCCAGCCGGATTTCAAATCACTTTGGGTGGGGACCCAGCCGCGCAGGTCATCATTCCAGATTCGGAGAAAAACGGTCGACTGGGCAAATCCGAAATAGGGATTGTCTTCCCTTTCCGTACAGGCCAACTTGGCACGGGTAACATACCCGGCTTTCGCATCCTGCTCCATCGCATACTCGATTTCGGAGACGGTGTCATTCACTTCCTCTTCTTCGACTGTTGTCGGTTCGTAATAAGGTACTTGCATCATTGGTTTCCTATAGAAAAAGGAAGCTGTGAGACAGCTTCCTAAAAAAGCGCACAAAGCGCGGGTTAAAACAAAGAACCGGCGGCGGATGACGCAGCCCGTTCATACCAGGTTTCGCCGTTATCGAAACGCACGCCCACACGATATCGTTCGCAGTGCGGCGCCGCCAATTCTTCATAACGCAGCCACAGTGCATTTTCCAATGCCTGCAACCGCTTGGTTATGCCGCTGTAACAGCGACCGGTTTTAGCTTTGGAAACCTTGGCATAATAACGGTATTCATCAATGATGAAATCCGCAGCACTGTCCCAAGAATTATCGTCCGGCGTAAAGTCGGCATAACTGAAGCCCGTCATCAGCTTGAATTCCTGATCCAGATTGCAGCCGTCGTAATAGCCGTGCCGTTGGACAACGGCCATTTCCATCCGGATGTGACGGCCGAAAAACAGGGTTTCCGCAGTGATTTCGGCCAACTGGATGCCGCCGTAGTTTCGGTCGTAATAACGGCAGCTTTCGACTGCGGCCGTATCGGACTCGATCAAGAACCCTGAAATGCGGTGTTTGCGCAGGTTTTCAGGTTTGTCTGCCCGGCATTTCAAGTCATTCACCGCATCTTCGACATTCCGGGCAAGAATGTCCGACAAACGGTCACCGTCGCCGGGAGAGAGCCTGTCTTCCTCATCCAAACCTGCATTGAAGGCATTGAAGTCGAAATGGGAGACTGACGACCCGGAAATGACATCCAGACGGCGGTTGAACATAAAATTAGCGGTACCCACGGTATTTCCTTTCAAAATAAAGGGGATACCGCCCCTTGGGGAATCGGCATCCCCAAAGGGTTGGTAAAAAATACGGAAAATCAGACCATACAGATCAGTTTGTATTGCGAGATACGGCAGTTGGTATAAATCTCGCTGCCTTTCTTTTCCGGTTTGGCCAAAGCCGTACCGGCTGAGAACAGCACGGCAATCAGTACCACGGTTTTCATGGCGGTTTCCTTTCGGCAAGGAGCAACCGCCACGGGGCAGCTGCCCCAGAGGGTCGGTAAAAATCAGGATTGCTTACACATATTCGAAAGATTCGATGCCCAGCAGCCCGTATATCGCTTTGGCGACACGGTCATAGCCGAGACAGCCGAACGTCAACGAATATTTGTCCTTAATGACCATCGGTTTTTCACAACGTCCGTCCAGTATGACGAAACTGTCTTTGTCCGTAACGATAATCCGGATTGTGTCAGCACCGAGTTCCGGTATTTCTGTTTCCGACACGGATATTATCTCTTTGCCTTTGAATAAGAGATCCCTGCCTTCCGGGTTGTGAACCCGGAACGGTTGGTACGGTTTTTCCTGCACTTTGGAGAGGATTTCATCCAATTTTTGATACATGGCATTTCCTTTCTAAAAACGGCAGGAAACGGTTTTTCCCCGACGGGAAAACACGTTCCCGCCAAGGGTTAAAAAATGTACGGCTCGGCCGTATGGTTGGCAAAAGAGCTGCAACCACACGGATGTGGCCGGGCAATTTCGGCAGCAGTGTCCTGACAGTAACAGACTGTCGGCTGTGGTAACGCTCGTTGCCCAAACAGACTTTTTCAGACGGCCTTCTTGGTTAAGGCCGTCTGAAAAAGCCCGCTGGGGGCTTTAAAACTACGCGCGAAGACTTCCGTTGCGCAGCAAACAGGTAACCAACTCTCCAAAATCTTCCGGCACCGCCACCTTCGCAGCCTGCACACCGACTACGGCCGCATGTTCATCAATGGCGGGCAAATAACGGCTGATACAGCCTTTATTCGAGAGTTCATCGAGTATGCGGTGCTGCCAGTGTTCCAGCAGCGGCACGTCCGAAAGCTGTTGCAGACATTGCCAGGCGGCTTTGTCCAGGTCTGCCGAAACATCATCCAGAATCACCCAACCCGTTTTTGCATCAAGGTCGGGTTCCGCCAACACTCCGGCATACAGGAACATGTGCGTCACTGCGCCGTAATGGTGGGTGGGATATTTGGTGATGTGTTTGCAGAGGTCCGTCAGTGTTTCGGCGGTGGTCAGCATCGGGCATTCCCGTTTTTCATCCGGCTGTCTGAAACCGAGCCTGCTGTTGAAACCGTAAGGGCTTGCCGATTGCAAAGATGCCTGAAAAGCCAGCATGTCCGCATCACGGCCGTGCAGCGATGCGAACATCAAACGGCGGCCGAAAATAAAAAATGCGTCGCTCATCAGGTTGTTGCGTGAAGTCATCCATAGGTTTTCCATCATGCTTTTTCCTGTAACAGCCAAGCCTGTGCCTGTGGTTGAAAAACATACCCTGCCTCCCTGAGCAAATCCCGGGCAGAACCCAGCACTTCGCGGTCGCTCAGTATGTACTCACCGAGATTTACCGTCCGGCAATGATGATTGATCATGAGGGCGATGTGTTCGATGGTTTGGGCGCAATCCGGAATAACGATGCCGTTTTCGCCGGGATTGGGATCGAACGTCCCCTGCCCTGCTTCGTCTACGCATCCGACTTCTTTTGCGAACAGTTCGAGCGCGGCCCAGTCGAGCGTTGCGTCGATATACGATGTGGCGCCGCCCTTCCATTCATAGGCCTTGACCTTAATTTGTTCAAGGATGAAGTTTCCGGGATATTCACCGGGTGCGAACTGCATCAATACGGGGTTTTTAAGGTTGAACTCACCGATGGAGGTGAAAAGTTGGGCCACATGGAAGATACCCTTGCGGCCTTGTATGGCTTGTACGGTCAACGTACCGGGAAGAGAGATAGACATGGCAGTCTCCTGTAAAAAACAGGGATACCTGCCACGGGGCGGTATCCCCGTGGTTGGGAAGGCCGTCTGAAAAATCAGACGGTGCGGTCAGTGTCGAACCGCATGGTAGATGTTGTCCAAATAGACCCATTGGGCCATACGCAGCCCCATCCTGCTCAGAAACCGGGTGTCGGCATCCAAGGCATTCACGGCTTTGACCAGTGCCAGACGGGCATTGTTCCGACCATGGATGTCGTTGGCCCGACGGCTGTATCTGCCGATGACGCGGCGGATACGCTGACGGCTGATTCTGCCGTCTTTGTCGACCAACAGCAGATGGCTGCCGTCGATACAGGCAACCACAACTTTGTGATGGTCGTAACGGTGGGTCAGTATATCGCCGAGGCGTATGTTTTCAGGGGTTAAATTGGGATTCAGAACTGCACCGGAACGGTGCGGGAAGGTTGCAAGATTGAGATTCATGGTCATACTCCTAAAAAATAAAGGGGTACACCATGCCCTATCGGGGGAGTGTACCCCCGACGGGTTGAAAAAGAAGGCCGGAAAACGGCCGTATACCGTAACGGTATGGTGGCGAGGCCCGCGCCTGCCCACTGGAGTGAGCAGGGTGAACGGGCAAAAGAGACTGTGCAAGCAGCCATTTGAAACGGCCCTGCACCCGGGTACAGGGGCTGATAATCTATCGAACCGGGTTGGTTTGACGGTACGGGGATTTATCCCTTGCAGGAATCCCGCGCCGAAAAAGCCATGGCCACCGGTTTTTCGATCGGTTATGAAAAGTTTCCCGTCTCTCGATATGGGGAGAGAGACATTGGAAAGCGGTTTGTCAAACAGAGTCACACAAACGGTATTGACGGCAAATTACAGTGACAGTTGCCTAGGCAGTTAAAGATGCCAGCTCATCAAGCATCGGCAAGCCGACGCGTGAAAACAGGTTTTCCCGGCCATTCGGTTACCAAACCTCCGGGAAAACCTGCTCGTCAGAACAGGTTTGGGGGCGGCCGTATCAATACGGCCGCAATATAGCGGGTTATCCACCAATTATGTGGATAACCGAAAAAAATATAGTATTAGGTTCCAACTGTTAAAGAACAATTTCATCTGCCTGTTTTTTAGGCAGCTTCATTTGCGGATACCTGCTTTGCCGAAACAGAACAGGCATCGACAAATGAAGAGTGGTAAGCCAGGTCTCGCAAGGCAGACCTTACCTTTACTGCAGAAAAGAGAAAAAATCTGAAGTAGGCCGTCTTTCGGCGGCGGACGGTAACTGTCCCAAACAAACGGCTTGTCCGCTTGGGACAGTTACCGCCGATATGGCCGCATTGCGGCGGATTTTAAAAAGTGAACGGAAACCTGCACCGGAAGAATGAGCGTTCCGATACGGCAATATTGTTCATAACCAAAGTATAGCACAGACAATCAGGCTGGCGATTATCGATGAGCAGCGATGATTTGGCCCGCCATCCATATATCCAACTTGGGAATGAGAAGAGAAAACCCGAAGGTTTTCTCTTTAAAGGGACGGTTTTAACCGTCAGACTGTCTGAAGTCCTTCTATGCCGTCATATTGTGCCAAATAAATTTAAACACAAACAACATAATCAGGAACTTAAATATCAACCATGATGCGCATATTGCTGGTTTTGGCTTTGAACCGGCTGCCGGTAACCGTTTTGCTGTACCGGAGGCTGACCGTACTGCTGGAACTGATCCTGCTGTACCGGAGGTTGTCCGTATTGCTGGAACTGATCCTGCTGCACCGGAGGCTGCCCGTACTGCTGAGGCTGACCCTGTTGCACCGGAGGCTGTCCGTATTGCTGAGGCTGACCCTGTTGCACCGGAGGCTGTCCGTATTGCTGAGGCTGACCCTGCTGTACCGGAGGTTGCCCGTGCTGCTGGGACTGACCTTGCTGATCCGTATCGTCTTGATGCGTAAAGAACCGTTGTCCGTTTACGTTGATCCAGCTAATCTTGAACAGCCTGCCTCGAATACATTTAACATGCTCACCTTTCCGGGTCGTAAAGCTGTCGGGCGTACCGTCACCTATGGTAAAACCACAAGTGACAGTAACTTTGGGACCGGCATTTCGATCAGCCACCTGCGGATAGGCCTGAAGCAAAGCATTCAGCACATCTTTGGCCTGTCCGAAGACACTGGTTTCAAACAGCTGGGTGTCTTTGCCGCCTTTACCATACCAGGCAGTGATGGAACAACCCATGTAAGGTTCGCCTTTGTCGGGAGTAATCCAACGGGGGCGGTTGATGTAACCTATTCCGGTTGTTACCAAATCAACATAATCGTTGTTGCGGTTTTGGTTTTGGGGGTTTTGAGTTTGGTTTGACATGATGTATCTCCAATAAAAAAGGGATACACCATTCCCGTCGGGGATGTGTATCCCCAAGGGGGTTTGAAAAGAAGTCGGCTCTGTTGCCGATAGAGAAAAAAGAGTAGTTATCTCCAAAGAGACCCGTATGCGAACTACAGCTACGGCTTTTGCTTTTTGATGAAGCAATAAACATTTGGTACGGGTTTATTTTGCAAAGACAGTTTTTTACTGTCAACCGTTTTTACAATTATTTTTTGCATCACACGCCCATCATGACAACAATGTGTTAAGGTTCAATTACTTAAATCTCCCTGAAAATCCAAATGAAAGTCATCGCCTATACCGGACAATACGGCAACGAAATCGTTACGCCATTGCAGGCTCAAATGCGGAAATTGAGTACCGTCTACAGCTGCCACAAACCCGGCGAACGTTTGGAGATGCACAAGACCCGTCGCGGACAGACACATTATTTTGCCTACAAGGGTGTCGCAAACAGAACGGGCGATACCGCCCCCGAAACCCTGACCCACACCTTGTGCAAACAGGTAATTGCCGAGCTGGCTGCATCAAAAGTACAAACCAGGTTGCGATTTTTTAATAGGTACGGGCCATATTCCGGCAAAGCGGATGAAGAGATTGTTTTTGACGGTGGGGATGTGGAACAGCGCATTGATGCCAACAGGCATATTTATATAGTAGATGCACTCTGCCGGTTTATCCAACCTGCCGCCCCAACCGCCCTATTCTCGCTTGAACGGCAATGGAGCGGCAGACTTGCATTCGAAATCTACCACACGTCAAAACTGACGGCCGGATCACCGAAATGCCGGGATTTGGAAGCAGTCGGCATTCCGGTGATTCAGATTGCCACAGGAGATCCGGACAGCGCCCTGTATCTTGATGAAACGGTTATTGCACAGATGGGCGAACAGGATGCCGACCGTGCAATATCGGAACATTTGGACAAACTGCGGCGCATTTTCCGTAAATCCATCGGCGGCGTGGTATACAACAACCCGAAATCGGCCGTCTTTGCCGAAGCGGAAAAACTTTACGGAGAATGGGATACCGCACGCAAAGAACTTGAGAGCATGCGGGAAATTGCCGACTGGAAAAACGAAGAAGTTCGCAACCTGGAAGAAAAACTGGCCGAACATGAAGCCAAAATCCGCCATGTCGAAGCGGAACACCACAACCTGACGGAAAAAATGATGGAACTGGTTGGCCAAAACAACCTGCTGAAAGAGAAGGCGGAACAGATAACAAAAGAAAACCGGCGACTGAAAACAGAGGCAGAAGCAGGGTGGCTGACCAAATTACTGCGTTGTTTCAGGTAAAATTTTTGGGCATTGTCATCAATGGCATGAACCAGTAAAGCGGTGGTGCAAATTGCCCACAGCGGTTTGCGTGCCGACTCTGACATGGTACAAGGTGCAGAATTACTGGCTGCCACTGGTGATTATTACGGTCGTTTCCGCACCATGACGGAGCAGGAAGTTTGGGATATGGTGGCCAGTTACGCCTACGCTGCAGAGCTGGTATTGCGTGCAGGTTTTGACGGTGTGGAAATCCACGGTGCGAACGGTTGGCAGATTCAGCAGTTTTTCTCTGCCGCCACCAATCTGCGTGATGACCTTTGGGGCGGCAGCCTGGAAAAACGCATGCGTTTCCCGTTGGCGATTGTTGATGCCATTGACGAAATGCGTCAAAAGCACAACCGCTCTGATTTCATTATCGGCTACCGCTTCTCACCCGAAGAACCGGGCGAACACGGCATTACCATGAAAGAAACGTTGGCACTGGTAGACGCATTGGCGGATAAGCCATTGCAATACCTGCATATTTCATTGTGGGACTTACCCGTATGCAGGTGGTTCATGACAAAATTGCCGGACGCTTACCGTTTTTTGGCTCAGGCAATCTTTACACTGCCGACGACATGCTTACCGCCTATCAAACCGGTTGGGTAGAAAGTGTCTCTATCGGCAAAAGCATCATGCTTAATCCGAACCTTGTCGAGCTAATTGAAAACGACCGCGAACACGACATCCAAACCACATTTGACTGGGACAATGCCGATTTCTACCGTTACACCCCGGCCATGTTGCACGGTACACGTATGGGACACGACTTTTATCCCCCATCAAAACAATTAGGAGTAAGGTATAAGAGCGAGCATTTTTAGAGGCTCGTACCCAGCAGCCAAAACGCTTTTTATATAACCATAAAAAGCGTTTTGGTCTGTCTGCCTATTGGTATTCTTTATTTCATGCTCCTGTTATCCTACTCACCTGATATATATCATATATTTCAAGAGATTTACCGCTCATTTTATCGCCCATTTAGGAGATAAAACGACTCTTCCCGAAACATTCTCAAATTAGCAGATTACTCTGCCGCCAGCTTGGTTTTTGTACCCTGTTTTTCCAAAAGTTTGACAGCTTTCTTATCGAAAGAACAGAATATCTCGCCACCCAGCCAGCTGCCTTCGTAGGCAATCACACCGTCCGCAAAATCGCCGCCAGATTCCAGTACGGACAATCCGGCTTCTACTGCAGGCCGGTTCATGGCCACTTTTTCCGTATTGAGCAAATCACGCACGGTTTGCACCACATCTTCCCTGCTCAATTTTGCACCACGCTGCAACGTCCAAACCAATTCGCACAAACTAGGCAGAGAAACAGCCACCAACTCGGCCGAACGCAGGAGTTCGGAAGCAACGGCTGCCTGAGTGGGTTCGTCTTGCAGAACCGCACGCAGCAGAATATTGGTATCGGCGGTAATCTTCATTCCTGTTCTGCCCAACCGGATGCGGCGATTTCATTGATTTCTTCCAATGTAAGCGGCTTCTTGATTTTACCTGCATGGCGGCCGATAAAGTTTTCTATCGATCCTTCCGCTTTGGCGGCACGCATTCTGATTTCGCCGTTAGGCAGTTTGTCGAACTCGACTTTTTGCCCCGGAAGAAGGCCCAGATGTTGCAATAAATCACGCTTCAGTGTTACCTGCCCCTTGGCAGTAATAGATAAAGTACCCATTGAGTGTCTCCTATTCAACGCAATTTAAATGTAATGTATTTTTTCATTACCGTCAAATTTTTCCAAAGCACCGGAATATATCGAACTGGTTATTGCCCGATTCGTGATTGGCTTTATGCTTCCACCTTGACCCTGGCGAAAATAGCTTTCAGACGGCTTTACGGTAACGCCGGGATTTATTTCCACCCTCCGCAACCAAATAACCGTCAGCCACCATTTCAGCCTAGTGGCGTTTAACGGTTGACGCAGATTTTCCACTTGCTTTTTGAAGCTCCGAGGAAGTCACCGTCTCTTAGCGTGACAGGATGTCTTCAACCACATCACGGAACAGACTTAATTTATCGCCCACTTTATCGCTCATTTTATCGCCCATTTGGGCGATAAAAGCTTATTAAGCCGGCGGAGAGGTCGGCGGTAATTTTCAGTACCTCCCAGCTATCCGGAGAATTACCGTTTTTCAACATTGCGGCAAAAACCTCATAAGCATCGGTTTTGCTGCCATAGGTACGCTTGGTTTTGTCGTTGTTAACCCATACGTAAACAATGATTTTTTCTTGTGTACTGTATCGGAAAAACAGGCGGTAACTGCTGGAAGAATTTAGCTCTGAGCCAATACTTGTACCCGCTACCGAGCGTGTTACCCTGGCGGTAAAGATCCCAAGACGGATCGGCGGGGATGAATTCAAAAGCCGGCTTGTGTACGGCTGCCAGCATTTTGGCCGCTTTTGCGGTTTGACAGGTCTCCGGCTTTTCCTGTTTCAGACCCACCACTTTCCGGCTGAATATCCAAGCATAAAGGCTGTTTGGAAACTCCAGACAGCCTTTATGCTTCACTTTTAACTATGCTTTTTTTTGGCATTTAGATTGACTTTTAAGCATCTTTTCCCGAAACATTCCCAACTCACCAAACAAAGAGTAGCGGACTGTTTCAATCGACCGGCAGTTGTTTGCCATTAAGGAAGCTCCCGACGTAAAACATCGTTAATACGGGATTGCCAACCTTTTCCTGTTGCCTTGAAAGCAGCTAAAACATCCTGATCCAAACGAAGGGTAACTTGCGTTTTGGTCGGTAATTTATTTGGTCCCCTTGGTTTTTTTCTTGATACTGACAAACCGTTGGAAACGGTTTGTCGGGAAGATATATCTGCCATACCGTTATTTACCCTCTTCCTTCTCTTGATCAAAAGACTCCGGAATATGAAGCTGTTGGGTAGCTTTTACCGTCAAAACATGAAGTTTTTCACCTGATACTTCATATACAATCCGATATTTACCCTGAATAGGATAGAGTTCCCGCGTATTTGGGACAATACCTATCTTTCCCATGTTGGGATTATGGGCTGCCAACTCCACCATTCTGTTGAATTCTGAAACATAACGGATTGCTGATTGCTCACCGGCATATTCAGCCACCATTTCTACAATTTCATCGACACGCAACCGAGCCAACTGAGACCATGTAACAGTCTTCATCTGACAGCTTTCCTTGTCTTGACTTTAGAAATGGCCGACATAGCACTTGCCGTAATTTCCGCTGATGAGAATGATTGTCCAGCCTCAATTTCTGCCCTTGCCTGTTCTACTTCAGCCGCCAATTCAGCATATTCACGATGCAATTCGATAAAGTGATCCAGGGCTTTGCTGATTAAAGCTGACTTGCTTTCACCGGTTGCTTGCTCCAACTTCTCCAAGGCCTCTGCACGGGCAGGCGTTAATTCGATTTGTGTCAGCATATTGCTTCTCCTATCAGGCAATTTAAGATCATCAGTACGACTAATTTTCAAATTGTAACTACAATATGACTAATGTCAAATACTTCTTACCAACCGATCTTTACGGCGGGAAGAATTTGGCTCTGAACCAATGCCTGTAACCGCCACCTCTTCTCGTTTGAAATATTGGTTCCAAAACAATTCGTGGACATAAATCTGCCAGCCGTTAATCTGTACGGTTTCACGGACGATACTCACAGCGGTTCATCCAAATCAACTTCAACACCGGCAAGCAGTTGTTCGGTTTTTGAAAGTTCCTGCACGAATTTTAACCATGCGGCGAGTCTAAGTTTCTGTCCGCATAGATTACCGATAAATTTGACTCCGTTTTTGTTTTGGAATGTTACTTTTAGAATCTGAATCCGAACAGCATTTCTCCGGGCTTGTCTTTCAGATTGACAATGATATTGCTGTCCAAATCAAAGCGGTAATTTATCCCCCGGTTCCGGTCAAGGTCTCCAATCTGTATCTCGTCTTCATTGAAGGTGGTGATATATTGAAAACCGCCCTGTTCGCTTTGTTTGTGAATGTAATTCAACAGATTGACTTTCTTTCTGATTTCGATACCGTGGAACACCCCGTCGTGTATCAGAAAATCAGGCAACGGGATATTTTCGCGCACGGCATTCAGAAATACCGTCAGATCATAAATGACCGTTTTTAACTTGGTCTGCCCCAGTGCTTCGATATGCGGAAAACCGATTTCTATTTTTACCGGCACATTTCTGTTTTTTAACTGCCCCGGGGTGGAAATATCCAAGTAGACTCCCTTTGCTTCATAACGGATGTCTTCGAATGCAGCGGCAACGATTTCGTTGAACAGGCTGCGGATGGTTTCAACAGATTCAGAATACTCGGACAGAGCCAACTGTATCTGCATATGGTGCATGCTTTCATCGTGCTGCATTCTGCCGAGTTCAGCATGGATTTTTTCAATACCGTCCAACCGCTGGCGGATTTCGGCAATTTTTGCACTTTCTAATGCGTACCTGCCCCACGCCTCTGTTAACGACATATCCATATTGTCATCGATTGTTTTCATCAGCCCTGCACGCTGCGCATCTTTCTCTTGGATTTCGGCCAACAGTTTTTTATGCTCCGAAGACAATTCGGTCATGCGGTTGCCGTAAAACTTCAGCCGTTCCCGTGTGATGGATGCCCGGAAATCCAGCACTTCCTCCAAACTTTTCCTGACAATCCGTCCCAAATCCAAAGCTACCGATTCGTATTGTTTCCGGACATCATCCACATCGATTTCACTCTGGGACGATTCCGTGAATTTCTTCAATTTTTCAAGCTGATTGCCGGTTTGGCGTTCTTTCTTTCTCAAGCTGGCCAGCTGTTCGTCCAGCTCCGCAATTCTTTCGGAAATCTTTTTGAAAGAATCATTGAGTTTGAATTCGTTTAACGATTGTCGGATGAGTGCCAGCTCTTTTCCTTTAACAGCCAGTTCCGAACGCAATTGGGAAATGGGTTTACCGGATGTTTCCAGATGTTTTTGCAGAACCTTAACTTCCCGAGTCAGTTCCTCGGTAGTTTCCCATGTTTTCAGCAAATCGTTCAGATGAGCGGAAGACAACCCAAGCAAATAGAGATTCAACAATATTAGTAGGCTCTTTTTAGCCCCTCCATGCTGGAGGTAGGCAATCGGGTCATTACGCTTCACACTTGTCAAATCATCTTTGACAAAGAAATTCATCAGGTTGCGGTAACTCCCTTCTGGATATTTCCGCTCGGTGCTCTGCGGAAAGAATTTTCTGGAAAGAAGTTTCTTGGCTTCTTCGATTTCGTAAGGGTATTCAGCCTGAATGTTTTCCCGGATGTAGACTTTCTTCGGCTCTCCGAAACTGCGGCGGATTTCCAGAAGCTCTCCCCCATTCTCAAGAAGCAGACATACCTGGTGCCCCTGTTCTTTTAGAAACGCATATTTTTTTTCGTCAAAAATCTTCGCCGTATCCGAAGACAACAATAGATAATCGATCAGACGGACAATACTGGATTTGCCGATACCGTTTGTTCCGTGGGATTGTCCATCTTTGGCGGAGCCGATGATAAGATTCAATCCCTGTTTGAAGTTTATATCCTGTAACAACAAACCGGTCGGTGACCAAAGTTTTTTCAGCATAATCAGGCTTTCCGTGTCTAATCAAAAATGTCGGTTTGAGTTGGCTGCCGGCAAATCGAGATATGGTACTGTTCGTGTTCTACTGCACCTACCGTATACAGAAACTCCAGAGACGAATAAAAATTGACGATTGTCCGGCGGTGATCCTGTTTGAGAAATGACGCAAGCATATCATCGATCATGACTGGAGATTTTTTTGACAGAATTTTCAGTAACCCTGCGCCCATTGCTACAACCGATAGGCTTAAATCACTTTCGGGATGTAATAGTGCCATTTTGATCCCCTCCCGGCTTTGTACCTATATGACATTGCGAAAAAACATACCACACCAATGCGGATATATAGGCCGAAAGCATATCGTCTTTCAATTCGCCGTTATAACGTTCTTCGTAATTCGCGATCAACTGTTTCATTTTTTGAAATCCGCTAAGCGGCAGTGATGCCAATTTACCGTAGTCATTGAAAATCCGGTTTTTAACGGTATTGATATCGCGGTCTGTGTAGGCATTCAATACCTCTTCTATTTCAGCCTGAAACGGATAAGTAGACTTTATCGAATTCTCAAATTCTTCATGCTCTGATTCTGTACTGTTGGATCGGATTTTATGCAGAATTTCCGGGGCTTTTTCCAGATAGTCTATTTGGTCGGTTTCGTAGTTCTGACTGCACAAATCATCAAGCAGTTTTTCCACAAAATCCCTACCGAGATATTCGTCACCGATATTTAATTCACGATACAGCCGGTATTTTTGCGGATATGGTCTGGATCGTCCGCCGGAATCCGTTTCAATCATGTACAGAATATGGCCGAGTCCGCATATTTTATGCTGCCACCCCCAGTCGGCCACCTGCCGGATATGCTCGGGAGCAGGTTCCAGATTGGTATAGAAATGCCAGTCAGGATACAGCCGTTGCCAGTTTGATTGGTAAGAACCGAAGTCATCGTGCAATTTCTTGGTCATTTTTCCGGCTTGGCCGGCTTTCTCCGGAGCATAGCAGGCAACACAAATCCCCAGCCGTATTAGGCAGTCGGCTCCCTGGTCTTTTACCCGGCGGACTTCCTGAATATTGTCGTTTCCGTAATGGATACGCAGAAGGGAGATGATGAATTTTTGAAAATCAAACCCTGAAAGATTCGACACTTGGATTCGGACGAGATTTTTCAGCAGACTGTCCATTTACACAACCTCCCCGGATAACGGCATTTTTTCAAAATTGGACTCAAGCAGCCGGTGTACATCCTTTAGCAGTTGAAGCAGTCCTGATTCCAATGCGGGATATTGGCGTATCAGATTTTCAATATCCTTCAACTCTTGGATTGCAGAAGTTTCGCTCGGCTGTTCGTACGGATCGATTTGCAGGAAAACGCACAAATCAACAACCCTCCGACTGATTACCTTGCACCGCCCCGACCTTACCCGCTGGATGAAATCCTTATTCAGCAGTGCTTTTCTGTTTTTTGCAATGTCGTCTTGATACTCACGGTTATAAGCATCGACACAGTCGCGCAAAGTCAGTCGTTGCGCTTTGAGCACACGGTCAACTTCCGAAGCAATTTGTAGATATGAACGGGAATTCTTCACTGTATCAAAAAAATAATAAATTTACTAAATTATATCATTTTTTTGATACAGTGATATAAAAAAAGACTGCCTAAAAATCAGACAGTCTTTTTTATTGACTTCGTCAATATGTGACAGGAGTTCATTCCTGAAGCACCCAGCCGGATACAGATATTTCGTTAATTTCCGCCAAGGTAAGCAGCTTCTTGGTTTTACTGGCATGACGACCGATAAAGTTCCATCAAACCTTCCATTTGAGCAGCACGCATTCTGATTTCGCCGTTAGGTGGTTTGTCTTCAGCATGGTATTGGTTAATGAAAACGGAGGCTTCATGACTCCTTCCTCTGAAAAATATCAAACTGGTCTTTATCGCCCGATTTGTGATTGGCTTTATGTTTCCGCCTTACCTTGCTCACGGTGGATGCGCTGCAATGCAGTGCCGATGCGATACCGGCAATACTCACACCCTGCATGGTCAATTGGATGATGTGCTTGTGCAGCTGCTTATCGGCCGGCCGGCCTTTCATTTTTCCTTCCCTCCTGGCCCGCTCAATACCCTGTTGCGCCCGGCCGCGCAGGGTCTTCCAATCCTCATGTGCGATGCTCAAGGCCATGCGCAGAAACATTTTCTGCAATGCTTCCATCAGCGGTTCGGTTAGGTATTTGGGTAACGAATCGCCCTGCCCCATCAGCTCATCAATATTTCCGAATGAAAAAACATCCGGGACATGCAGTCTTGCCCCTTTTTCAGTAATTCTTCGAATCAGAAGTTCGGCTTCTCGAGGCGGCAAACGGGTAATGCGGTCGATTTTTTCTGCGATGACCCAATCGCCCTCCTGTAGGTCGCCAATCAACCGATTAAGCTCTGGTCTGCTCGCGTTTACCCCGCTGGCCTTCTCCTCATAGACACCCGCTATGTAAAAACCGTTTTTCTTAGCTTCTTCGATGATTTCGCGCTGGCGGTCTAAATTTTGTTGCAGAGTGCTCACTCTAAGATAAATTCGGGCTATTTTCTGCATACCTATGTATTTTAACTCCGTAAATTAAGCTAGTGGATTTTAAGTTCTATATGAGATATTTTACAGATAGCCTTCTGTATTTGCAAATAACCCATGGTCAAAATACAGTAGTAAATAAAATTTTATATCGTACGATATATAGCAAATAAACTTATTTATCGATACACACCTGAAACAGCCAATCCACATCCGTAATTCGCAGCCGATTCCTAACACCTTTAATCCAAGCCCACTTTTTCTCTATCTGATTCAGATCGGGGCTATAAGGTGGAAGCCA
>NZ_JBHCJY010000095.1:0-10385 GCF_041804105.1 Neisseria sp.
AACGTTAAGGAGTTTAATCGTTTGCGCTTCCACGCCTTTGGCCGCGTCAATCACCATCAGCGCGCTGTCCACCGCGGTTAAAACGCGGTAGGTGTCTTCCGAAAAGTCTTGGTGGCCGGGCGTATCGAGCAGGTTGACGGTGTGGTCTTTGTAGTCGAACTGCATCACGGATGACGCCACGGAAATGCCGCGCTGCTTCTCGATTTCCATCCAGTCGGAAGTGGCGAATTTGCCCGTTTTCTTACCCTTGACCGTACCCGCGCTCTGAATCGCACCCGAAAACAGCAAGAGCTTTTCGGTGAGCGTGGTTTTACCCGCGTCGGGGTGGGAAATGATGGCAAAGGTGCGGCGGCGGCGCACTTGGTCTAGGATTTCGGACATATTGTTCTCGGTTCTCTGCAAAACGGTTTCAGACGGCCTGTGGCAGGGGCAGGCCGTCTGAAAAAATCAAAACGCGGATTGTACGCAGAAAAGGCTTGTTTTTCAATGAAACAGGTAAAACGGCGGGCTTCGGAAAAGGCCGTCTGAAAGGTGTTCAGACGGCCTTGAATGACAGGTGTTTGGGAACGCGCATCGGCAAACCGTTTGGCGGAAACCGCCGCAGTGCCCGTGCGGGAGGAATCTGCGGCGGCGGTTTGAAAACCCGTGTAAAAAGGTTGCGGACGGCAGTACGGCTTGCGGCCTGTGCGAAAACGACCCGATGTCCGCCGCAAGCGGTTTTGCCGTATGGCGCGGCGGTTTATTTCGACGGAACGCTCTGGCCGTTGATTTTGACACTGGTCAGGCGCAGGTTGTAGGTTTTGCCGTCGTCGGTGTAGCTGATTTGGGCGGGGATGTTGTTGAACTCGGGGGCGAAGGCGTAGCTGACGGTGTCGTCGCCGCGCGTTACGCGGTAGCGGTTGACCGTGGTGGCCGTGCCGCCGATTTTGTATTGCGCGCTGCCTGCGCTGTTGAGGCTGCCGACGCGGTAGATTTTTTTGCCGTTGGTGATGCGGGTGCCGGCGGGCAGTTTGGCATCGTTGGCGGCGAGTTGCCACGCCAGGGTAAACAGATCCATGGTGCTGCCGGAATCGGCTTCGGTTTTCTGTTTGCCCGCTTTGCCGTAGGTGATTTTGCCGCCGCCGAACTTGGCCTGGGCGTAGAGTTTGCCGCCGCGCACGTCTTTGTAGTAGCTCGGTTGCAGGGTGTTGCCGCTGATGCTGCCGCCGCTTTCGAAGCGGATGCTGTAAAGCGGGACTTTGATGTTGGACACGATTTTGTAGCTGCCGCCGCTGCGGGTGAAGGTCATGGTGGCGGGCAGGCGCAGTTTGCCGAAGCTGCCGGAATATTGCAGTACGGCGGATTGGGGCAGTTCGGCCATCGCGGGCACGCTCAGGGCGGCGATCATCAGGGGCAGGATCAGTTTTTTCATCGGGTTTCCTTTCTGCGGGATGCGGATGCGGGCGGGTGTTCGGACGGCCTGTTGCGGTATTGCGGCGAAGGCCGTCTGAAAACGGTTAAGGGGGCAGCGTTGCGGCAGGGCCTTGGGCCGTGTTTCGGGGCAACGGGGTTTGCGTTTGCGCGCGCTGCTGCGGGTATGTGTTTCAGGCCGTCTGAAAACGGCTGAAATGTTGCGCCGTTCCTGCGAGCCGCCTGTGCGGTCAGGCCAGCAGGATTTGTCCTGCGGCATTGCGGTGGGAATTGGCGACGCGGTTGCCGTCGGTTTTCAGACGGCCTGCGGCAAAATCGGCCACGGCTTGCGGCAACAGTTTGTGTTCTGCTTCCAAAACCCTTGCGGCCAAGGTTTCGGGGGTGTCGTCGTCGAGTACGGGCACGACGCCTTGGGAAATAATCGGGCCGCAGTCGAGTTCGGCGGTCACGAAATGGATGGTGCAGCCTGCCACGCGGCAACCGGCTTCGATGGCACGCTTGTGGGTATGCAGGCCGGTAAACGAGGGCAGCAGCGAAGGGTGGATGTTGATCAGACGGCCTTCGTAGTGGGCGCAGAATGCGGGGGTCAGGATGCGCATGAATCCCGCCAACACCACCAGGTCGGGGCGGTAGGCATCGATTTTTTCCATCATGGCGGCATCGAAGGCTTCGCGACTGGGGAATTCTTTGTGGTTGAGGCTGCCGGTGGCGATGCCGCGCTCCGCCGCCCATGCCAGTCCGGCTGCGGTATTGCTGTTGCTCAAAACGGCAGCGATGTTGACATCGGGAATGGCGGCGTTGACGATGGCCTGCATATTGCTGCCGCGGCCGGAAATCAGGATAACGGTGTTGGTCATGGGATGCTCGTTTCGGGGGAAACCGCCTGCCGTTGTGGAAGTTGCGGCGGTTTCGGACGGGGTTAAGTTAATCCGTCGTGCGGATGCGGGCAAGCGTCCGCCGCGCGGTTTAACGGCTTTTTATGAAAAACGGGGGAAAGATGCGTTATTTTAGCGGATTCGCACGGCGGAATGTGGGGGAAATGCCATAGGGCGGACGGATGCGGCAGGGCATGGAGAACGGCCGGATGCCGTCTGAAAACTGTTTTTCAGACGGCCTTGAATGCCGTCCACGCCTGTGACAACAGGCCGACGGCGAGATAAAACATCATCAGCGCAATCAGCGCGTCCAATGCCTGCCACACCCGTTCGCGGCGGAAAACGGGCAGCAGCAGGCGCGAGCCGAAGCCGATGCTGCAAAACCACAAGGCCGAAGCGCTCAGCGCACCCATCAGAAACAGGGCTTTGCCGTTGCCGTCCAGACCGGTGGCGTAGCCGCCGATCAGCATGATGGTGTCCACATAAACATGGGGGTTCAGCAGGGTAATCGCGAGCGTGGCGGCGGCGGTTTTGAATCGGGAAGACTGCGTTGCTGGGGCAGAATCGACGCTCAGATAATTGCCGCCCGTCCAGGCGCGTTTTGCACTCATCGCGCCGTAGGCAAGCAGGAACAGTCCGCCGGCCAGCGAGAGCAGGGCGGAAAGCAGCGGATTGCCGGACAGGATTGCGCCGACGCCGTACACGCCCGCACCGATCAGCATCACGTCGCACAGCCAGCACAGCAGCACGACGGTACCGATATGCTGCCGCAGCAGTCCTTGTTTGAGCACGAACGCGTTTTGCGCGCCGATGGCCATAATCAGTCCGCCGGAAATCATAAAGCCGTTGAGAAAGGTGTTCATGGGGATTCCTGTGAATGGCAAAGCGGGAGGGCAGGCCGTCTGAAAATGGGGGATGGGGGGCGGGTTTTCAGACGGCCTGAGTGCGGCCGGATATGCCTGAGCCTGGTTTTCCTGTGCTTGGCCGCTTGGTTTCCGCCTGTGGGCATAGCGGTATCATCCAAGTGCAGTCCTAAAGGACGGAAGCGGTCGTTTTACGGCGCACCACGGCAGCGGCGGACATCATTATAGTGAAACGGGCGGCAAACGGTAAGCGGGGAACGGGGATACGCTGGCATCGTGGGCAGGCATGGTTTGCTGTTGTGTTTTATTCGGGCGGAACAACGGTTTGCCGAACGGAGTTCCATTGAAGGGAAACAGGATGGGCGGTTCAAACGTTCCGATAACCGGTTCATCCGAAACAAAAGGCCGTCTGAAAATCTTTCAGACGGCCTTTGCCGTGTGCTGCAAAGACAGGATTATTTTTTGCCTTCAGGTTTGGCTTGGGGCTGTTCCTGCGGCATTTGCTGCATCTGCTGCTGGATTTGCTGGAGCTGTTCGGGAGAAATCTGCTGCGGCATCTGCTGTTGGGCTTTTTCGCCTTTTTCGATTTTCAGCAGTTTCACATCGAAAATCAGAGTGGCGTTGGGGCCGATTTTGTTGCCTTGGGGCTGAGGGCCGTAAGCGAGTTTGGCCGGGATGAAGAGCGTGGCTTCGCCGCCTTCTTTCATCAGCTGTAAACCTTCGGTCCAGCCGGGAATCATGCCGTTGAGTTGGAAGGTGGCGGGCATACCGTGCTGTTTGCTGCTGTCGAACACGGTACCGTCAATCAGACGGCCTTCGTATTCTACGGTAACGGTATCCGTGGCTTTGGGCTGTGCACCTGTACCTTCGGTTTTGATGGTGTACTGGAGTCCGGATGCGGTGGTTTTCACACCTTGTTTTTTGCCGTTTTCAGCCAAGAAAGCATCGCCTTTTTGCTGGTTGGCTTTTCCGTCGGCTTCCAGTTTGGCCTGGGCTTTTTTACCCAGCTCGGTTTGGAACGCCATCATGACTTCGCCGGCCTGTTGGTCGTTGAGTTTCGCTTTTCCGGCCAGAGTGTCTTCGATGGCCTGGTCAATCAGTTTGCGGTCGAGTTCGAGACCGATTTCCTTCATTTCTTTCAGTTGCTGGCCGATGCCCATACCCATCACATAGCTGGCCTGCTGGGTGGAATTGCCCAATGAAGCTGCGGCTCCGGAAGCGGCTGCGGCAGAAGCGCCGGAAGCGGCTTTGCCTGCGCCTGCTTCCTGTTTGCAGGCGGCCAATGCGAATACGGCGGCAAGCGCCAGTGCGGAATATTTGAACGTTTTGGTCATTGCTTGATGTCTTCGGAAGGTTGGAAAAGTCGCGATTATAGCCCAGTTTGCAGGGTTTGTTTGGTAAGTTAGACAGGCCGTCTGAAAACAAGGGTTAAGGATTTTCAGACGGCCTTGAAAAGATAAGGGAAAACGGAAGGGCTGGTTTGAATCGGTTCGTTATTTTATGCACCATACACCGATTCTGTTGGCTTTGCTGCCGTTATCCTTGAGCGGGTGGAGACCTGATATTTGGGGTTTGTGGGAATATTTATGGAAAACAATATGTTGTATATTTGTGCGACGAATTTCTGCCTGTTTTAAAGTAATTTCCATCGGGGAATGTTTGGTATCGGCATCGGAGGAGAGGATTATTCGGATACGGTCGAAAAAAACAGGCACACCGCAAAAACGGTATGCCTGTTTTGATTGGCGTTATCCGGTTTTAGAATTTGCCGCCGGATTGGTTCACCATGTAGGTAACGGCTGCTTTGACGTCGTCGTCGCTCAGGCTGGCCTGGCCGCCTTTGGGCGGCATGGCGTTGAAGCCGTTGATGGCGCTGTTGAACAAGGCATCTTTGCCTTTTTTGATGCGGGGTGCCCATTCGTCGTTTTTGGTAATGCGCGGAACGCCGGGGATGGGAGATGCCGCACCGTGGCAGGCGGCGCAGGCGGTTTCGAAGACTTTCTGACCGTTGCCGCCGCCGGCGGACGCGGCAGATGCTGCCCCGGAGGCAGCGGCAGGTGCGGCACCCGATGCGGCGGCAGGAGCCGACGCACTTGCGCCGGAAGCGGCTGCGCCTGATGCGGCGGAAGTGGAAGGTTCGGGGAAGCTGCCGCCAGATTTGTTGGTCATGTAAACGATGACGCGTTTGAGTTCGTCGTCGGTCAAGTCGGCTTGGCCGCCTTTGGCGGGCATGGCGTTAAAGCCGTTGAGTGCGTGTTGGAACAGGGTGTCGAAGCCTTGGGCGATGCGGGGAGCCCAATCGCCGTTGTTGCCCAGTCGGGGTGCATTGGGAACGGTACTGTCGGCAGCATGGCACTGGATACAGACTTTGCTGAAGATTTTGTCGCCTTGGCGCTGGCCTACGGGAATGCCGTCGCCCATAATCAGTTTGCCCGCGGGCTGGATGCGGGTTTCGGTTGCTGTTGCGGTGCTTTCGTCTACACTGATGAAAGAACGGCTGCCGGCCAGTTTCACGACAAAGAACAATACTGCGAGCAGGATGACGATGCCGCTGACTAAGGTAAACGCCGCCGATCCTCGGGCTTTAAGATTGTTGGGTTGGTTCATTTGGTAGGCCTCGCCAATGGTGGATTGTGCAAAATAGCTTGTAAGTATATGGATTTTATTTGGTTTTTGTTAATCGCAGTTAACAATATTTTGCTGGATTATACTGAATTCATCGGGGCTTTCCAATCGGTAGCGTCCATTTTCTGTGAAAAAAATCAGAAAAAACATGATAAATCTCAAAAAACCTGTTTTCGACAGGAAACGGTGTGCGGTAATGTGATAAAGATACAAGGCCGTCTGAAAAAATTTCATCCGAACGGTTTCCGTATTTTCATGTTTTCATGAAGGGTGGGAATGTGGAACGGGGTGGTTTTGTATATCGGCCGGTGCGATGCGGTATAACCGTTTGCCGGACGAGTCGGGCGCCGCCGCAAAATATTTTGCCATTTTTGCGGTTTTAGGCTAATCTTACCGTCTTTCCCGCGCACCCATAGCTCAGTTGGAAGAGCGTCAGTTTCCGAAGCTGGAGGCCACAGGTTCGATCCCTGTTGGGTGCGCCACCGGATTTCGCAGGCCGTCTGAAAAAATGTTTTTCAGACGGCCTGTCTGTATGTCGGCGGCAGTATTTTTATTTAAATCAATGTGTTTGTATGGATTGGAAACGTGATGCGGGGAAAGGCGGACGCTTTTGTCTTGCCTGAAATGCGGCTTTGGGTTATCGTTCAGGCTCTTTTCCGATAAATCTCAAGTATCTATTCCAATTGCTTGGATTGTCTGACTGCTGCCGTGTTTCTGCGATGCGCGTACCCTAAACCGCTGCCCGCAGGAACTGCATTACAGGTGCTGGGGCGGGGCGGGCGGTTCCTATTGGTTTACATACCGAATAAAAGAGGTTGCCATGCAATTATCAGGTGCACAAATCATTGTGCAGAGTCTCAAGGCCGAGGGCGTGGAATACGTTTTCGGCTATCCGGGTGGTGCGGTTCTCGAAATCTACGATGCCATCTTCCAACTCAATAAATTCAAACACATCCTTACCCGCCACGAGCAGGCGGCCGTTCACGCCGCCGATGCTTATGCGCGCACGAGCGGCAAAGTCGGCGTGGCTTTGGTTACGTCGGGGCCGGGGGCGACCAATGCGCTGACGGGTATCGCCACGGCTTATTCGGATTCAGTGCCGATTGTGGTGGTCAGCGGCCAGGTGGGTACGCCGATGATCGGGACGGATGCGTTTCAGGAAGTGGATACCATCGGCATTACCCGCCCTTGTGTGAAACACAATTTTCTCGTTACCGACATCAACGAATTGGCGCCGACCATCAAAAAAGCGTTCCAAATCGCCGCCAGCGGCCGTCCCGGCCCTGTGGTGGTGGATGTGCCGAAAGATGTAACGCAGGCGATGGCGAAATTCAGCTATCCGCAGGAAGACATCTTTATCCGTTCTTACCAGCCCGTTGTTCACGGACATACCGGCCAGATTAAGAAAGCGGTGCAGATGTTTGCGTCGGCCAAACGGCCGGTGGTGTATTTCGGTGGCGGCGTGGTGCTGGGCAATGCGCATCAGGAACTGATTGAGTTTGTGCGCATGACCGGTGCGCCGTGTACCGGTACGCTGATGGGTCTGGGTGCGTATCCTTCGAGCGACCGCCAGTTCTTGGGTATGCTGGGGATGCACGGCACTTATGAAGCCAATTTGGCCATGCAGAATGCTGACGTGGTGTTGGCGGTGGGTGCGCGGTTTGACGACCGCGTGGTGTCCGTGCCGTCTAAGTTTTTCGAAAAACCGAAAAAAATCATCCATATCGATGTTGATCCGTCCAGCATTGCCAAACGCGTGAAAGTGGACGTGCCGATTGTAGGCGACGTGAAAAGCGTGTTGGGCGAAATGGTGGCGTTGTGGAAGAAACAGGAAGCGGAACACCATCCCGCTTCGCTGGAAAAATGGTGGCATACCGTAGAAAGTTGGCGCAGCCGCAACAGCCTGTGGTTCGATAACGAAGGCGACATCATCAAGCCGCAGTATGTGGTGCAGAAGCTTGCCGAAGTTACCAATAATTCGGCCATCATCACCTCGGATGTGGGCCAGCACCAAATGTTTGCCGCACAATATTATCCGTTCGAGCGTCCGCGCCAATGGCTCAATTCGGGCGGTTTGGGCACGATGGGCGTAGGCTTGCCCTATGCGATGGGCGCCAAACTGGCCGCACCCGATCAGGATGTGTTCTGCATTACCGGCGAAGGCTCGATTCAGATGAATATCCAGGAATTGAGCACCTGTTTCCAATACCGCATCCCCGTCAACATCGTTACGCTCAACAACGGCTATCTGGGCATGGTGCGCCAATGGCAGGAGCTTTATTACAGCAACCGAGAATCGGAAACCTATTTCGACTCGCTGCCCGATTTTGTGAAGCTGGCCGAGGCCTACGGCCATGTCGGTATCCGCGTCGATAAAAAGGCCGATGTCGAAGGTGCGCTGCTGGAAGCGCTAAACCTGAAAGACCGTCTCGTTTTCCTGGATTTTCTGACCGACAAAAAGCAGAACGTGTTCCCCATGGTGGGCAACGGCAAGGGTTTGGACGAAATGGTGCTGCCGCTGCATATGCGCGAAAAGCCGCAGGATTCCGACGTGAACGACGTTAAAGACCGCGATTACGACACAAGGAGCGTGCCCTGATGAGACATATTTTATCCATTCTGATGGAAAACGAATCCGGCGCGATGAGCCGCGTGGTCGGCCTGTTTTCCGCACGCGACTACAACATCGACTCGCTCTCTGTCGCGCCCACCGAAGACCAAACCCTGTCGCGCATGACCATCGTTACCCACGGCGACGAAACCGTGATCGAGCAAATCACCAAGCAGCTCAACAAGCTCATCGAAGTGGTGAAAGTGGTGGATTTGAACGAAAGCCGCTTTGTCGAGCGCGAACTGATGCTGGTCAAGGTACGCGCCGTCGGTAAAGACCGCGACGAATTCCTGCGGCTGACCGAAATCTACCGCGGCAGCATCGTTGACGTTACCGACCGCAGCTATACCATCGAAATCACGGGTTCGACCGACAAGCTCGATTCTTTTCTGGAAACCGCAGGTCGCGCCCTGATTCTCGAAACCGTGCGTACCGGTGCGGCGGGCATCGGCAGGGGCGAACGGATTTTGAAAATCTGATTGCCGCATCAATCAAGGTTTTCAGACGGCCTGTCTGTTTAAAGGCCGTCTGAAAACTGCTGTAAAAGGAGTAAAACCATGTCAGGCATTAAAATCGCGGCCACCGTTGCCGTCAAATCCGAACACCGCGAGGCGCTGCTGCCCGAGTTTGAAAAAATCGTCGCAGCCAGCCGCGCCGAAGCAGGCAATGTGTTCTACCACCTGCATCAGGAAATCGGCAACCCGAACCGTTTCGTATTTTTCGAACACTGGCAGTCGCAGGAAGCCGTCGACCAACACAACGCCAGCGCGCATTTTCAGGCGTTTGTCAAAGCCTTGGAAGGCAAAACCGACCAGTTGGACATCGTGTTGCTGAACGATTTGTCCGACAACGGATAAAGCGGCGGGGCGGATTGCCCGAACAAACGCCCGATTGCCGCCATCCGGAAAAGGCCGTCTGAAAACCGCAAATCCCTTTTTCAGACGGCCTGTACCGACCAAACTTATTTTTCTAAACATCCCTTCAAAAAAGGAAACCTTCATGCAAGTTTATTACGATAAAGACGCCGATCTGTCCCTCATCAAAGGCAAAACCGTTGCCATCATCGGCTACGGTTCGCAAGGCCACGCGCACGCAGCCAACCTGAAAGATTCCGGCGTAAACGTCGTTATCGGCCTGCGTCAGGGCACTTCTTGGAACAAAGCGGTTGCCGCCGGTTTCGAGACCCTGTCCGTGGCCGACGCCACCAAAAAAGCAGACGTGGTGATGATTCTGCTGCCCGACGAAAACCAGCCCCACGTCTACAAAAACGAAATCGCCCCCAACCTGAAATCCGGTGCGGCGCTGGCATTCGCCCACGGCTTCAACATCCACTACAACCAAATCGTGCCGCCCAAAGACGTTGACGTGATTATGGTCGCCCCCAAAGGCCCGGGCCACACCGTGCGCAGCGAATACCTCAAAGGCGGCGGCGTGCCCTCGCTGATTGCCGTTTACCAAGACAACTCCGGCAAAGCCCGCGACATCGCCCTCTCTTACGCCGCAGCCAACGGCGGCACCAAAGGCGGCGTGATTGAAACCAACTTCCGCGAAGAAACCGAAACCGACCTGTTCGGCGAACAGGCCGTATTGTGCGGCGGCGCGGTAGAGCTGGTGAAATGCGGTTTCGAAACTTTGGTGGAAGCCGGTTACGCGCCCGAAATGGCTTATTTCGAGTGTCTGCACGAGCTGAAACTCATCGTTGACCTGATGTACGAAGGCGGCATCGCCAACATGAACTACTCCATTTCCAACAACGCGGAATACGGCGAATACGTTACCGGCCCCGAAGTGATTACGCCCGCCACCAAAGAAGCGATGAAAAAAGCGCTCTATCGCATTCAATCGGGCGAATACGCGAAAATGTTCATCCAAGAAGGTGCAACCAACTACGCCAGCATGACAGCCCGCCGTCGTCTGAACGCCGACCACCAAATCGAAAAAGTCGGCGCGCAACTGCGCAGCATGATGCCGTGGATTGCCAAAAACAAACTGGTGGATTTG
>NZ_JBHCJY010000096.1:0-16924 GCF_041804105.1 Neisseria sp.
ACAGCGATTTGGTCGGCAAATACGTCAACATCGCCGCCCATGCCGCCGGCTTTATCGCCAAACGCTTCGAAGGCCGTCTGAAAAACGTTTCCGGCAGCGAATTACTGGCCAAACTCGCCGCACAATCCGAAGCCGTCGCCGCCGACTACGAAACCCGCGAATACGCCCGCGCCCTGCGCGAAATCATGGCGCTGGCCGACATCGTTAACGAATACGTCGACGCCAACAAACCGTGGGAGCTGGCCAAACAAGAAGGCCAAAGCGAACGCCTGCACCAAGTGTGCAGCGAACTCATCAACGCCTTCGCCATGCTCACCGCCTACCTCGCGCCGGTATTGCCCAAAGTGGCCGAAAACGCCGCCCGATTCCTCAACCTGCCTGAAATCACCTGGGCCAATACCCGCGAAACCTTGGGCGAACACACCATCAATAAATATGAACACCTGATGCAACGAGTGGAGCAAAAACAAGTGGACAACTTAATCGAAGCCAACAAACAAAGCATTCAGACGACCTCTGCCGCAGCCGCACCGGCCGAAACCAACCAACACGCCCCCGTCGCCGAACAGGCTGGTTTCGACGACTTTATGAAAATCGACATGCGCGTGGCCAAAGTGCTCAACTGCCAAGCCGTCGAAGGCAGCACCAAACTGTTGAAATTCGACCTCGACTTCGGCTTCGAACAGCGCGTGATTTTCTCCGGCATCGCCGCCAGCTACCCCAACCCCGCCGAACTCAACGGCCGCATGGTCATCGCCGTTGCCAACTTCGCCCCGCGCAAAATGGCCAAATTCGGCGTATCCGAAGGCATGATCCTTTCCGCCGCCACCGCCGACGGCAAACTGAAGCTGTTGGATGTGGATGCAGGCGCGCAGCCGGGGGATAAGGTGGGTTAACGCCTGTTAGCGTAATGATGAAAAAAGGCCGGCTGAAAAACTTTCAGACGGCCTTTAGTTTCAAATAAACCTTACACATCAAAACCATGTAGGAAAAATGGTGTGCCGTTGTCCCATTTAACTAAATGATCACCTCTACCGAGCAGGTTTTCGGCACCAGTCTCTCCCAAAATCATTTCCGAGGAACCTGGTTTGGATACTTTCAACGCAATTCTGCTTGGAATATTGGCACGAAGCCGCGCGCTAAATGTTTTGGAGTCAGGCTCTTGAGTTGCCATAATCAGGTGGATACCGGTTTTGCGGCCTTCCTGCAAAAGCTGAACCAATGGCTTTTCCGCTTCTTTATCGTTATCCAACAAAGCAGCCAGTTCTTCCACCAGAATAATCAGATATTTTGGCCGAATATTTTCGGGCAGTAAGCGAATTTCTGTTGCATTGTATTCTTTCAGCATATTTAAACGGTTGTCCATTTCTTCGACAAATGTTTCCAACAAGCCGCGCGTTTCATCACGATTACCGTGAATTTCACCATTCCACAAATTCTGCTTGTCTTTGAAAACGGCGTAATCATTAGCAGAATCAAAAATAGCGATTTCTGCTTTTTCAGACGGTATTAACTCAAACAAACTGTGCAACAAAGTGCGAACCATCACAGATTTTCCTGCTCCTGTTGTACCACCCACCAAAATATGGCGCGCTTTGTGCAAATCATCAAATACAGGCTTACCTATTTCATCAGCTCCCAAACACAAAGGCAGAACAGCATTACCGCTGTACTGTTGCAAGGCAGTCTGCAAAAATACTTTATCCAAATGCTGCCAAGTATTTTCAGGACGTTTGATTTTTAATTTATAAGCGTGTGACAACCCCGTTTTGCGTTCGGCCACCACCGCATTCTCTTCCATGCCCAATGCCGAACAAAACCGCTCATGGATTTTGTCCCAATCGTTGTACTCGGAAAACTGCAAAAGATAAAAATC
Source organism: Neisseria sp. (assembly GCF_041804105.1). Taxonomy (GTDB): domain Bacteria; phylum Pseudomonadota; class Gammaproteobacteria; order Burkholderiales; family Neisseriaceae; genus Neisseria. The sequence continues at coordinate 1,877 of NZ_JBHCJY010000096.1, forward strand.
ATAGCGTACCCCACTTTCCTGAAATACCAGCCTCTGTACACCCTTTCCCATACTTTGCAGGACTTTGGTCATGGTTTGGACCAAATCGCTTTCCAACGGCCTTACTGGATCAGAACTGGAACTGAAACTATTCGGAGACTTTATCACTCTACGTTTCTCCGAGTTCTTTGCTGCCATTTTCACCAGCTCACTTAAAAACTCCTGCCGTTGCGCTAATTCAGAATCCGGCTTAAATTCTTTGCAACGCTGCCAAAATTTATCCAATTCCACCGCGCCAGTATGCCAAAGGTTATGGATATAATCGCCCAAGTCATTGGCCGTACAAGGGCTACCTTTGATTTCAAACAGAGTATCGCTCAATACCGCCAGCCACAAATGATGATATTCCTGAAATGCGGTTTTAAATCCGCCTGAAGAAATTTCTGTACCTGCCGTATCAGGAGCCGGTATGATTTTTCGTTGCTCATTTTGCCCATATTTATGAATTAAACAATAGGACACACACAACATTAGCCAATCGTAATGATTAGGTAAAGTAGGCAGCGCACCCTCATATTCCAATTTCTGTTTGATATCTTTGGCTTCTTTACTGGAACGGATACGTTTATCCATTAGTGTGTGGTAGAGTTCTTCGTCCCATTCCTTGCCGTTTTCGATTTGATACATGGTTTTCTCTTTTAAAAATAAGCGTTCTCAGTAATATTAGAGCGTGCGCCAACGCTGTCCAAAATATCGGCTTTCACTAGATAAGTTTTGCTGACATAAGCCTGTAATGATTCTTTAATTGCAGGGGTTACTTCGGCATCCTGAGATAGCAAAATCACCTGCTGATTCAGTTTCGCCCAATGGCGGAATAGATTGTTGCGGCGTTGATTGTCCAAACGTGCTAGCGGTGTATCAATTACAAATGGTGCTTGATAGCGCGTTACTTCTGCCAAAGCTGATACCAGCGACATAATCAGAATCTGCATCTGGCCTGCAGATAATGCGCCGTTAAACTCCGCACCGTTTCGGCCGAACAAGGCCATTTTGCCGTTGTCGTTGATATGGATTTTGTGAATGCGCTCGTCAGTATAAAGTTCGTGGTTAATCCGTGTGGCCGCCTCACTTAAAAGCTCGTTTTTCTGTTTCAGCAATTCCTTGCTTAAGGCTTCAATCATATGGCCGACTTTTTCCGCCCGCTTTGATTTCAGCAGTTTTGGATTGTTTCTCTCAATTTCGCTACGTAAGCGTTCGACATCTTGCTGTTTGCGCTCCATCTGCATACGCTGGCGGTTTGCATTGGATTCGCATTGGCCGACCTTATTTGTGCTTTCATTCAAATCTTGCTGTACGGTTTTTAACTGTTCTATTAAATCTTCATGATTGGAATGGCGTAAAATTTCTAAACGCGTATCAAGCTGCTTTTCTTCATGTTCGATAATGTTGATTTCCGCCAAAACATCTTCAATTTTTTCAGACGATATAGTTGTAAGGTTGTCAATTTCGCCTTGGATTTTGGCAATTGCTTGTTGGGAAAGATAATTGTGCTGAATAGGGTCGGCACAATTCGGTGGCAAGGGATAAAATAGCCGTTTCCAACAATCATCAACCGCTTCTTTCATTAACGGGTCTTGCAGAATCACTTCTGCTGAACGCCCCAATACTTCCTTAACTTTATCGCTGCCGACAAAAGTCTGCCAAAAATCCTCTAGGCGTGAAGAAACCTGGTTACGGCCTGCTTCATGGTTTAAACGGTTTAAATCGGCAGTCAGAGTATTGGAAATTTTTTCTAAACGTTCAGATGGCAATAAAGCCAAAGGTAAAGCTAATACTGCATGCTGAACTGTATTGCGCAAATTTTCGCGCCTTTTAATGAGATTTTCTTTTCTTGCCAGTAAATCTTTTGATGTTTCAATATCCGAACCGCCGCCAAGTTGGGCAGTCAACTCTTCAAATTGTTCTTCTAAATTCCGCTTTTCAGCTAATGCATCTTCTAATTGTTCTTTCAAAATGCCATATAAAGTTTCCAACTGTGAAAGCTCTTTTTCGGCTTTCTGCAAATCTTGTACTGCACGCTGCGAAGCATTTGCGCTGATTAAACTTGTGCGATAGCGTTTCAAATCATCTTTCAAACGGCCTAATAAATGCACACCTAGTAAACCTTGTAAAGCCAGCCCCAACCATTCGCCGGCACCACTGACCGAACCTTTGGCCATTTGGCTGATTTTCTCGCCGTCAAAAAAGAAATAAGGTGCGTAATCAAAAGGTAAGGCGTAATCATTGAGGTAATGTTTAATTTCTTCTTCGGCTATCGGCTGTTCGCGGCAGTCTGAAATCAGGCTGGCGCGTACTTCATTATTGCTACCGTCCCATTCTCGGTTGCGGTTGAAAAACCATTTGCGGCCAATTCTCAAGCCAACCAACTGGCCACGCTTGCGCTGCATTATTTCGATTTCCAGTTCCATTTGATACAAACCAAAGCGGTCGTTTGCTTCATGAAAAAGAGCTTGGCTCAAAAAGCGCGGGTATAAAACCTCATCACTGCTCAAACCGGCACGTTTGAAATAGCTAACCGCGTCTTTGTCGTAGAGTGACAAATAAATTGCCTCTAACAAGGTTGTTTTGCCGTGACCGTTTTGTGCACCGATAAGTACAATGTTTTTATTATCCGATGGCTCGGGAAACGTAAATTCTGCATCGGCATAGGATTTAAAATTTTTTAGTTTGATTTTGCTGATCCACATGCCTTATTTTCTCCAGTAGTGTTCGTTATCAAAAATTTCATCAAAAGTTGCATTCATTTGGCGACGGCGTATGCTTTCGAGCTCTTCGCGCTCCCAAGCTACCAAATCGGCCAAGGCATCGATTTCTATGCCGTGTTCGGTGGCTACCTTTTTTAAAATTTCATGCGATTCTTTATCGCTCCACAGCAGCAAATCACTAATTTGTTCTTGTGTTTCGGGAGTCATTGGTTTTCCTTTATCAAAATGTTTCCAGACAGTTTTTTCTTACTGTGTAACTGAATCAAATCTTCTGCCCAAATCTGTTTAATCAAATCGATTTCTTCCTGGGAAATCAGTTCGCTGCCGTAGATTGTCTGAATGTCGAGCAGCCGCCGCAAAATCATCTGCCGTGCTTCCACCGTAAACGGGCCGGGAATATGTTTGCCTCCTTTAATGGTTACCGTACCGTTGCGCCGTTCAACTTGGCGGTATTCAGGCTTGTTGCGGATTTCTACCAACCAATCGCGAAATTCAAGCAGCGGTTGATATTCGGTTTTGCCTACATCCACAAAACCTTGCAGGCTTTTATCTTTATTGACTACAGTACACGTCCAGCAGCCAAAGCGGCTGGAGTTGGTGCCGCAGCCCGGCGCTTCCTCCTGTGATAATACAATTGGGCATTCACCCCCCGCCGCTTCGCGGTAAAGTTTGATTAGTTCGCTGTGCGTACCGCCCCATGGCGGGTTGTGGGATGCAAGAAATTCCCAAACATCGTCGGTAGACAAATCAACAATAGGTCGGTAAACAAAGGCATTTTGTAAGCTGCCATGTGGTGTGAGGTTGGTGTTGCCGATATTTTTATGGCTGTCGATACTGGCTTTTCGGGTAGAGGATTCATCTTTGCGGACACCTAAAACAATAATGGCCGCACCATTAGCATCAACAGTTTCTTTAATGAATGTGCTGGTCGGTTCGATTTTGAGGCGGTCAGTACACCAGCGCATATTACGATTGGGTGATGGGTAACCTTTGCCAATTAACAGCGTCCAAAAGGTTTCAGAAATTTTCGGCGTAGTTACACGCCCGTTAACAGGTAGTTTATATATTTGCGCGGCATTTAGAATTTTTTCTAAAGTGCCGCGCATATGCTTCACCACAAGAGGGCTTTCAACCAACGTATCATTGGAAACGAAATAAACTTGTCTTTGTCGCAAACTGGGGGGGAGCTCCAGTAGCGCTTCAAATACAAGATGGGCGACTAAAGTACTGTCTTTGCCTCCAGAAAAAGTAACAATCCACGGATAACTCTGCGCTTTACTGAGATACTCGTCGATTATTCCGTTATGGATAACGTCAAATGGTGTTTCAAGGAGAATGGGGATGGCTGTCATTAATTCGGCTGATAGTTAAAATATTGATTTGCACCTAAAACAGGTGCAAATAGTATTGTACCTAAAATCGGTGCAATGACAAACCTGCGCCTTTCCGTTCATTCCGACGAACATATGTATCTGCGGCAAATCCTAATCCAACGCCGGCTGGAACTGGGTTTGTCGCAACGTGCTTTGGCCGATAGACTGAATGTGATTCATTCTTTTGTGGGTAAGGTAGAAACGGGAGACAGGCGATTAGACATATTTGAGTTTGTAGAATATTGCAAAGGTTTGGAATGGGATGCATCAAATGTGCTGAGAACTATAATTGAAAGAAGAAAATAAGATGTAATGGATTATAGTGACAGAGGTTTCAGGCCGTCTGAAAGATTTCCAGACGGCCTTTCTTCATCTGCCTTTATTTGCTTGTTATTCGGGTTTTTTCGCACTCAGGCTTTTGGCGGTTTTGACGAGTTCCACGAATTCTTCACGCAGTCCGTAGGGGTCAGGGTTGGCTGCGGATTGCGCCAGGGAGAGGATACCGTTCCAATCGGTTTTACCGCTGTATTGGCCGCCGCGGAGCTGTTGGCCGTAGGATGCGGCGGCCAGTGCAAGACGGGTGTCTGCAGATGCCTGAGACAGGGGCTTACTACCTTTGGCAACGGGCTGGCTGATGAGTATGCTTTGGTTTTGGCCGGGCAGTTTGTAGCGCAGTTTGACGAAGGCGTATTCGTTGCTAAGGCCGTCTGAAACTTTTGGGGTGGCTTGATAGCGTGATTCGGCCAGCCAGCCTTTTTTACCGGCGGGAATGATTTCGTAGAGTGCGGTTACGCTGTGGCCGGCGCCGATGTCGCCTGCGTCAACTTTGTCGTTGTTGAAGTCTTCCTGCTTGAGTGCGCGGTTTTCGTAGCCGATCAGGCGGTATTCCTTAACGGCGGCGGGATTGAATTCGACTTGGATTTTCACGTCTTGTGCCACGGTTGCCAAAGTGGATGTAAGCTGGCGCTGCAATACTTTTTTGGCTTCGTTTCTGTTGTCGATGTAGCTGTAATTGCCGTCGCCCGCGTCGGCAAGCTGCTCCATCAGGTGTTCGTTGTAGTTGCCTGTACCGAAGCCGAGGGTGGTGAGCGAGATGCCGGATTTGCGTTTTTCGGCAACCATGCTTTTTAAGGTATTGAAGTCGGTGATGCCGACGTTGAAATCGCCGTCGGTGGCCAGAAGGATGCGGTTGATGCCGTTTTTGACATAGGCTTTCTGCGCTTCTTTATAGGCCGTCTGAATCGCTCGTTCTCCCGCTGTCGCACCGCCTGCCTGCAATTCGTTGATTGCGCGGAGTATGGTGTCTTTTTCTTTACCCGAGGTCGGCGGCAGTACCACTTTTTCGCCTGCGGCGTAGGTAATCAGGGTTACTTTGTCTTGCGGGCGGAGCTGTTCGGTTAAGAGACGCAGGGTTTGTTTGACCAGCGGCAGCTTGTTTTCCGCATTCATGCTGCCGGATACATCCACCAGAAAAACGAGATTGGCAGGCGGCAGGGATTTTTGTGCCAAATCTTTGGCCTGTATGCCGATTTTGATGATTTCGGCGTTTTCCTGCCACGGTGAGACCACGGTTTCGGTGTGGACGGCAAACGGTTTGCCGCCGGTCGGCTGCGGGTAGCGGTAGTCGAAATAATTGATGATTTCTTCCACCCGCACCGCATCGGCGGGCGGCAAACGGCCATCGTTCAGGAAACGGCGCACGTTGGCGTAGCTGCCGGTATCGACATCGATGCTGAAGGTGGAAACGGGGGTTTGCGCCACGGCATGCACGGGATTGGTTTGGATTTCGCCGTATTTTTCGGTGTTTTGAACAGGGCGCATGCTTTCTGGAACAGGCATGGTAATCATGACCGTTTTGCCGCCGATACCGGCGCGGGCATCCATCATCGGTGCTACTGCCTTGCTGCGCATTGCGGCCTGCGGTACGGCAGCGGCTTGCGGCTCTCCGATATGGTTGTTGACGGTTTCGGCGGCATCGGGCGCGGGGCTTGAACAGGCCGCTAAAAACAGGGCGGAGGTTAAAGCGGAAACGGCAAATCGGCGGGGAAACATGGTTCTGCTCCGGAAGGTTGGAAAAAGTTTACGATAGCATATAAAAGGTTGGGAGTGTGCATACATTGAGGCCGTCTGAAAAATATTTTCAGACGGCCTTTTGATGTGCGGAATGCGGGTTACATCAGATTCAAATCGCTGATGCGGTCGAACAGTTTGTCGGTGTTGCCGCCTTCTTCGTGCAATTGGATGGCGAGGCGCAGGTCGTTGGCGGATTCGGCTTGGCGCAGGGCTTCGCTGTATTCGATGTGGCCTTCGGTGTAGAGTTTGAGCAGGTGTTGGTCGAAGGTTTGCATGCCGTCGGTGGTGGAGCGGGTCATCAGGTTGCGCAGTTCCATCAGGTCGCCTTTGAAGATGGTGTCCTGTACGGCAGGGGTGTTGATGAGCAGGTCGATGGCGGCGGTTCGCTGTTTGTTTTTCTTCACGGCCAGGCGTTGGCCGACGATGGCGGTCAGGTTGAGCGCCAAATCCATCAGTACCTGCTGTTTCCGTTCTTCGCCATAGAAGTTCACAATCCTTTCGATGGCTTGCGATGCGTTGTTGGCGTGGATGGTGAATACGCACAGGTGGCCGGTTTGGGCGAGCTGCATGGCGTATTCCATGCTGGCTTCGCTGCGGACTTCGCCGATACATACGACATCGGGGGCTTGGCGCATGGCGCTTTGTACGGCGATTTTCCAGTCGGACGTGTCGATGCCGACTTCGCGCTGGGTAAAGATGCAGCGGCGGGGCTGGTAGATGTATTCGATGGGGTCTTCGATGGTAACGACGTGGCCGGCGACTTTTTGGTTGCGGTAGTCGAGCATGGAGGCCATGGTGGTGGATTTGCCCGAACCGGTGGGGCCGGCGAGAATCAGCATGCCGCGGGGGGTCAGCGCGAGTTCGTGCAGTTTGTCGGGCAGGCCGAGTGTGCCCATGTCGGGGATTTTCTGGTTGATGCGGCGCAGTACCATGCCGACGCGGCCTTGTTCGCGGTAGGCGTTGACGCGGTAGCGGGTGTTGCTGCGCGACTGTACGGAGTAGTTGATTTCCAGTTGTTTGGCGAACTGCTCGAGCTGGTCGGTGTTCATGGTGGACTCGACGATGGCGGCGGTGTCGGCACCGTTGAGTGCTTTGTGGGGCATGGGGGTCAGCGTGCCGCCGACTTTCATTGCGGGCGGGAAGCCTGCGCTGATGAAGATGTCGGACGCGCCTTTGGCTTCGGCTTCGGCGCACATTCTGTCGAGAATAGGGTGCAGGTGGGAACCGATTTCGGCGGGGGTGGGGATGTGGTGTTTCTGTTTGTCGGAATAGGCCTGAACCATTTCGGCAAGCAGGCCGTGCAAGGCGTTTTGGTCGCTCATAATGTTCTCGTTTCTGTTGTTTTGTTTGTTGTCGGGTTGGCCGGACGGTGTTTTCAGACGGCCTTCAATACGGTTGCGTCTTAAACCGGTGTTTGGATGCCTGCAATCTGTTCTTTATTGGATTTCAGACTAAGACTAGGATTTCAGACGGCATCGGCCGGGCGCTTGACGATTGGTTTTGGGCTAACCGTCTAACCGTTTCCAAGGCCGTCTGAAAACTTTCTGCCTGCCCGGTTTTACAGCAAGTCTGCGTTTTGCGCTTTGCTGCGCGCCACTTCGGGGCTGATAACGCCTTGGCGCAGCAGGGCTTGCAGCGATTGGTCGAGCGTCTGCATGCCGTGGGCCTGGCCGGTTTGCAGGGCCGAGTTGATTTGGGCGATTTTGTTTTCGCGGATGAGGTTGCGCACGGCGGCGGTGGACACCAGGATTTCGTGCGCGGCCACGCGGCCGTTGCCGTCTTTGGTTTTCAGCAGGGTTTGCGAAATCACCGCACGCAGCGATTCGGACAGCATCGAGCGCACCATTTCTTTTTCGCCTGCGGGGAATACGTCGACGATACGGTCAACCGTTTTGGCCGCGCCGGTGGTGTGCAGCGTGCCGAACACCAAGTGGCCGGTTTCGGCGGCGGTGAGCGCGAGGCCGATGGTTTCGGGGTCGCGCATCTCGCCCACCAGAATCACGTCGGGGTCTTCGCGCAGCGCGGATTTGAGCGCGTTGGCGAAGCTGTGGGTGTGTTGGTGCAGTTCGCGCTGGTTGATCAGGGCTTTTTTGCTTTGGTGGACGAACTCGATGGGGTCTTCGATGGTGAGAACGTGGGCGGGCTGGGTTTCGTTGATGTAGTTGATCATTGCCGCCAGCGTGGTGGATTTGCCCGAACCGGTGGGGCCGGTTACCAAAACCAGACCGCGCGGGTTGTCGGCGATTTTCTGGAAAATGCGCGGGGCTTTGAGATCTTCCAGCGTCAGCACGGTGCTCGGAATGGTACGGAACACGGCGGCGGGGCCGCGGTTGGAGGTGAATGCGTTGACACGGAAACGCGCCACGTTGGGCAGTTCGAACGAAAAGTCCACTTCCAAATCCTGCTGGAACAGCTTGCGCTGGTGGTCGTTCATCACCGAAGTCACCATGTTGCCCACTTCTTCGGGGCTCATTTCGGGCAGGTTGATGCGGCGGATGTCGCCGTGCACGCGTATCATGGGGGACATTTCCGAGCTTAAATGAAGGTCGGAGGCTTTGTTTTTCACGCCGAATGCGAGTAAGTCGGTAATCTGCATAATGTGCCTTTGTTGTTAAAGTTGTTTAGAATGGTTCGGGAACGGGGCTTTTCAGACGGCCTGTGCAAAATCTGCGGCCGCAATCCCCGTTCCGCCCGGAAAGCCGACGACAGGCTTCTGTATTGCGGGCGATAGTCAGGGCATTTATTTTAAAGAGATAAACACCGCCGACCAAGCGAAATTTTAAGAAATTGCGTAAAACCGCAAATTTAGGAAAAGAACCATGACCCGATTGCAACAGAATTACCGCAACGTATTGCTCGGCATCCGCAACGCCGAAGCCGCGGCGGGCCGCGAAAACGGCAGCGTGAAACTCGTTGCCGTGTCCAAAACCTTTCCCGCAGCCGACATCCGCGAAGTGTATGCCGCAGGATGCCGCGATTTCGGTGAAAACTACATTCAGGAATGGCTGGCCAAAACCGATGCGCTCGCCGATTTGCCCGACATCGTCTGGCACGTTATCGGCGACGTACAGTCGAACAAAACCCGCTATGTGGCCGAACGCGCGCATTGGGTGCACACCGTAGGCCGTCTGAAAACGGCGCAGCGGCTCAGCGCGCAGAGGCCGTCTGAAATGCCGCCGTTGCAGGTGTGCATCGAAGTGAACATTGCGGGCGAAGCGGCCAAACACGGCGTGCCGCCCGAATCGGCCGTGGCCTTGGCGGCGGAAACCGCCAAGTTGCCTAACCTGACCGTGCGCGGTTTCATGTGCGTGGCCGAAGCGGGGGCGGACGACGAAGCATTGCGCCGGCAGTTCCGGCGGATGCAGGCATTGCTGGCCGATTTGAACGCGGCGGGCGTGGCTGCGGACGTGCTGTCGATGGGCATGACGGCGGATATGCAGCAGGCCGTCGCATGCGGCGCCACCCATGTGCGGGTCGGCACGGCGGTATTCGGCGGGCGAGATTACGGTTGAGAAAATCGGGAGTGGATGGAAGGCCGTCTGAAAATATTTTCAGACGGCCTTTGAATATACGGTTCCATTACAGCCGTTTGCACGGTTACGTTCCGCGTATGAAACGAACCGTGCTGACTGCCAAACCATAGGCCGTCTGAAAACCGTTTTCAGACGGCCTGTGGTTTGGGCATTATCCCGATTTTTGATATACTTACTCTAAATGTTCTCTTTTCGGGTTTGCCATAGCCGAACCCGTCCGAATCAAACCTTTGTTTTCAAAGGTTTGCTCAATCCTACCCTGCGGGGTCGATACGTCTTTTTTTGTTTGCAGGTATTCATGCCGCCGCAAAGAGCGGTTGCTTCCAAACCCGTTTGTTTTCCTGTTCCTGCCGCTGCGGCAGGTTCAGACGGCCTGTTGCCGTCGGGGAAAGCTTTAGGGCGTTCCGTCTGTTTTTAACATGCATCCGTTTTCTGCAACCCTTTATCCGCCGTAGCCGGAAAAGGTTTGCGGAAGCCGCGGTGCGGTTCGGGCGTCCTGTACTTCAAGGAGGATTTCATATGGACTTTTTTAACAAACTCCGCGCTTCGACCACGCTCAAGGCGTCGATTTTCCTGCCGTCGGTGGTGTTTATCGCGGCGGTTACGCTGTATTGCAGCGTGTGGCCGAAACACGCTCAGGCGGTGTTTGATGTGGCGAAACTGGGTGTGTTTGCCAATTTCAGTTGGTTTTACCTGTTTGCCGTGTCGCTGTTTTTTCTGTTTTTGGTGTTTTTGTGCGTCAGCAGCTTGGGCGATGTAAAGCTGGGCAACGACAACGATGCACCGGAATTTTCGTTTTGGTCGTGGTCGGCGATGCTGTTTGCGGCGGGCATGGGCATCGGCCTGATGTATTTCGGCGTGGCCGAACCGATGCTGCATTATCTGAAACCGGTGCAGACGGGGCTGTCTGACGCGGAACGGTTTAAAGAGGCAATGCTGATGTCGTCGTATCACTGGGGCATTCATGCGTGGTCGATTTATGCGGTTATCGGTTTGGCGCTGGCGTATTTCGGTTTCCGCTACAAGCTGCCGCTGACCATCCGTTCGGGTTTTTATCCGCTGCTGAAAAACAGGATTTCGGGCTTCTGGGGGCATGCCATCGATGTGGTGGCCCTGTGCAGCACGATTTTCGGCCTGTCCACCACTTTGGGTTTCGGCGCGTTGCAGCTTACCGCCGGCCTGAACAATCTGGGCTGGATAAGCGGAACGGGGCCAGGCATTCAGACGGCCATTATGGTTACGCTGATGGGTTTGGCCGCATTTTCGGCGATTTCGGGCGTGGCCAAAGGCGTGCGGATTCTGAGCGAAACGAATCTCTATATGGCTTTTGCGCTGCTGGTGTTCGTAACCGCCGCAGGGCCGACGCTGCTGCTGCTGTCGGGTTATACCGAAAACATCGGCTATTATTTCAGCAACCTGCTGGAAACCAGCTTCCGCACCTTTGCCTACGAACCGGAAAAACAGGGCTGGCTGAGCAGTTGGACGGTTTTGTATTGGTCGTGGTGGGTATCGTGGGCGCCGTTTGTGGGCATGTTTATCGCCAAAATCTCCAAAGGCCGCACCATCCGCGAATTCGTATTGGGTGTGCTGTTTATCCCGTCGCTGTTCAATATCTTATGGATGACTGTGTTCGGCGGCACCGCCATCTGGATTGACGGCCAAAGCGGCGGTGCGCTCGCCGCCCTGCAAAACAACACCGATGCGATGCTGTTCCGCTTTTTCGAATTCCTGCCGATGGGCGATGCCGCGTCCGTACTCGCCATGGCCGTGATTTCGATATTTTTCGTAACTTCCGCCGACTCGGGCATCTTCGTCATCAACAACATCGCCGCGCAGGGCGAAGACCGTGCGGCCAAATGGCAGAGCGTGTTTTGGGCGGTGCTGCTGGTGGTGCTGACCCTGTCGCTGCTGCGTTCAGACGGCCTTTCCGCCCTGCAGACCATGACCCTCATCATCGCCCTGCCCTTCACCGTCATCATGCTGATGCTCTGCTTCGGCCTTTGGCGCGGCCTGATGGTGGACAGCCAGTATTTCAGTAAGGAATTCACACAAGGCAGCCAGTTTTGGACGGGGCAACGCTGGAAGGAACGCTTGGCGCAAATCATCACCCAGCCGAAAAAAACCGACGTGCACGCCTTTATCCGAAACACCGCCGAACCTGCGTTTGAAGCACTCACCGCCGAATTCATCCGCCACGGCCTGACCGCCCACTGGCAGTACAACGAAGGCAAATACCTGCAAATCGAATTCGTCATCACCAACGACAATATGCGCAATTTCCTGTACGGCATCGAATGCAAACCCCGCTACCTTTCGCCTTTGGTGGTGGAAGACAGCAACCTGCCCCACATCGACACCGACCGCGTCTACGAACCCCTGAGCTATTTTCTCGACGGACGCGAAGGTTACGACGTGCAGTACATGACCAAGGAAGAACTCATCGCCGACGTGCTGAAACAATACGAACGCTACATGAACCTGGCCATGGACCATGCGCACGAGCTGATGATTAACGAAATGACTTAGACCTGTTTTTTGCAAGGCTATTTACCGCAAAGGCCGTCTGAAAACCTTTTCAGACGGCCTTTTCGTTTCCTGATGCGTTATGACGAGATTGTCACGCATTCCCAAACGGATATTGAAATGATTTCATCCTGTACAAGCCGTTGCTAACTTCAACCCAATATTCTGTTTTTTAACACAAAACGCTGAAACCAAATATGGGCGCGCCTGTCTACTTTCCTAAGTATTATGTTGATACGTATGCTTAATTCAAATGTATTTTTTATTTTTATTTATGGAGATTGTTATGAAAGAATTGAACAAAGTGGATTTGGAGCAGGTTTCCGGAGGTGGTAGGGTAATTTGTGGGGGTTGCTTTCTCAATAGACTTTTTGATGAGTGGGGCTGGTATTAGTAACTTCTAAACATAACAAGGCCGTCTGAAACATTTTTCAGACGGCCTTTTTTTGTTTGTACATCCGTATCCGTTACCACATTTCTTCAGAACAACGCCAAACTCACCTGCCGAATCCGGTTTTCATTGTCCAACACGCCTGCGCTCTGCAACAGTTGCAGATAAGACTGGATATAGGTGTATTTCGCCTCGGCCAGTTTTTGCGCTGCGTCGGCCATCGCCTGCTGCGCCTGCATCTCTTCCAGATTGTTGCGCACTCCTACCTGACGGCCGATCTGCGTGGCCTCCAGCTTGGCTTTGTTGCTGTCCAGCAGCCGCTGCTGCGCCATCGCCTGCATCCGGCCGCCGCGTGTGTTTTCATAAGCCTGTTTCACCGCCAGCCGCACATTGCGCTCCGTTGCCGTCAGCAAATCTTTGTTCTGCATCTCGCGCGATGCGGCTTCACGCACTTGGCTGGACAGCCGTCCGCCCGTAAACAGCGGCATGCTCAGTTGCAGGCCGACTGTCGAACCCTTGCTGCGGTATTTCATATCGCCCGCACCGCCGCCGTAGGTGTTGTGGTTGTCCTGATAGCCGCCGGAAAGCGTAAGTGTCGGCCAGCGTCCGCTTTTCGCCGCTTTCAGCCCTTCGGCAGCGTTTTCCAGCGTTTTACGCTGCAACCGCCATTCGGGATTGTTGGATTCCGCCAAAGCCTGCCAATCCTGTTCCGAAGTCTCGCCCAAAAGGTCGGCGGGAATTTTGCCGCCCTTAATCGGGCTGATTTCGGCAGGATCCAAGCCGGTCAGGTTGGCCAAAGTTTCGTTGGCCACCAACAGCTTATTATAGGTATCGACTTCTTTGGCCAAAGCGGAGTCAAACCCGGCTTCCGCTTCTTTGGTGTCCAACACCGTTGCCGCGCCCTGTTTGAACATTTCCTGCGCCCGTTTGTATTGCTGGGAATAGGCGGCCTTCTCTTCCTTTATCGCTTCCAGTTTGTCGCGGTTGAGCAAAACATCGAAATAGGCCTTCGCCACATCCATCCGCAGCTTGTCCTCATTGCCTTCCAAACGGATATCCGCCATCTGGGCCGCCAGCTTGCCCTGCTTATATTGGGAAAAACGGCTTTTATCAAACAATACCTGCCGCGCCTGCACATCCCAGCCGACCGACTGGGTGGTGGATGACAGCGATTGCGGCTGTCTCTGGTAATTGCCGTTGGCCGTAATCTGCGGCAGCAACTCCGCCCGTGCCTGGTTTTTCTTTTCCGCTTCCGCATCCCGCTCGTTTTTCGCAGCGGAAAAATCGGCGGAATAATTCAGAGCGGCCTGCCAAGCATCGGCCAGCGTAAAAGCGTGTGCGGCAGGCATCGCGGCACAGGTAAGGGAAAAGATGAACGGTATGGTTTTGAATTTCGACATGGCAAATAAGATTACAGGTTGAACATACCTGTTTAGAGCGTATTTTTTCCGATTAGTTTGCAACCCTGCCGAAACAGGCAGAAACAAACCCGTTTCGGGTTAACGTAAACATACTTAAATTTCCATGAAAAATAATAACCATAAAAATAATTTAACATGACCATGTTGTGCTACACTGTCCTAAAACCCGATATGTTGCACCTTTTGAGAAATATTATTGATTTTATTATGAAATTTTCAAAACAAACATGACCATGCGATAGAAGAAACTTAAACCGTCTTTTCGGAAAAATAACCCGAACGCGGGGAACGAAATCGGAAAACAACTGCCTTACAGTACATCGATGCCTGAAATTCAGCATACGATAAACATTTAATATTTTATTAAGGAGTTTATGATGAAACCTTTGAAACAGCATGAATTGGAACAAGTGGCCGGTGGTTATGACTGGAATGATTTTACAAAAGATGTGAAAGATGGCTGGAATGCATTCTTAGATAGTTTGTCGAACGGTAACGGTGTTGACGGTACTTTTAAAAACATTGTTGATGCTGTAACCAACAACTAACCCTTATTTAGATAAGAAAAGATTGTTATGAAACCTTTGGGTTTGAAAGAATTGGAACAGGTTTCGGGCGGCGACGTTTGGATTCCTGAGCAATTTGGATTTTATCCGCGTCGAATAGCTTTGGCTTATTCGGATTGAGAAGATTTAATCTATATTTAGACGGGAGAAATGAATTGTTTGATTTTTTTGTCTCTCCTGTCTGAAATTAATAAAAGAGATATATAATTTCTTTTATTTTTACTAAAATGACATAGGTCATTTATTTTTAATTTATTATTTTAAGGAGTATATTATGAAAGAATTGAATCTGAATGAACTGGAAGCAGTAACAGGTGCAGGACGTGCTGGTGTTACCCTTTTCGGCTTTGATTTCGGTATTTACTGGTAACAGCTACTAGTTTTCTAATCTGAATTATTTTTAAATTTTTATCTTTATTTTAAG
>NZ_JBHCJY010000097.1:0-7648 GCF_041804105.1 Neisseria sp.
AATCGCCACGGCCACAGCCAGCTCGAAAAAGTTGCTCGTGCCGATTAAGCAGGCAGGCGCGGCGATTTCATGCGGCAGGTTCAGGCGTTTGGCCATCATCCGTCCCAAAAAGAAAATGCCGTAGGTCTGCACCAAAAGCGGTATGGCAATGAGCACAATCACGGCAGGCTTGGCCAGAATGGTGTGCGCTTGAAAGGCAAACAGCAGCACCACAGTCAAAATCAGCCCGGCAACGGAAAACGGTTTCAGACGGCCTGCGAACGCCGCCACCGGTTTGCCCGCCCGAAGCAGATGCCTGCGCGTAAGCCAGCCCGCCAGCAGCGGCAGCAGCACGTACAGCACCGTGCTGAGCAGCAGCGTGTTCCACGGAATCTCAATATCGCTCACACCCAGCAGCACGCCCGCAATCGGCGCAAAGGCGAAAATCATGATGATGTCGTTCACCGACACCTGCACCAGCGTGTAATTCGGATCACCCTTCACCAGCTGCGACCACACGAACACCATCGCGGTACACGGCGCCACGCCCAGCAAAATCATGCCGGCGATGTATTCCTGTGCGGATTGCGCATTTACCCAATCGGCGAAAAACACGCGGAAAAACAGCCAGCCGACCGCCGCCATCGTAAACGGTTTGACCAGCCAGTTGATGGCCACCGTCATCGCCAGTCCCTGCGGTTTTCTGCCCACGTCTTTCACGGCAGACCAGTCAATCTGCACCATCATCGGGTAAATCATCAGCCAAATCAGCACCGCCACCGGCACGTTCACATGCGCCGCTTCCATCCGCGCCACCCATTGGAACGCGTTCGGAAACGCCGCCCCCAACGCCACGCCTGCGGCAATCGCCAAGGCCACCCATACGGTCAGGAAACGCTCGAAAATACCCATTGTTATCCCTTGTTTTAATTGGAACCGTCGGAAATCAGGCCGTCTGAAAAATTTTCAGACGGCCTGTCCTAATGATTACGCCTTACAAATCAAACGCGTTCACCACTTTCACATGCAGCCGCACGTCCACGTTGCCGCGCGTGGCGTTGGAATAGGGGCAGACTTCGTGGGCTTTGGCAATCAGCTTTTTCGCGTCGTCTTCGCTGATGCCTTCCACGGTAATGGTGATGTCCAGATCCAAGCCGAATGCGCCGTCGGGTTTCTGGCCGATACCCACGCCGACGGTGGTGCTGGATTTAGTCGGCTTGATGCCCAAAGTCGGGGCGACGTGGTTCATCGCGCTGTCGAAGCAGGCGGCGTAGCCCATGGCGAAAAGCTGTTCGGGGTTGGTGCCGGTTTTGCCGCTTTCGTTTTGGAAGCCGACCAGATCGAAGCCGATGGAACCGTCGTCCACTTGGGTGCGTCCGTCGCGGCCACCGGTTGCGGTTGCTGAGGTTTGGTAGAAGATTTTCATGATGAACTCCTTATCTGACACGTAAAAAAATCAAATATTTTCCAAAATTTTCCGCACCGCCTCGCGCAGGGCTTCCGCTTCGGCGGCATTCATTTTCAGACAACCCGCAAGCTGCTGCGGCACTTCGGCAGCACGGCGTTCCAATGCCTGCCCTGCTTCGGTTAAACGGATGTGCACGCTGCGTTCGTCGTCGGTACCGCGGCTGCGTTCCACCAAGCCTTTGCTTTGCAGGCGTTTGAGCAGGGGCGTGAGCGTGCCGCTGTCGAGCATCAGCTTCGCACCGATGTCGCTGACGCGCTGCCCGCCGTGTTCCCACAGCACCAGCATCACGAGATACTGCGGATAGGTTAAATCCAGCGCATCCAAAAACGGCGTATAGCGGCGCGTGATTTCTTTGGAAAGCGCGTAAAGCGGAAAACATAACTGGTTGTTTAATTTAAGCTGTTCGTACATTTTTAGGCCGTCTGAAAAAAATTGGGTATTCCAAGTCCGGATAGCGGGTTTGCCGCGAATCCGAACGCTTAGGATTTATTTGCAGGCAATCATATCGTGGAAATTATATTTTGTACAATTTAATTTTGATAAATGAATTTAGATTATTGTTTTTAAAAGAACAATATTTTCCAAACACCCATCAAGGCCGTCTGAAAACCGTTTTTCAGACGGCCTTGATTAAGCATATTTACAACAGCGAAAACAAAAATCCGAGCCATTTTATTGCATACAAGCAGCCAACAAAACTACAATACACCCCATTCAATCAACCCATGCAAAGAAAGGAGCATAAAAATGACAAAAATTAAAACAATCCGCTCAACCGAACTTTGCAGCCCCTGCGCAGCAGCGCATTCTCTCGGATAATTCCGTCCGCCCCGCCCGCTTCGGGCTGCTTTCAACGACCGTCCGCATTCCATCCGCAAAACCCTGCCGCGCCGAACCTTAACGGCCTGCGCCCTGTTTTGCACCGTCGGCACGGTCAATCCCACACTTCGCGCAAACCGTTTCCCGTGTTTTTCAGACGGCCTGTCATGCCGTCTGAAAACCTCCGGCTGCCCTGCTTTCATCAGGCCGTCTGAAACCGTTTGCGCCCGCAAAACGGAAGCAACTTTATGGGCAACTTATCCCCGAACATCATTATCATCAAAAATTCAAACACTTGGATAGAAGGCAACGCCGTACGGCAGCTCGAAACCACCGCCCGCCTGCCGCACATGCGGCGCGTGGCCGGCATGCCCGATTTGCACGCAGGCCGCGGTTATCCCGTCGGCGCGGCGTTTTTCAGCACGGGGCATTTCTACCCCGCGCTTATCGGCAACGACATCGGCTGCGGCATGGCGTTTTGGCAAACGGGCCTGAACGCGCGCAAAGTCCGTTCCGAAAAACTGGCGAAACAGCTCGGCAGCATCGATGCGCCTTTGGACGAAAGTTGGCAGCCCCGCATCGCCGAACTGCTGCCCAACCCGTTTCAGACGGCCTTTACCGCCGCGCTCGGCACCATCGGCGGCGGCAACCATTTCGCCGAACTGCAAACCGTTGACGCAATCTACGCGCCCGAGCACCTGCCCGCAGGTTTCGATCCCGACCGCCTGCAACTCTTGGTGCACAGCGGTTCGCGCGGACTGGGTCAGCAGATTTTGCGCCGCCATGTCGATGCGCACGGCCATGCCGGGCTGTCGGACAACACGCCCGAAGCCGCCGCTTACTTGGCCGAACACCAAGCCGCGCTCGCGTTCGCCCGTGCCAACCGCCGCCTGATTGCCGAACGGATGCTCGAACGCTGGCATTCAGACGGCCTGCAACTGCTTGATGTCCACCATAATTTTCTGGAACAGCTTGACATTCAAGGCGAAACGGGCTGGCTGCACCGCAAAGGCGCAACGCCGTCCGACCGCGGCCCCGTGCTGATTCCCGGTTCGCGCGGCGATTACAGCTACCTCGTCCGCCCGCTTGCCGACCACGCCGCCGCTGCGCTGTTTTCGCTGGCGCACGGCGCAGGCCGCAAATGGCAGCGCGGCGAATGCAAAGGACGGCTGTCGCACAAATACTCCGCCGACAGCCTGCGCCGCACCGCACTCGGCAGCGTGGTCGTGTGCGAAGACAAAGCCCTGATTTACGAAGAAGCCCCGCAAGCCTACAAAGGCATAGACAGCATCATCGCCGCCCTGTCCGACTTCGGGCTGATTGAACCCGTGGCGCGGATGAAACCCGTTTTGACCTACAAAACTGCAGGCGGCTGCGCGGATTGATTGAAACGCTTTCAGACGGCCTGAAGTCAAAACCGAAGGCCGTCTGAAAACAAAATCAGACATTAAAACAGCTTTATCCAATCATTCCGCCGCAACCCGACCGCAACCGCCGTTTCAGACGGCCTATTGGAAAACAGTATGAAAATTATCAGCAAATTCAAAGATTTCTACGACCATAAAATCGCCAAATACGGCGAAGATCCGCTGCTCGTATTCGACCGCCGCAAACAGGCGGACGAGCCGCTGCTCCACAGCCTGCCCGCACCGCTGCCCGAATGGCAGCAGCGATACGGCGCGTGCGTGTCCGTTTCGGTGCTGTTCGTCGGCGACTTGCATGTGTTTCTGTTCAACACGGGCGACAAGGTTTACACGTCTTACGATGTGTCCGAAGTTACCGACCAGTTTGACGAAGTGCGCGACAGCCGGACAGGATACCGCTGCGCGGAATACCGCGTAAAAATACGTTTCCACGACGGCAGCGTCTGCACCGTTCCCCAATTAAGCCGCTATCGGTACGCCCCTTTGCCTGATTTTCAGGCCGTCCGCAAACGGGGCAGCGAATACGACGGCCGCGACATCAGCGCATACCGCCACGCCCCGCTGCTGCTGTTGACTGAGGAACCGTCAGACCTGCGCACACGGACAATATCCGCCTATGCCAACCCCCAACTGTCGGCACTCAGCATTTATTTGGACGCGGATTTGGTGTGGCAGAAAATTACCGAATACCTGTCGCAACTGAAAACCGAAGCCGAAACCAGCCCGCCCATGACCAACGGCGACAAAATCGCCAGCAAAGGTTTCGACGGCAAACGCTCGTTCCGCCCGAAAATGAAAAAATAGTTTTCAGACGGCCTGCAACAAAAAACAAGGAACCCTATGATTTACCTGCAACTTTCCACCGCACAAGGCCCTGCCGAGTGCCAAATCTTCGCCCGTTGCGCCTTGCAGAAAATCCTGCGCGAAGCCCACGCCGCAGGCGTGCAGGCGGAAATATTGGACGAAACCGAAAGCCGCCACGGGCTGCTGTCCGCCACGTTTACCCTGAGCGGCGCGAACGCCGAAGCATTCGCGCAACGCTGGCTCGGTACGCTGCAATGGACATGCGCCAGCCCCGTGCGCCCGAAACATCCGCGCAAAAACTGGTATATCGGCCTGTTCAGACTGCCCGAACCGCCCGCCGTGCCGTCTGAAAGCGAAATCGAATACCAAACCTGCCGCGCAGGCGGCAAAGGCGGCCAGCACGTCAACAAAACCGACAGCGCGGTGCGCGCCACGCACTTGGCCACCGGCATTTCCGTGCGCGTGGAAAGCGAACGCAGCCAGCACGCCAACAAAAAACGCGCCCGCGAATTGCTCGCCCTAAAACTGGCCGAACGGCATTCCGCTGCCTTGGGACAACACGCCGCTGATGCGCATTCACAGCTCTACCAAGTGGAACGCGGCAATCCGGTTCGGGTGTTTTACGGAACGGATTTTAGAGAGCAATAAAGGAAGAGGCCGTCTGAAAACACTTTTTCAGACGGCCTCTTCCTGTTTTGCATCGTTTGCAGCTCCGTTATCCTGTCTGCGTTTCCGCCGTTACACGGCCATGCCTGCAGAACTCGGCATCTGCCCAACCTTGCGCCTGCGTTTAGGCCGTCTGAAAACTTATTTCGATACGTTTTCAGACTTCAGACGGCCTTTTTTCAGAAGCAACCACACGCAAAAATCTGCCCGCCGTATTCTTCTCACCTCATTTTTCTCCGAATACCCGTGTTATAGTTAAACTGATTTCAAACGTTGCGTTCCGAAACAGTCCTGCTGCCAGACAATCGTACCAAACAACAAACTCAAACAGAGAAAAATATGACTAGCAAATCCCCAGCCGCATTCCTTGCCGCCGCCCTACTGCTCGCCGCTTGCCAATCCGTTACTACACAATCCTCATCCGAACAGCAATTGGAACAAGCCTATACGGCCTATAAAAAAGGCGATTACCCAACGGCATTCAAGCTGTATGAACAACAGGCTTTTCAAGGCAAAGCCGTCGCGCAATACGTTCTCGGTGCAATGTATTATAACGGAGAAGGTACACTGCACGACCAGACAAAAGCCCGTACTTGGTATGAAAAAGCTGCCGCTCAAGGCCATGCCGACGCACAACACGCCCTCGGGCGCATGTATGACTGGGAAGAATATATGCAGCAAGACTATGCAAAAGCCCGCACTTGGTATGAAAAAGCTGCCGCTCAAGGCCATGCCGACGCACAACACGCCCTCGGCACCATGTATCACAATGGCAAAGGTATGCCGAAAGACTATGTAAAAGCTTTCGCATGGTATGAAAAAGCTGCCATTCAAGATTATGTTCCCTCGCAATACATGCTCGGAGAAATGTATTTTCTAGGAAACGGCGTGCCGAAAGACTATGCAAAAGCCCTCATATGGTTCGAAAAATCTGCCGCCCAAGGCTATGCCATTTCGCAATCCAGTCTCGGGACGATGTATTACAACGGAGAAGGAGTACCGAAAGACTATGCCAAAGCCCGTGCATGGTTTGAAAAAGCTGCAGCCCAAGGCTTTGCCCATGCCGAACAGGCACTAAATGTGATGAAACAGGCAGGATACTGATCCGTAGTAGCAGTAGGTACGGTCAGCAGCCACAAGCGGTATAACCATACAAACCGAGAATACAGATAGAGACCCTTGCCGCTCAAACCCAAAGGCCGTCTGAAAAAACAATTCGCATTTTTCAGACGGCCTTCATCATCGTACTCATTAGTTGGCTGCATGGTGTACGGTTACGCCGCTTGGAGGCGGCTAACCGTACCTACGTTTTTGCCGTTTGCTGTTCCGTTATTTACGTTCTGCGTATTTCCAGCGTTATGTCCGGTTATGCCCGTGGGAGCGGGTCAACCGTCCCCGCGGCGGCTTTAGGCCGTCTGAAAACCTTATCCGTGTTAAAATCGCGCCGATTTTCCATTTACCGCAACGCATCATGGCACAGCAAAACCAATACTCCGAATCCAGCATCACCGTCCTAAAAGGCCTCGACCCCGTCAAAGAACGCCCGGGCATGTACACGCGCACGGAAAGTCCGACGCATATCTGCCAAGAGGTCATCGACAACGCCGCCGACGAAGCGCTCGGCGGGTTTGCCACGGAAATCAGGGTGGAAATCCATGACGACGGTTCGCTGTCGGTGCGCGACAACGGGCGCGGGATTCCGGTGGGGCTGCACCCCGTGGAAGGGCTGCCGGTGGTGGAACTGGTGTTCACCCAGCTTCACGCGGGCGGCAAGTTCAACAAGAAAAGCGGCAACGGCGCGTATGCTTTTTCGGGCGGTTTGCACGGCGTGGGCGTGTCGGTCACGAACGCGCTGTCGAAACGGCTGGAAGTAACCGTAAAACGCGAGGGCAAAATCCACCGCATCGTGTTTTCAGACGGCCATGTCATTGAGCCGCTGGCGGAAACCGGAAAATGCGCGGTGAAAGACAGCGGCACCGAAGTGCGCGTGTGGCCGGACGGCAAATACTTTGAAAGCCCGAATTACAGCATCGCCGAGCTGGAGCGGCTGCTGCGCGCCAAAGCGGTGCTGCTGCCCGGCGTTACCGTGTCGCTCACCCGCCCCGTTAAAGGCGAACCCGGGCCGCAAACGCAAACCTGGCACTACCCCGACGGCCTCAAGGGTTATCTGCTCGACTTAATCAGCGAAGCGCAGGAAGCCGTGCCGGTGTTTGCCAGCGAAAACTATATTTCAACCGGCCACGACAGCGATTTCACCGCCGGCGAAGGCGCGGCTTTCGCGCTGACCTGGTTGGAAGACGGCGTGTGCAACAGCGAGAGCTACGTCAACCTGATTCCCACCCCGCTGGGCGGCACCCACGAAGCGGGTTTGAAACAGGCCGTGTTCGGCGCGGTGAACAACTTTATCAACCACCACAACCTGTTGCCGCGCGGCGTGAAAGTGCAAAGCGACGACGTATTCGGCCGCGTGGCCTTCGTATTGTCCGCC
>NZ_JBHCJY010000098.1:0-17805 GCF_041804105.1 Neisseria sp.
ACCGCCGACGGCGGCAACTACACCTATCAGGGTGCGAACGATGCCAACGTAGCGGGCGTGTCCGATGCGGTGGGCGTGGTCAGCGTAGGCAAGGCAGGCGAAACCCGCCAAGTGCAGAACGTTGCCGCAGGCGTGGTCTCCGCCACCAGCACCGATGCAATCAACGGCAGCCAGCTCTACCACACCAACGCAGCCGTCGCCGCCAATGCAGCCGCCGTTCAGAACCTGAACAACGGCGCGGCAGGCGTGGTGCAGTACAGCAATGCCGGCAGCCCCGCCACACCCAACGGCGGCGTACCCAGCAACAATGTTACCCTGGTCGGCGCAGACAGAAGCGCCCCCGTCGCTGTCCACAACGTCGCCGACGGTACCGCACCTACCGACGCAGTCAACGTGAACCAGTTGACAGGCATGGGCAACCGTCTCGGCGAAGCCATCAACCACATCGGCAATACTGTGGCGGACATGGGCAACCAACTGAACGAACGCATCGGCGACGTCGGCAAAAAAGCCAACGCAGGCGTAGCCGGAGCCATCGCCCAAAGCTCCATTCCGCAGGTAACCCGCCCCGGCGCAACCGGTTTGGGTGTCGGCAGCGGCTACTACGGCGGCCAATCTGCCTTTGCACTCGGCGTCTCATCAATGAGTGATAACGGCAACTGGATTGTGAAAGGCAACTTCTCCACCAACACCAACGGCCACGTCGGCGTAGGTGCGGGCGCACTGTACCAATGGTAAGCCTGCCGTAGTATTGGGCTGAAATAAAAGGCCGTCTGAAAGAGTTTTCAGACGGCCTTTTTGATTTTAGAGATGCACACTGAATTCGTTTAGTGGACTACCTATAATTTCGCTGAGCATTTTAATAATGCATGCTGGTATCATTCCATTATATAAATTAGGGAAGCCAATAGTAAAATCTGCAGCAACAAAGGCTTTGTCTTGACTAAAACGGCTTACTATATTTTGATGTCCACATTCGGTGCAGTACAGCATACCTATTTCATCAAGCGTATCAAGCAGGGCATGGAGTTCTTGTATTTCTTCAGCACCTTCGTCTCCATCAAATTCGCTGTAATCTGTAATGCCGTATATTTTGTTGCATTCCGGGCAAGTAGCATTTGCGTATGCAGCTCCTTCTCCCATATCGAAGAGTTTCGGATATTCGGTGGCTTCAATGGAAATACCAATGTATTGGTGCATACTGGATGGATCTTCTTGCGACAGCTCTATGCGGCCTTTCTCGGTAAAAAAATAACCGGTCTCCCCGTAAAAAATATCTTCTTCAGCAGATTGAATCCAGCCTTGTTCGAGAAAATAACGACGGATTTTTTCAACCATCTCTTCACGGTTCGGATTAACAGGATATTCTGGAATGAGATAGAGATATTGGTCAGACATAGTAGAGATTCCTTTTGAAGAAAATGATTAACAGGCTATCTGACAAGCTGAACAATATTTTCAGATGACCTTTCGGTTTGGTATTTGATTTATATATGGCAGTAAATTCGGACAAGCGGACTACTAACAATTTCACTGATTTTACTAATCAGAAAATCGGGCAGCATTTCTTCATGAGTAATATCCGGAAAACAAACCGCCAAATCAGAGACGGCAAATCCGCCGTTTGGAAAGAATCTATTGAAACTGTCAGACTGCCCACATTCGCTGCAATGCAGGTAGTCCGCCTCGTCTTGGCTTGAAATCAACCCACCCAAATCTGATCGAGGCTGCTGGGTTTCGTCGTTATTATTACCGTAAAAATCAAATTGTGCACGGCAATGCGGACAAACGGCAACTGCATCGGCAGCATTTTCGCCTCCGTGTATCAAATCAGGTTGATCAAAAGTTTTGAAGCATACGCCGGTATATTGGTGGGAGAATTCTTTAAATGTTTCCGGAACGATGTCGGTGAGACCTTTGTCGGTAAAACGATTACCCATGTCGTTATTGCCGATATCTTCGGTTTCAGGGGCAATCCAGCCTTGTTCGAGAAAATAGTTATACAATTTGGCTGCCAACTCTTCACGATTAGGATGAAATGAACGCTCGGGAATCAGATAATAGAAATAGGATGTCATTTAAGTTTTATTTCTGTCAAATTTGGGATAGTAGAAAAAGGCCAGGTTGCTTACACTTTTTATGCAAATAAACTTATATTTTTATCGAAATAATTATTTTAGGATTTTTGAGTATTATACAAAATACTATACAATTTTACATACCTTTCGATATGTTTGTATAACACTCAAAAATCCCCAAATGAGCCTTCAATCAAAAAACGAAAAATGTACACATACCAGAATTCCTACATGTTTTGGATTTAGGGCAACAATTATTTCTATTTCAGCTTGCAGGCTAAAATATTGATGACTTTCCTTTCAGACGGCCTGTACGTTTTCCGCTGTGCTACCTGCGTTTCAGCAGGCGCAGTGCATTGCCTACTACAATCAGCGAACTCAGGCTCATGCCGAGGGCGGCGATCCAGGGGGTAACGTAGCCGCAGACGGCCAGCGGGACGGCTATCAGGTTGTAGGCGCTGGCCCAGCCGAGGTTTTGGCGGATGACGGTTCGGGTACGGCGGGCTTGGACGGTCAGGTGCGGCAGCACGCGCATGTCGTCGTTGAGCAGTACGATGTCGGCGCCGTCGCGGGCGATGTCGGCGCCGCCGGCAACGGCTGCGGACACGTCGGCCTGCGCCAATACGGGCGCGTCGTTGATGCCGTCACCGACCATCAGCACTTTGCGCCCCTGCTGCTGCAAACCGCGCACATAAGCCAGTTTGTTCTCGGGCGAGGCTTCGGCGCGGTATGCGTCCAGCTTCAGCGATTCGGCCAGACCGGCGACGGCGGCTTGGCGGTCGCCGCTCAACAGGTGGAGGCGTGCGCCTTGCGCTTTGAGTTCTGTGAGCATTTCGGGTATGCCGTCTTTAACGTCGTCGTTCAACAGGAAGGCCGTCTGAAAACCGCTGCGGTTGCCGAGAAATACGATGCTGCCGCTGTGGGATACGGTCAGTTCGGGCGGTTTGCCGGATGTTTCGGCAACGAACGGCGCACGGCCGAGCGTCCAAATATCGGTTTGCCCGCCGACGGTTACGCTGGCGCTTACGCCCTGGCCGACACGGTTGACGTAACGTTCGGCACGGACATCGGTACGGAGTTCGGTTGTGCCGTCTGAAAACGCGCAACCGGACAGGGCGCGGGCGACGGGGTGTTCCGACTGCGCTTCCAATGCTTTGGCTACGGCGAGTGCGGTGTCGTTGTCCAAGCCGCCCAAAGGAACGATGCGGCTGACCGATAATGCGCCTTTGGTCAGCGTACCCGTTTTGTCGAACACGATGTCGTCGATTTGAGCGAGCGTTTCCAATCCCTGCCTGCCGCTGACCAAGACGCCGTCTGAAGCCAGCGCACCGGTGGATGCGGCCAATGCGGTGGGCGTGGCCAGCGACATGGCGCACGGGCAGGTGATTACCAACAGCGCCACGGTAATCCACAGCGCGGTCTGCCAGTCGGCATAAAGCCACCAGCCGATGAATACGGGCACGGCCAACACCAGCTCGCCGACGATAAACGAGGCGGCGTATTTTTCGGCCAGCTCCGCAGTACGCGGTTTTTGCGAAAGCGCGCGGTCGAGCAGTTTCACGATGTGCGCCAGCCGCGTGCCGCTGCCGACGGATTCGGTGCGGACAACCAGCGGGCTTGCGGTATTGAGCGTGCCCGCCGTAACCTTGTCGCCCGCGCGTTTGGGCACAGGCAGGCTTTCGCCCGTGAGCATGGCTTCGTCGATTTCGCTTTCGCCTTCCAACACGCTGCCGTCCACCGGCACCACTTCGCCCGCCTTCACCAGCACCGTGTCGCCGGTACGGAGCTGCACCACCGCCGCTTCTTCGGTTTTGCCGTCGGCGGGATAGCCGGGCATGCGGTGGCAGAACGCGGGAACGAGCTTGACCAGCCGTTCCGCCGCATCCCCTGCCCTGCGCCGCGCAATCTGTTCCATAAACCGCCCGCCGAGCAGGAAGAAAATCAGCATGGCGATGGATTCGAAATACATCCCCTGCCCTGCGTTCGTCATCAGGCTGTAAATGCCCGCACAAAACGTCATCCACACCGCCAGCACAATCGGCGTGTCCATGCCCGCGCGCCTGTTGCGCCATTCCCGCCGCGCACCGGCATAAAACGGCACCGCGCTGTAAAACACCACCGGCAGCACCATCAGCAGCGCGCCCCAATGCAGCAGTTGCAGAAACTGCGGTTCGATGTCTTCGCTGAAAAAGTAGGTGGGATAGGCGAACATCATCGTCTGCATCATGCAGAACCCGGCCACCGCCAAACGGAAAATCGCCTGTTTGCGTTCCTTTTTGTGCGCCGCTTCCACCTTTTGCGCATCGTAAGGCGACGCCGTATAACCCGTACTCTGAATCCGCAGCAGAATGTCCGACAGCGCCGTGCGGCCGCTGTCCCACAACACGCGGGCACGGTGGGTGGAATAGTTCAAATCCACCCGCAAAACGCCGTCAAGCCGCAAAAGCTGCTGCTCAATAAGCCACACGCAGGCCGCACAGGTAATCCCGCCCAGCATCAGCACCGCCTCACGCTCGCCCCCCCTGCCCGCTTCCACAAACTCCGCCTGCACTTCGGGCAAATCATACAGCTTGAGCTGCGCCAGAATCTCTTCCGGCGGCAGCGAAGCCTTAACCGCATCGGCGGTCCGCTGTTTGTAATAACTGCCCAAACCCGCATCGATAATGCTCTGCGCCACCGCCTGACAGCCCGCGCAGCAAGTCTCCCGTTCCTGCCCTTCGTAAGTTACGGGGAAACGGAAATTTTCGGGCACATCCAGCCCGCAGTGGAAACAGGTTTTATCCATAATGTTCAGTCATGTCGTGTGTATGAGAAGGCCGTCTGAAAACCGTAACACGGCGGCATCGGGCGTATGACAGGTGTTCCGCCCTATTCAGAACCGCCTAAAAGTTTTTAAAATTTAACATTTTTCATGTGATTTTTTTCATATTTGATTTCAGCCGCTTAGCCACCCGAATCCTCAATCTTGACTGAAATGCCGCACCAAAACCAAAAATAACCTATACATTTCAGCAAAGTAACTTGACCTGCCGCCTGTTTTCAACAATAATTCCGAACAGCACCCTGTTTTAAAAGAAACCGCACAAAAGTAAAAACAGGAAAACAAAAACCAACCAAACACTTACTCAGGAAATCATCATGATTGAACGTCTCATGCCCATCTTCGCCGTTATCGGCCTGTTCTCCTGCCTAGGCTATCTGACTTTCGCCGTATGGGCGGTCTGCCAAAACCTGCCGTTCTCCAAAAGAAAACACGGTTGAAACGCAGCCGCCCATTATAATCAGCTACCCGAACCGTAACAACGCGGCGGCCGAGCGGCCGGCGGGAAATATTCCATGCCGCACCGAACCTGCCGTCCGGCAAGCCGCCCGTTTGAAAAGGCCGTCTGAAATATTTTTCAGACGGCCTTTTAACGTAGGTACGGTTAAGCGGTACGCCGTAACCGTACGCAACGGCAGCGGCAAACATCAGGCCGTCTGAAAAGGAAAAACGGCGCAATGTACGGTTACGCCGCCGGAACGGCTAACCGTACCTACGGGTTACGGGTATTTTTCAGACGGCCTTTTAATGTAGGTACGGTTAAGCGGTACGCCGTAACCGTACGCAACGGCAGCGGCAAACATCAGGCCGTCTGAAAAGGAAAAACGGCGCAACGTACGGTTACGCCGCCGGAACGGCTAACCGTACCTACGGGTTAAGGGTATTTTTCAGACGGCCTTTTAATGTAGGTACGGTTAGGCGGTACGCCGTAACCGTACGCAACGGCAGCGGCAAACATCAGGCTGTCTGAAAGGAAAAAACGGCACAACGTACGGTTACGCCGCCGGAACGGCTAACCGTACCTACGGGTTACGGGTATTTTTCAGACGGCCTTATCTGTCCGCGCAAACTCCGCCCAATGTTCCCGCACATACGCCGCCGCTGCGGCCAAATCTTCGTCTGCGGCATCGTAATAATCGGCATCGAGTTCTTCAAAATCGGCAAACTGCGCCCGCAGCGTCTCGGCCGGCAGGCCGTCTGAAGCAAGCCTTTCGATGTCGGCACCGTGTTTCCGATACAGCGCGACAGCCTTGTCGAGAATTTTCGGCACGGGCTTGATGCGCCAACGGCGCAGGCTGTCGGCCACGGGATTGTCGAAAACATAACTGCCGAAGCCCTGCGCAATCAGTTGCACGAAACCGCCTTCCTGCACCTGGCTGTCGAGATAACACAAAGCCACCAGCGTATGCTGCGCATCGTTCAGCAGCGTCATGTCGGCATCGCCCGCCGCTTCGGTGTATTCGAGCAGCGCGGCGCCGACGGCATAAAGGAATCCGACGGTATCGGCGCCGGTATCGAAATCTTGCAGATTAAGCTGTGAATTCATGATATTGCCTTCGTATTCGGTATTCAGAAGTTTTCAGACGGCCTGATGCGCCGTTTCACATTCCTCTGCCCGCTCCGCCACGGCCTCGCGCAGCGCGTCCAAACCCGCGCCTTCCGCCACGGAAATATTGACCGCCGCCGCCCTGCCCTGCACATCGCGCAGGATGCCTGCTTCGCGGCGGTTGTCGCCGTGCAGCAAATCGATTTTGTTGTACACCAGCAACTGCGGGATGCCGTGCGCACCGATTTCTTCCAAAACCGCATTCACATCGTCAATCTGCCGCTCGGAATCGGGATTCGACGCATCGACCACGTGCAGCAACACGTCGGCCAGCGCGGTTTCTTCGAGCGTGGCGGAAAACGCCGACACCAGTTTGTGCGGCAAATCGCGCACGAAACCGACGGTATCGGTCAGTATGATGCTGCACTCGGGCGTGAGATAAAGCCGCCGCGCGGTGGTGTCGAGCGTGGCGAACAGCCGGTCTTCGGCAAGCACTTCGGATTTGGTCAGGCGGTTGAACAGGCTGGACTTTCCGGCATTGGTGTAGCCGACGATGGCGAAGGTTTTCAGACGGCCTGCCATGCGCGATTTGCGCCGCGTTTCGCGCTGTTTTTTCACATTGGCCAACTGCTTTTTCAAAGCGGTGATTTTTTGGCCGATTAAACGGCGGTCGGTTTCAAGCTGCGTTTCGCCCGGCCCTTTCAGGCCGATGCCGCCCTTCTGGCTCTGCATGTGGCCGTAGCCGCGCACCAGCCGTCCGCTCAGATGCGTCAGCTGGGCAAGCTCCACCTGCAGTTTGCCTTCCTGCGACTGCGCGCGTTTGGCGAAAATCGCCAGAATCAGCCCCACGCGGTCGAGTACGCGGCATTGCAGTATTTTTTCCAGATTGCGCTCCTGCGTGGGCGTCAGCTCGTGGTTGAACACCGCCAGCTCGATGTTTTCGCGCCGCACGGTTGCCGCCAGCTCTTCGGCCTTGCCCGTACCGACAAACAGCGCGGTGTGCGCCCTGTCGCGTTTGGCGGTTTCCGTGCAGGCCAAATCCCCGCCTGCGGCCGCCACCAGCTCCGCCGCTTCCGCCAAGGCCGTCTGAAACGAACGCTCGCGCGTTTCGTTGGCACCCGAATAATCGGCGGCCAGCATCACGCCGACCAGCATCACGCGTTCGGGCTTTTCAAGTGATTTATCAACGGAAAACAGGGCGGGTTTGCGGCTCAAGGAACAGTCCTTTTCGGTAAATTTCCACGGATGTTGCAGATTATAGCCATGCACGGGGCGTTGCGGCGGAATATTTCAGACGGCCTGATGCCGGAGCGTTGCAGGCGCAGGCCGTCTGAAAAAAGCGGCGTTCGGATACGTGTTGATTAACGACCCGCAAGACGGATTTCTCCAACTGCCGGCATTCCCGCTCAGCCAAGAATCTATTTGAAATCCGGTATATTTTCATCGGCTGTATTTGGATATTACGCCAATACTTACTTCCGTCATTCCCGCGCAGGCGGGAGTCCAGCCTTGGCATTCATAAATACTTAATACTTGTTAAAAAATACCGGATGGCAAACATAGATTTCCGCCTGCGCGGGAATAACGGCAGTTGGAAAAATCCGCCTGACCGGGCGTGTCATCAGCGCAATGCCCAAACACAGCCATTTGATTAAACAGTCACTTGCAAATACCAAGGCCGGATTCCCGTCCGAAAAACCGAAGCATCGACACGATTTCCACACAGCTTTTTGAAACATGGCGGTTTGTGCGCCGATACGGCAAACCCCCGCCGCTTTGCCGTATTCTGCTTCAAGCCGTGCAAAATTGCGACAGAACCCGTTTTAAAAAACCGCCGCTGCATCAAGGCCGTCTGAAAAGTTTTCAGACGGCCTTGATGCGCCGAACGCGTCGGCAAGTATGTTACCGATAAACCTGTCCGTTGTGTTTCAGCCAGCCGTCGGCATGGCGGCCGTTCGGATCGTGGTGCGTCCAGTGCATCACGCCGCCCTGCTCGCTCCATTCGTATTCGCCGTAAAACCGTACCGTATCGCCTTTTTTCAGGCCTTTGATTTTCGGGGCAAGGTCGATGTTGTGGGCAACCAGCAGGGTTTGGCCGGACGCGGTTTTGAGAATGAAACGCTGGTGGCGCGAACCTTTGTTGTCGTCAGGCAGGGTTTTGACCACGCGGCCTTCGCCTTCGACCTGCACATCGCTGCGACGCTGCTCGAAAGCCTGCTGCAGGACGGCATCACCGTCGGCAGAAGGCGTACCGCCCGTATCGCGCACCGGCTGCTGCACCCTTGCGGTGGCAGGCTTGCCGTCGGGTCGGCCGTTTTCAGACGGCATCAGTTTGTAGCCGATAAAAATCGCGGCGGCAATCAGCAGGGGAAACCATTTTTTGTTCATAAAAATCTCTCGGAGTCGGGGAACGGGTGGCTGGGAACGGGCGGCTACCAGACAGCGGGCGGCATCGGCATCCGGCAAACCGTTCAACCTTTGCGGGAAATCCGTTTGCAGCGCACGGACCTACCGGTTTCCGCCGCCGTATGCGGGCTTGCCAAAGTGCCATCTGTATGGAAACGGCGGCTGACAAACCGCCGCCGTTTCCGGGCCGTCTGAAACAAAGCCGCCACAGCAGTTTTTCCAAACCGTTATGGCGGCGGGCGATATTTTCAGACGGCCTGTCTTATTTTTTGTCGCTGCGCTTGTATTTCAAATCGTATTTGATTTCGGACATGACTTTTTTCAGGTTGTACTCCAGCACTTCGTCCACCACGGCGGGCGCCTGTTCCTGCAGAATCTGCTGGAGCTGGAGCGTGAGCAGCGCCATCTGTTTCTGCACGGCCACGCGGATCATGCCGTTGACGGCATCGGTCAGGTGCGGGCGGATTTTGTCGGTGAGCCGCTCCAGCAGTTCGGATTCCGACAACACCGTTACTTCGCGGCGGGTATTGACCTGCGGATTGAGCACGTTCAGGCGCACATTGATGCGCGGTTCGCCCGTATAGCCTTCTTCGGAAGCGCCGTCTGCGGCTGCGGCGGCTTCAACTTCTGCGGCGGTGGGAAACTCCACGGTATCGCTTTTCGGCTTCAGCCAAACGGTGCGGGTGCTTTCAATCTGTTTGTCGGTGGCCGCCATTTGTAGCGACGCCTGCGCGTTCAGCCAGTTTTCCTGAAGCAGCACTTCGGTGTCGGTTTCTATTTTTTCTTCTTTTTCCGCCTCTTCGTTGTGCTCTTTCTGCCATTGCAGCAGGTATTCGCGCAACACGCGGTCGCGCTCTTTCGCGTCGAGCTTGCGGGTTTCCTCTTCGCTCTGCGGTGCGTTGGATGCGGGGTGTTTCAGCAGCGGGCCGTGGGTATAGGGCACTTGTTTGCGGTTTTCGCGGATTTTTTCGAGCCGGCTCTCCCAGTCGAAGTGCTCTTCGGCCTGCCCCTGCGTTTGCTCTTGCGGTGTTTGCTTGTCGCTCATTTTTTGTTACTCGTTTCTTGCTCGTAATGTCGGATTGGTGCTATAAAACGACGTATTTTAACAGATTCTCAAAGGAACATCATGAGCACCGTCGAACAGCGTTTGGAATATCTCGAAGAAGCCAACGATGCGCTGCGTATGCAGAACCACGTTTTGGCCACGGCCTTCAAAGCGATGATACGCGCGCTGCCGCCCGAAACGGCGCAAGATGTGGTCGAATCGGTACAGCTTGCGTTTGAAGACGCGCTCGCGGAGCTCTCTTATGAAGACAGTCCGCACACGGATTTGTTCCATGACGTGACCTATGCTTTTTTCCGCGAGCGGGAACGGTAAGGTACGGACAGGCCGTCTGAAAACGAAATTTCCGACAGGAAATGAGTTTCTGCGGAGCTAAAACACCGTTTCCAGAAGAAACGGCGGTTCGGGCAACCCTGCAACACCGTCCGAACCGTTGCGGTTCATCCGCCCTGTAAGGCCGTCTGAAAACAGCAAAAACGGTTTGTAAAAATCCCGCATGTTGCCATGCGGGATTTTTTATCGGTTTGAAACGGCAAAACCGTTGTTCGGAAACTTTGCCGTTTCAGACGGCCTTACATCATGCCGCCCATTCCACCCATGCCGCCCATGTCGGGCATTGCGGGTGCTTTGTCTTCGGGGATTTCGGCAATCATGCAGTCGGTGGTCAGCATCAGGCCGGCGATGGAAGCGGCGTGCTGCAATGCGGAACGGGTTACTTTCGCAGGGTCGAGCACGCCCATTTCGATCATGTCGCCGTATTCGCCGCTGCCCGCGTTATAGCCGTAGTTGCCTTTGCCTTCCAGCACTTTGTTCACCACCACGCTGGGTTCGCCGCCTGCGTTGGCAACGATTTGGCGCAGCGGAGACTCAACCGCGCGCAGAACGATTTGCACGCCCGCGTCTTGGTCGGCATTGGCCGTCTGAACTTTCTCCAGCGCGGCACGGGCACGCAGCAGCGCCACGCCGCCGCCTGCCACCACGCCTTCTTCAACGGCGGCACGGGTTGCGTGCAGTGCGTCTTCCACGCGGTCTTTCTTCTCTTTCATTTCCACTTCGGTCGCCGCACCGACTTTGATTACGGCCACGCCGCCCGCGAGTTTGGCCACGCGCTCTTGCAGTTTTTCGCGGTCGTAATCGCTGGTGGCGGTTTCGATTTGCTGGCGGATTTCGCCGACACGGGCTTCAATCAGCGCAGCGTCGCCGAAGCCGTCGATAATAGTGGTGTTTTCTTTGCCCACTTCGATGCGTTTGGCCTGACCCAAATCTTCCAAAGTGGCTTTTTCCAGCGACAGGCCGACTTCTTCGGAAATCACGGTACCGCCGGTCAGGATGGCGATGTCCTGCAGCATGGCTTTGCGGCGGTCGCCGAAGCCCGGTGCTTTCACGGCCACGGTTTTCAGAATGCCGCGCAGGTTGTTCACAACCAAAGTCGCCAAAGCTTCGCCTTCAACGTCTTCGGCGATAATCAGCAGCGGACGGCTGGTTTTGGCGATTTGTTCCAAAACAGGCAGCAGGTCGCGGATGTTGCTGATTTTTTTGTCGAACAGCAACACAAACGGATTATCCAAACCGGCAATCTGTTTTTCCGCATCGCTGATGAAGTAGGGAGACAGGTAGCCGCGGTCGAACTGCATGCCTTCCACAACGTCCAGCTCGTTTTCCAGAGATTTGCCGTCTTCCACGGTAATCACGCCTTCTTTGCCCACTTTTTCCATCGCTTCGGCGATGATTTGGCCGACTTGTTCGTCGGAATTGGCGGAAATCGAACCCACCTGGGCGATTTCTTTGGAAGTGTCGCAGGGTTTCGCGATGTTTTTCAGCTCGGCCACCAATGCGGCAACGGCTTTGTCGATACCACGTTTCAGGTCGGTCGGATTCATGCCTGCGGTAACGTATTTCATGCCTTCGCCGACGATGGCCTGCGCCAGAACGGTGGCGGTGGTGGTGCCGTCGCCCGCTACGTCGTTGGTTTTGGACGCCACTTCTTTCACCATCTGCGCGCCCATGTTTTCAAACTTGTCTTTCAGTTCGATTTCTTTGGCCACGGTTACGCCGTCTTTGGTGATGTGCGGGCCGCCGAACGAGCGGTCGAGCACCACGTTGCGGCCTTTCGGGCCGAGCGTTACGCGCACCGCATTTGCCAGCGTGTTCACGCCGTTAACCATTTTCTGGCGGACTTCGTTACCGAACTGTACGTCTTTTGCTGCCATAATATTTCGCTCCAAGTGTAGGGCGGGACAAACCCGCCGTTGGTTTCATTGATTATCCGGATGCGGGGATGCCCCGCCTTATGCCGTCTGAAAACGTTTCAGACGGCCTTCAATCTTTACTCGACAATACCGAAAATATCTTCTTCGCGCATCACCAACAACTCTTCGCCGTCGGCTTTTACGGTTTGGCCGCTGTACTTGCCGAAAATGATTTTGTCGCCGACTTTCACATCCAGCGGGCGGCGTTGGCCGTCTTTACCGATTTTGCCCGCACCCACGGCGACAACTTCGCCCATGTCGGGTTTTTCTGCGGCGGCACCCGGCAACACGATGCCCGATGCGGTTTTCTCTTCAGCTTCCAAGCGTTTCACGACAACGCGGTCGTGCAGGGGACGGATGGTCATTGTTTTTTCTCCGAGTAAAAAAGTAAATCAAAACAAATGCCTGTAAACAGGCGTGGGTTTGCATCACAAAGATGTCAAGCAACATAAGGCTTGCCGCAGACAAATTCAAGGGCATGCGGCGAAAATTTTTTGTTTTCAGACGGCCCTGCCGTTTACTGCATTTGTCTAAGGCAGGGCCGTTTGAAAAGCAACAATACGTTTGCTTGCAGGTATTACGCCAAAGGCCGTCTGAAAAACATTTTTTCACTGCCGTTCAAACCATTCCGGCACATTTACAAACCGTTTCCCGATAAAAACACAATTTCCCACTATGCAAACCTATGTTGTTGTGCAACAATTCAATAATAAAAACAATTCTTACTTACCCAGCAGACAAACAGATAAATCCCGTTATCCCGAAACCCGACAGGAAACATCATGAACAAACCCGTAAAACTCCCCTTCTTCCGCCTGAGCCTGCTTTCCCTCGCGCTTGCAGGCGGTTTTGCACACGCACAGCCGGCTGACAGTTCCGTGGAGCTGCCGACGGTCGAAGTCAAAGGCCAAGCGACCAGTGCCACCCACCGCGTTACCACCAAGAGCATGGCGGAAACCACGGCCACCGATTTGAAAGACGTATTGGCCGCAGAGCCTTCCATCAGCTTCGGCGGCGGCAACGGCCAATCGCAATGGGTGGCCATCCGCGGTATGGGACAAGACCAAATCGACTATAAAGTGGACGATACCTACACCGACAGCCAGATTTTCCACCACAACGGCCGCTTCATGCTCGATCCCGCATTGGTTAAAGTGGTTGCCGTACAGAAAGGCACGGGTTCCGCTTCGGCAGGCATCGGAGCGACCAGCGGCGCGATTATCGCCGAAACGGTCGAAGCCAAAGATTTGCTGCGCGACGGGCAGAATGCCGGATTCCGCGTCAATGCGGGCGCAAGCAGCAACAAAGGCTTCTCATACGGCGCAACGGCTTACGGTCGTGCGGGCGGGTTCGACGGTTTGGTATCGGGCAACTTCATCAAAGACAAGGAATACCGCGGCGGCCACAACTACCGTAATCTCGAAGGCGGCGACAAAGTATTGAACAGCGCTTTGGGCGGCCGCGGCCTGCTGGGTAAAATCGGTTACAGCTTCAACGAAGACAACCGCATCGAACTGAGCCACCGCCAAGAGAAAAACTACGGCATGCGCGCATTGCGCGAAGAATTCGACTTCTCGCAGATTCTCAACGACCGCGGCGTTCCGAACACCGAACGCAACGCCCCCCGCTACCGCACGCTGACCCAAGACACCACCAACCTTGAATTCAAAGGCGGCAATCTCGGTTTTGCCGAAAGCATGAAGGCCAACGTTTACCGCCTCAACATCAAGCGCGACGAATCGGCCACCGACCCTGCCGCCACCTCGCCGTCCAGCACCACCCAAGTCACCACCTTGGGTGCAAACGTCGGCTTCGACAGCCGCCTGTTCGACCGCCACAACCTGAAATACGGCATCAACTGGCGCACACAGGAAGCCAAGCCATCCGCGGTAGATGACGGTTTCTCACGCGAGAAGAAAACCGACAGCGGTGCTTATGTGGAAGGCATCTGGGACATCAACCCCGTTACCCTCACCACCGGCCTGCGTTACGACCACTGGAAAATGCGCACATCGTCGGGCACCGAAAATTCAGACGGCGACATCAACCCCAGCATCGGCGTGATTTACGACATCACCCCCGACTTCTCGGTCAACGCCAGCCACAACTACGCCACCCGCAGCCCGCGCCTTTACGAAGCCGCGCTCTCCGGCGGCCGCCGCATTACCAGCAGCCCCAACCTGAAGGCCGAACGCTCGCGCAACACCGAAATCGGCTTCAACTACTACCTGAACCGCGACCTGAGCCTGTCGGGCAGCTACTTCTGGCAGAACATCAAAGACGTGCAGGCTGTCCGCCGCGACGGTCAAGACTATGTGTGGTACAACGGCGGCCGTCTGAAAAACACCGGTTACGAGCTGAACGCCGCCTACCGCTGGAAAGGCCTGACCGCCCGTGCCGGCGTTGCATACAGCAAACCCGAACTTGACGGCGAAACCGCCGACATCGTTACCACCGCCATCCCGATGGGGCGTACATGGACCACCGGCCTGTCCTACCAGTTTGACAATCCCAATCTGGAAATCGGCTGGCGCGGCCGCTACGTTCAAAACGCAGGTTACGCCCCCACATCGCGCGGTTCGGGTTCAGACCTGCCCGTGGTACGCGCGGGCTACGGCGTGAACGACATCTTCGCCAACTGGAAACCCACCGGCAAAGACGATTTAAACGTCAACTTCGCCGTGAACAACGTGTTCGACAAAAACTACAAACCGCACAGCCAGCGCGCAGGAGCCAACGCCCTGCCTGAACCCGGCCGCGACATCCGCTTGGGCGTGAACTACCGCTTCTAAGCAGTCGGAAGGCCGTCTGAAAACAGTTTTTCAGACGGCCTTGTTGAAACCGGGAAACAGGTGCCGCCGGCCGTTTCGGTAACGTGGAAAAGCAGATACGGTCAGCCGTTTTCAGACGGCCTGCATAGGTTTGCTGCCGCTGCATACCTCGGGCCGTCTGAAAACGGTTGGCCGCACCTGACATGATTATTCCGCTTGAACCGCAAACTGCCCCCTGCAAACCGTCTGCCGGAAACGACCATGAACCTGTTCCGCACACTTTCCGCAACGCTGATTCTTTCCGCCTGTACCGCCATGCCGTCTGAAAAAACCGTTCCCAATCCGCCGCAGGCCGCGCAGATTCCGCAAACGTCGGAATGGCTGGCGGCAAGCCGCGAAACCGGCAGGACATACCGCATTCAGGCCGCTGCTGTCGGTGCCGAACCGGCGGGCGGCTATCCCGTGCTGTACCTGCTCGACGGCGACGCTTATTTTCCGATGGCCGCTTCGGTGGCTCAGGGTTTAGCGATGCGCGCGTCGGAAAGCCGCGCCACTGGGCTGCTGGTGGTGGGCGTGGGGTATCCGAACGGCAAGCCGATGGATTTTGCCGCGCGTGCGGAAGACTACACGCCGCCGTCCGAAAGCTACGACAACGCGGGCGACCGTACCAACCGTCAGTTCGGCGGTGCAGAAAGGTTCCGCCTGTTCCTGCAAAACGGGTTAAAGCCCGAAATCGCACGGCGTTTCAAAATCCATCCGAACCATCAGGCACTCTACGGCCATTCCTACGGCGGCCTGTTTGCGCTCTACACGCTGTTCAACCACCCTGCCGATTTCGGGCAGTATCTGGTGGCCAGCCCGTCGGTGTGGTGGAACGGCAAACGCATCCTGAGCGACCTGCCCGCTTTTGAAGCGGCGCAGCGGCGGCAGCCGGTGTCCGTGTCCGTGCGGATGACGGTGGGCGCATACGAAGAAACCGCCGCGCCGCACCTGCCTGATGCCGCACGCCGCCAGAAAACGCTGACCGAACGCGGCATGGTTCGCCATACCCGCGACATCGGCAAACGGCTGGAAAAACTGCCGCAAACGGCGGTCGAAAACCGGATTTACCCGAAAGAAACCCATGCCGAAGCGGCCTATTCCGCACTTTCAGACGGCCTGAAAGCCGTGTTTGCGCGGTGTTATGCCGACGAAACGTGCAGGCCGTCTGAAAAGCGCAGCCCCGGCCAGCCTTGGTAAAACGGCCATACTCATGTGCGGCTGCCGCCACGTCCGAAATGTCCGCAACGTCGGGCGGCTTACGGAACGCCCATGACGTGCGGAAAAAAACGTACAATGCGGGGCGGCGGTCCAACCGCCTTTCCCGACCCGATTTTCCCGACGCCGTCTGAAAACGGTTTTCAGACGGCCCAACCACACAACCCGTCAAGGAGAACCCTGTGAACACAACTTTCCGTCTTACTGCACTCGCACTTGCCGCCGCGCTGTCGCTGGCCGCCTGCAAACAGGAAGCCGCATCGCAGCAAAACGCTTCGGGCGCAGCCGCCTCCGCGCCGAAAAGCGCAGCCACCAAAGCCTTCGAAGGCGAAGGAGTGAACGTGAAAACCGCGCGCGGCGAAGCCCGCGTGCCGAAAAATCCGCAGCGCATCGCCGTGTACGATATGGGCATGGCCGATACGTTGTCCAAACTCGGCGTGCCCATCGGCGCATCACTCGACCAGGCCCGTCTGGATTATGTTCAGGCGGCCATCAAAGACGCGAAAAAAGTCGGCACGCTGTTCGAGCCGAACTACGAAGCGCTCAACGCCTACAACCCGCAGCTCATCATCATCGGCAGCCGCGCGGCCAAAGCGTTCGACAAGCTGAACGAACTCGCGCCCACCATCGAAATGACGGCCGACACCAAAAACATGCGCGAAAGTGCGAAAGAGCGCATCGATGCGTTTGCCCAGATTTTCGGCAAACAGGCCGAAGCCGACAAACTGAAGGCCGAAATCGACGCTTCGTTTGAAGCCGCCAAAAAAGCCGCGCAAGGCAAAGGCAAAGGACTGGTGGTTATCGTGAACAACGGCAAAATGTCGGCCTTCGGCCCCAACTCGCGCTTGGGCGGCTGGCTGCACAAAGACATCGGCGTGCCCACTGCCGACGAAGCGATTAAAGAAGGCGGCCACGGCCAGCCCATTACCTTTGAATACATCAAAGAGAAAAATCCCGACTGGCTGTTTGTGCTCGACCGCTCCGCCGCCATCGGCGAAGAAGGCAAAGCCGCCAAAGACGTGCTGAACAACCCGCTGGTGGCCGAAACCACGGCCTGGAAAAAAGGCCAGGTGGTCTATATGCAGCCGGGCGTATACTTGGCCGCAGGCGGCGCGCAACAGCTGTTGGACGCGACCAAACAAGTGAAGGAAGCGTTTGATAAAGCGAAGTAAAGCGGTAAACTTTCAGACGGCCTGCCATACGGAGCAGGCCGTCTGAAATTATCGGCTGTGTTTGGATGGTGCTTCGATGCTTACGCCCCTCATTCCCGCGCAGGCGGGAATCCGGCTTTGATACTCACAACTGCTTGTGTAAAAAGAGATACCGGATTTCAAACATGGATTCCCGCCTGCGCGGGAATGACGGGAATAAACATCAACGCATCCGGATACAGTACAGTTTGCGTACGGTTACGCCCGCTTCGGCGGGCTAACCGTACCTACCCAAACCGGCCCGTTTTCAGACGGCCTGTGCAACGGAAATCCCTTTCCATAGTAGGTACGGTTAGGCGGTACGCCGTAACCGTACGCAACGGCCGCTACCGTCGAACCGTTGCCAAACTGCGCCAGTCGGAAAAACATACCGTCCGTACGGTTACGCCCGCTTCGGCGGACT
>NZ_JBHCJY010000099.1:0-27368 GCF_041804105.1 Neisseria sp.
CAGGCGCAACAAACGCATAAAGACGAAATCCCTGAAGGCGCATTATTAATCCAACTCGGCGGCCCGGGCATGCTGATTGGTCTCGGTGGCGGCGCGGCTTCGTCTATGGATACCGGCACCAACGACGCTTCTCTAGACTTTAACTCTGTCCAACGCGGCAACCCTGAAATCGAACGTCGCGCGCAAGAAGTCATCGACCGCTGCTGGCAGCTGGGCGACGACAATCCGATTATCTCCATTCACGACGTGGGCGCGGGCGGCTTGTCAAACGCCTTCCCTGAGTTGGTCAACGACGCCGGCCGCGGCGCGAAATTCAAGCTGCGCGATGTGCCTTTGGAAGAACACGGTTTAACGCCGCTGCAAATCTGGTGTAACGAATCGCAAGAGCGTTATGTGTTGTCGATTCTGGAAAAAGATTTGGACACTTTCCGCGCCATTTGCGAACGCGAACGCTGCCCGTTTGCCGTGGTCGGCGTGGCCACCGACGACGGCCATCTGCAAGTGCGCGACGACTTGTTCAGCAACAACCCTGTTGACCTGCCGCTGAACGTGCTGCTGGGCAAACCGCCTAAAACCACCCGCAACGACACCACCGTAACGCCGTCTGAAAGCCGGTTTGACGCCTCTGCCATCGACATCACCGAAGCCGCTTACCGCGTGCTGCGTCTGCCGACTGTGGCTGCGAAAAACTTCCTGATTACCATCGGCGACCGCAGCGTCGGCGGCATGCCCCACCGCGACCAGATGGTCGGCCGCTGGCAAACCCCCGTGGCCGACTGCGCCGTCACCATGATGGGCTTCAACACCCACCGCGGCGAAGCGATGGCAATGGGCGAAAAACCCGCGCTCGCCCTGTTCGACGCGCCCGCATCGGGGCGGATGTGCATCGGCGAAGCACTCACCAACCTCGCCGCCGTCAACATCGGCGGCATCGGCAACATCAAACTGTCCGCCAACTGGATGGCCGCCTGCGGCACCGCGGGCGAAGACGAAAAACTCTACCGCACCGTCGAAGCCGTTTCCCAAGCCTGTCAGGAACTGGGCATCAGCATTCCCGTCGGCAAAGACAGCCTGTCGATGAAAACCGTGTGGCAGGACGGCGCGGAACAGAAATCCGTCGTCTCGCCGCTGTCGCTCATCATCACCGCCTTCGCCCCCGTGCAGGACGTGCGCAAAACCGTTACGCCCGAACTGAAAAACGTGGACGGCAGCGTGCTGCTGTTGATTGATTTAGGCTTCGGTAAAGCACGCATGGGCGGCTCGGCTTTAAGTCAGGTTTACAATCAAATGACCGGCGAAAGCCCCGACATCGAAGCAGGCCGTCTGAAAGCGTTTTATGAAGTGATTCAGCAGCTTGTAGCCGAAGACAAACTGCTGGCCTACCACGACCGTTCGGACGGCGGTTTGTTTGCCGCATTGGCGGAAATGGCGTTTGCTGCGCGCATAGGATTGAATATCAACCTAAATAGTTTAACCTTCCAAACAATGTTCGGTACTTATACACCTGCCCGTTATGATCATGACTCTGGTATTACCATTGAATTTCCTGAAAATATTATCCGTTCACTATTCAATGAAGAACTTGGCGTCGTACTACAGATTAAAAAAGAAGATATTGAGTATGTGGTCAAGCAATTTGAGAAAAAGGACTTATTCCTGAATAAAGGTGGTTTTTCACCGCGAAAAATGGAAAGAATAGCTTGCCATTACATCGGTGAAGTCGATACGTCATCTAATCGTTTCATCATAACCGCTGGTGAGGAAAAAGTATTCGATGAAAGTCTTGTTGACCTGCAACGCGTATGGCAGGAAACCAGCTACCAAATCCAAAAACTGCGCGACAATCCCGCCTGCGCCGACAGCGAATTCGCCCTGCTGGCCGACAAGGAACGCACCGCCCTGTTCGCCGACCTGACGTTCGACGTGAAAGACGACATCGCCGCGCCGTTTATCAATAGCGGCGCCAAACCCAAAATCGCCGTCCTGCGCGAACAGGGCGTGAACGGCCAAATCGAAATGGCCGCCGCCTTCACCCGCGCCGGTTTCGACGCCTACGACGTGCACATGTCCGACCTGATGGCAGGCCGTCTGAACCTGTCCGCTTTCCAAATGCTCGCTGCCTGCGGCGGCTTCAGCTACGGCGACGTACTCGGCGCAGGCGAAGGCTGGGCGAAATCCATCCTGTTCCACAACGCCCTGCGCGACCAGTTCGCCGCCTTCTTCGCCCGCTCCGACACCCTCGCGCTGGGCGTGTGCAACGGCTGCCAGATGGTCAGCAACCTCGCGGAAATCATCCCCGGCAGCGCAGGCTGGCCGAAATTCCGCCGCAACGAAAGCGAACAGTTCGAAGCCCGCCTGAGCATGGTGCACATCCCCAAATCGCCCAGCCTGATACTTGCCGAAATGCAGGGCTCCAGCCTGCCCGTCGTCGTCAGCCACGGCGAAGGCCGCGCCGACTTCGCCCACCATGGCGGCGAAATTTTCCCACAGGGACTTCCTACGGTCGCAGACGGCCTCCACACCGCCCTGCAATACGTCGACGGCCTGAACCAAGTGACCCAAACCTACCCGCTCAACCCCAACGGCTCGCCGCAGGGCATCGCCGGCGTCACCAATGCCGACGGCCGCATCACCATCATGATGCCCCACCCCGAACGCGTATACCGCACCGCCCAGATGAGCTGGCATCCCGACGAGTGGAAAAACAGCGAACTCTCCGGCTGGTACCGCCTGTTCGCCGGAGCGCGCAAGGCTTTGGGTTGATAAACCGGATTGTTGGCAGGGTAAAGATTTTATACTTGTAAAATAATCCTTTTTATCAGTTCATTAATATCAGGCCGTCTGAAAACAAAAATGATGCTTTCAGACGGCCTGTGGTTTTTATAAAAGTTGGGACTCTGAAAGACCAAGCTTTCATCCTCCATGAATTAAATTATTTGGTTGTCTTCAAGTTTCTCCATGTCCAAACGGGCAGGAATCTATACTTGACCTTTACTACTTTACCTGAATAACAACATTCCCCCATGTTTTGTTCCGTAACTTAGCCCCAATAAATAAGGGATGATACGCATCACTTCCGAGTTGGCTGCTATCAATCGAAACATACCGATTCATACATAAAGGCCGTCTGAAAAGATTTTCAGACGGC
Source organism: Neisseria sp. (assembly GCF_041804105.1). Lineage (GTDB taxonomy): Bacteria > Pseudomonadota > Gammaproteobacteria > Burkholderiales > Neisseriaceae > Neisseria. Next base: position 3,149 of record NZ_JBHCJY010000099.1, read on the forward strand.
CTTTTGCGGTTACAAACTGCTTATTCCGCTTCTGCCTGCGGTGCTTCAGACAATGCTTTAATCGACAGGCGAACACGGCCGCGGTCGTCGACTTCCAGAGCCTTCACTTTCACGGTTTGGCCGACTTGCAGGTAATCGCTGACGTTTTTCACGCGCTCATGGGCAATTTGGCTGACGTGCACCAAACCGTCTTTGCCCGGCATCACGGACACGATTGCGCCGACATTGTTATCGAGCAGTTTCAACACTGTGCCTTCATACACTTTGCCCACTTCCACTTCGGCGGTAATCTGCTCGATACGCTGTTTGGCAGCATCGCCCGCTTCCTGAGTGGTGGCGGCAATCGTGATGGTACCGTCTTCCGCGATATTGATTTCCGTACCGGTTTCGGCAGTGATGGCACGAATGGTTTCGCCGCCTTTGCCGATAACGTCGCGGATTTTGTCCTGATTGATTTTCATGGTGAACAGACGGGGCGCGTGTTGCGACAATTCCTGCGGGCCGTCAACCGCTTCTTTCATCTGTGCCAAGATATGCAGACGGGCTTCCTTGGCCTGCGCCAGCGCAATCTGCATGATTTCTTTGGTAATGCCTTGGATTTTGATGTCCATCTGCAGGGCGGTAACGCCTTCGGTGGTACCCGCCACTTTGAAATCCATATCACCCAAATGGTCTTCATCGCCGAGAATGTCGGTCAGTACGGCGAATTTGTTGTTTTCCAAAATCAAGCCCATGGCGATGCCGGCAACGTGTGCTTTCAGCGGCACGCCCGCAGACAACAGGCTCAGACAGCCGCCGCAAACGGAAGCCATAGACGAAGAACCGTTGGACTCGGTAATCTCGGAAACCACGCGCATGGTGTAGCTGAAATCTTCCGGTTTCGGCAATACGGCAACCAGCGCGCGCTTGGCCAAACGGCCGTGGCCGATTTCGCGGCGTTTCGGCGCACCCATGCGGCCTACCTCGCCGGTGGAGTAAGGCGGAAAGTTGTAGTGGAGCATGAAGCGGTCGGTGTATTCGCCGCTCAGGGCATCGATAATCTGCTCGTCACGCGAAGTACCCAAAGTGGCCACGGCCAAGGCCTGGGTTTCGCCGCGCGTGAACAGGGCGGAACCGTGGGTGCGGGGCAGTACGCCGGTTTGGATGTTGATGGGGCGGACGGTTCGGGTGTCTCGGCCGTCGATACGGGGCTGGCCGTCGAGAATCTGACCGCGCACCACATCGGCTTCAAGCTGTTTGAAGATGCCTTTGATTTCGTTGGCTTTCAGGGTCTCGGTTTCTTCGGTAATCAGAGCTGCTTTCACGGCTGCCCATGCTTCGTCCAGCTTCGCGCTGCGCGCCTGTTTTTGGCGGATTTTGAACGCTTCCTTGATGGTTTCTCCCGCGATACCGCGGATTTGCGCCACCAGAGCTTCGTCGGTTTCGGGTGCTTTCCAGTCCCATACTTCGGGATTGACTTCGTCGGCAAATTCGTTAATCGCACGGATGGCAGCCTGCATTTCATCATGGCCGTACACAACGGCTCCGAGCATAACCGCTTCGGGCAACTCGCGGGCTTCCGACTCCACCATCAAAACGGCTTTTTCCGTACCGGCAACCACCAAATCCATCTGCGACTTGGCCAGCTCCGATTTGGTCGGGTTCAGGACATAAACACCGTTTACATAACCGACGCGCGCCGCTCCGATGGGGCCTGCAAACGGTACGCCGGTCAACACCAGCGCAGCAGACGCGCCCAGCATGGCGGGAATGTCGGAATCGATTTCAGGGTCAACGGAAACCACCATCGCCACGATTTGGATGTCGTGGTAGAAACCTTCGGGAAACAGCGGGCGGATGGGACGGTCAATCAGGCGGCTGGTCAGGATTTCTTTTTCACTCTGCTTGCCTTCGCGCTTGAAGAAACCGCCGGGGATTTTACCCGCAGCATAGGTGCGCTCGAGATAATCGACGGTCAACGGGAAGAAATCCTGTCCTTCTTTGACTTCTTTATTGGTGGTAACGGCCACCAACACCACGGTATCGCCCATCGACACTTTTACCGCAGCAGAGGCCTGTCGTGCGATTTCGCCGGTTTCGAGAGTAACGGTCTGATTGCCGTATTGGAAGGTTTTAACGTGTTTGTTGAACATTTCGTTCCTTTCGGGAAAACCGCCGCTAAAACACTAATGATGCACACAAACATTATGTGCATGGTTAGGGTTTCAGGCCGGCGGCACGGGGATAAACATTTTCAGACGGCATCATTTCGGCGGGATGCCGTCTGAACGGGAAAAACGCCTGCCCGTTTCGGACAAACGCTGCAATTATAACGGGAAACCTATTTGGAATCCAGCTTGTCTGTACGGCGGAAAACGGCAGGCAGGCCGTCTGAAAACGGTTTTTTGAGAAGGTGTACGCCTGTCAAAATAAGATGAGAAGCCTAAGACCTGCTAATCTTTCAATATGCCCCGGGCTTTCAGAAGCGCGGTTTTGAAGTCGTCTTCATAATCTTTCTGGATGCCCGGAATCGGCGCATCTTTGTCTTTGCCGTGCATTTTCAGATGATAGATGACGACTTCGTCGGTCAGCTCGGCCAGAGGTTGTTCAAAGCCCGCTTCCGCAGCGATTTTCTGCAAAACCTGTATCAGGTTCAGTTCGGGATCCTGTTTCCAGTAGGGTTCGAGCAGTTCGAGCAGTTCGCGTAAACGGTGGGAGCGCATATATTTTTCCTTTTCACAATATCGGGATACACCGTTGGGATTTTAGTGTAACGGCGGCGGTTTTGAAATCATCTGCGGCTTGGATCTGAAGTTTTTCAGACGGCCTTTATCTGCGGCAATCCGCTATAATCGCGGCTGTAAACCACAGATATGGAAGTGCAGAACCATGCAGACTTGGCACGATGCTTTGGGTGCGGAAAAGGAGCAGCCCTATTTCCGCAGCATTCTCGAGAGCGTAAAACGCGAGCGGCTGGCCGGACAGACGGTTTATCCGCCCGCGTCCGACGTATTCAACGCCTTCAAGTCCACCGAATTCGACCGTGTGAAAGTGGTCATACTCGGTCAGGATCCTTACCACGGCGCGGGGCAGGCGCACGGGTTGGCGTTTTCGGTGCGCCCCGGCATTGCCGTGCCGCCGTCGCTGGTCAATATTTACAAGGAACTTGCCGACGATATCGCGGGCTTCCGGATTCCGCAGCACGGCTGCCTGCAACATTGGGCGGAGCAAGGCGTTTTGCTGCTTAACACCGTGCTGACCGTGCGCGCCGGACAGGCACATTCCCATGCGCCGCTGGGGTGGGAGCAGTTTACCGACCGCGTTATCGACCAACTCAACCGACACCGCAGCCACATCGTTTTCCTGCTATGGGGCAGCCATGCGCAGAGAAAAGGCGCGTTTATCGACCGCAGCCGCCATCTTGTGCTCTCCGCACCGCACCCGTCGCCTCTGTCGGCCTACCGCGGCTTTTTCGGCTGCCGCCATTTTTCGCAGGCCAATACTTATCTTGAAGCTAACGGCAGCACTCCCGTGGATTGGCAGGTGTAACAGCGGATACGGCCCTCATCGCCGTGTACCGTATTCGGGCAACGGTTGAAGACAACCCCATCTCGGTTAGGGCCGTCTGAAAAAATCTTTATTCAGGATACGGAACCTGCCTGTGCCGCGCCTTTATTGGCCAGCGCATCGGCACGTTCGTTTTCCGCATGACCCGCATGGCCTTTGACCCATTGCCAGCGCACGTCGTGCTGTCCCACCAATTCATCCAGTTCGCGCCAGAGTTCTTCGTTTTTCACGGGCTGTTTGGCGGCGGTTTTCCAGCCGTTTTTCTTCCAACCGTGTATCCAGCTCTCCATGCCGTTTTTCACATATTGCGAATCGGTGTGGATTTCTACGGCGGAGCGGCGTTTGAGCGCTTTCAGCCCTTCGATGACGGCTTGCAGTTCCATGCGGTTGTTGGTGGTGTGTTTTTCGCCGCCGTACAGTTCTTTTTCATGGCTGCCGTAACGCAGCAGCACGCCCCAGCCGCCTGTGCCGGGGTTGCCTTTGCAGGCCCCGTCGGTGTAGAGATAAACGGTTTTAGGATTCATCGGTATTCCTGTTTTTCTGTAAGGCCGTCTGAAAATTTTTCAGACGGCCTTCATTTCAAGAACGGCATTGCCAAACCATACGGCACAGCTGCCGTGATGTTTGTACGGTCGAACGCCGTGTCGGCAAACCAACCGTTTGAAAGGTAAGGCCGTCTGTATTTAAACACCGTTTCGGACGACCTGTTCAAAACGACACACTTCCCAATCGGAAAACCGCTCGGACAGCCATACAAACCCACAAAGCAGCACCGGCCTTCAGCCTATCCGCGCATGGTCTCTTCAATATTCGCTACGCGCTTGGGTGCGGCAGCGGTATGGTTTTCGCAACCGTTTTCCGTAACCAGCACATTGTCTTCGATGCGGATGCCGATGTCGCGGAAGTGCTCGGGAATATCGTCGGCTGCGGCAATGTACAGTCCGGGTTCGATGGTGGTGTACATACCCGCCTGCAGCAACACCGGCTTGCCGTCGTGCCAGCGTTTGCCGACATCGTGTACGTCCATGCCGAGCCAATGGCCGAGTCCGTGCATATAGAAACGCCGGTAGGCCTGCGATTCGATGTTGCCGTCCACGCTGCCTTCGAGCAGTTTCAAATCAAGCAAACCCTGCACCAGTATTTTCAAGGCGGTTTGGTGGATGTCCGCCCAATCCGCATTCGGCCTGACGGCGGCGATGGCCGCTTCGTTGGCGGCCAGCACGATTTCGTACACGTCTTTCTGTGCCGCGCTGAAGCGTCCGTTAACGGGAAACGTGCGCGTAATATCGCCCGCATAAAAACGGTATTCCGCACCTGCGTCGATCAGCAGCAAATCGCCGTCGCGCAACAGGTCTTTATTGGCGGTGTAATGCAGGCAGCAGGCGTTTTTGCCGCCTGCGACGATGCTGTTATATGCCGGAAAACGCGCGCCGTGGCGCATGAATTCGTGCAGCAGTTCGGCTTCAATTTGCAGTTCGTCCATGCCCGGACGGGTTTTCTGCATGGCGCGGATGTGTGCCGCCGCGCTGATTTCGGCGGCTTTTTTCAGCAGACCGATTTCATGCCCGTCTTTAACCAGCCGCATCCCGTCGAGCACGGCGGCCAGATTGCAGAGATTGTCGGGGGCGGACGAAGCGTTCTGCAATCCGCGCCCTGCACTTTGCTGCACCGCATGCCATTCCTGCATCACTTCGCGGTCGCGTTCGGGATAAAGCTGCCAGAGCGCATACAGCCTGCGCTTGTTCTGCACCGCTTGGGCAAAGCGGTACCGCCAGCGGACAACGCTGTCGGCTTCGTCGAAACCGAACGCTTCTTTGGCCGCTTCCGCGCCGTAACGGAAACCGTTCCAGATTTCGCCCAAAGGGTCTTTGTCGCGGCAGCACAGCGTGGCGGTTTGCGCCGCACCGTCGAGAATCAGCACGGCTTCGGGTTCGTCGAAACCGGTCAGATAATAAAAATAGCTGTCTTGGCGGAACGGATATTCGGTGTCGTTGCTGCGCCGCTGCTCCGGTGCGGCAAACACAACGGCGATGCCGTCGCTGCCGATGTGTTGCAGCACGCGGCGGCGGCGTTCGGAATAAGGGGTCATGGCAGGTGTTCTTCCGTGTATAGGCCGTCTGAAACGGAACGGCAACGCCGTGTTTCAGACGGCCTTTAGGTTTACAGACGGTTATGTTGTAACAAATGCGGATTCAATACGGTTCGGGCTTGCCGCAGCGGGACTGACGCTGCGGAAAACCAACCGACGCTTTCATGGTTCTTGACGCTGTTTCGGCAGATGCCGCTTCGCATCCGCCACTTTCCGCGCCGCCCACAACGCAACGGCCGCGCCGGCCATGTCGGCCAAACCGTCGGCCACGCTGCCTTCGCGGGTGGCGGTAAACCACGCCTGAGCGCATTCGCTGCCCACCGCGAAAACCAGTGCGGAAACAAGCAGCAGACGGTACGGAACAGGCAGGCCGTCTGAAAAATAAGCCTTGGCCGCCAACCAAAACTGGGCAAAAAACAGCGCAAAATGCCCGACCTTGTCGAAATGCGGAAACGGCGGCACACCGCCGTCGGATTCGCGGAACAGCAGCGAATACACCGCCGCGCCGAACCACAACACGGCAAGGAATGCGTAGCGGTTGGCACGGGGAAGCAAACGGTCGGTATCCTGCCGGCCGTTCATACGCCCTGCCCCGCTTCCTCTTCCAGCCAAGTCCGGCAAACTTCCGCAAGACGCACAAACTTTCCGCCGCGCTCTTGCAGGATGTCGCGCCAATGTTCGACTTCCACTGCTGTGGGCGCTTCGTCGATGCTGCATTCGTACAGCCAGAAATCGAGTGTTTCCGCAACAACGCCTGCGGATTCGGTTCGGATAAGGTCGAGCAGTTCGGACATGGTCAGGCCGTCTGAAAACTGAAAAAAGGAAACGGTATTATAGCAAGAGCGTGAGAAGCCGTGCCACGGCCATGCAGGCAAGGCCGGCCGAAAAATTAAGCGCTGCATGGTACGCCGAACATACGGAGCGCCATACGTTTGCATCAAGCCCGCTGCCGCCAAACCTGCCGCATTCTACCCGGACGAAAACCCTCAGCCGGCCGGCTGCCCTTTGCACCGGTTTTCACCTGCTGCCCCGTCACTACTCCCATGTTGGCGAAAATCCGGAGCCAATCTTCTCAAACACATGAATTCAAAAGATTTCTGAAGTTTAAAGTTAGATTCCTGCCTGTTCGGAAATGGTGGTGTTTAACGATAGCCCGCAGCAATCGGCTACGGTACAAAGGCCGTCTGAAAAACGGCTTCAGACGGCCTGCGGCTTGTTTGCAAACCTATGGTTCGATACTCGGTTCAGTCAATCGGATTCAATAAATGATGCTCTTGCCGTAGCCTTCCAATATTTCCTTGATTTTCAACACCGTTTCTTTGGGCGGAGGGTGCACGCCTTTGAGTTTGTATTCGTCGCCGCAAAGCGCCCATTTGTGCGCGCCCAATTCGTGATACGGCAGAAGCTCGACGGTTTCCACGTTGTCCATGCCGCCGATGAAATCGCCGAGCAGGTGGGCGGAACGTTCGTCGTCGGTATAGCCGGGTACGACAACGTAGCGGACACGGGCGGGCTGGTTGCGCTCGGCCAAGTATTTGGCGAACTTGAGGGTTTTGGTATTGGGAATGCCGACAAGCACTTTATGGATGTCAGGGTCGATCTGTTTCAAATCGAGCATGACGAGATTGGTGTGGTCGAGCAGATCGTCGAGGATTTCGTCGTAATGCAGGGCGTAGCCGTTGGTGTCGAGGCAGGTGTGGATGTCATGCTCGCGGCAGGCGGTGAACCAGTCGCGCAGGAATTCGTATTGCAGCAGCGGTTCGCCGCCGGTGGCCGTGATGCCGCCGCCGGTGGCGCGCAGGTAGTGGCGGTAGGACATGACCTGCTTCATGACCTGCTCTACGGTCATTTCCATTTCTTTGCCGGTGTGCAAGTCCCAAGTATCGCGGTTGTGGCAGTACAGGCAGCGCATCAGGCAGCCTTGCAGGAACAGCACGAAACGCAGGCCGGGGCCGTCGACGGTGCCGCAGGATTCGATGGAATGCACATAGGCTGTGCCGTGGTAACCGCGGTGGCCTTCGGCATGAACGGGCGAAGATTCGGGGGTGATGGTGTAGGTTTGCATGGTGTTTGTGCGGTAGCTGTGCCGTCTGAAAAGGCGGCTTCGTTGTCGGTACGTTTATTCTAACATCTGTCGGAACGGGTTTTCAGACGGCCTTGATGCGGCAAAAGGCTGTCTGAAAAACTTTTCTTTACGGCTGACGGCAGGGACGGCAACTTTATGCGCCGTCGTGCAAACGAAATGCCGGAAGCTTGGCTGCTCCGGCATTCCGTTATCCGACGTTTTCAGCGCAGGTTTACATGGTTTCGGTAAAGGTGCGGGTAATCACGTCCTGCTGCTGCTCGCGGGTCAGCGAGTTGAAGCGCACGGCATAGCCGGAAACGCGGATGGTAAGCTGAGGATATTTCTCGGGATTTTCCATCGCATCCTGCAGGGTTTGACGGTTCAGCACGTTCACGTTCAGGTGTTGGCCGCCTTCGATTTCGCCCGCTTCGTGGTGGAAGTAGCCGTCCATCAAACCGGCAAGGTTGCGTTCGCGCGAACGTTCGTCTTTGCCCAGTGCGCCGGGAACAATGGAGAAGGTGTAGGAAATACCGTCTTTGGCAAACTCGAACGGCAGCTTGGCAACCGAAGTCAGCGAAGCGACTGCGCCGTTTACGTCGCGGCCGTGCATCGGATTTGCGCCCGGGCCGAACGGTGTGCCCGCACGGCGGCCGTCGGGGGTATTACCGGTTTTTTTGCCGTACACCACGTTGGATGTGATGGTCAGCACGGATTGGGTCGGCACGGCGTTGCGGTAGGTTTTGTGTTTCGCCACTTTGCCCATGAAGCGTTCGACCAAATCGCAGGCAATGTCGTCCACGCGGTCGTCGTTGTTGCCGAACTGCGGATATTCGCCTTCGATTTCAAAGTCCACCGCGATGCCGTTTTCGTCGCGCACGGGTTTGACTTTCGCGTATTTGATGGCGGACAGCGAATCGGCGGCCACCGACAAACCTGCGATACCGCAAGCCATGGTACGGCGGATGTCGCGGTCGTGCAGCGCCATCAGCGCGGCTTCGTAGGAATATTTGTCGTGCATGTAGTGGATGATGTTCAGCGCGGTTACATACTGGGTTGCCAGCCAGTCCATGAATTCGTCGAGTTTGGCGAATACTTTGTCGTAATCCAGCACTTCGTCGAGAATCGGCTCGGTTTTGGGGCCGACCTGTTCTTTGGATTTTTCGTCCACACCGCCGTTGATTGCGTACAGCAGGGTTTTGGCCAAGTTGGCGCGCGCACCGAAGAACTGCATGTGTTTACCGATAACCATCGGGCTGACGCAACAAGCAATGGCGTAGTCGTCGCTTTGGAAATCGGGACGCATCAGATCGTCGTTTTCGTATTGAACCGATGATGTGTCGATGGATACTTTGGCGCAGTATTCCTTAAAGCCCTGCGGCAGACGCTCCGACCACAGAATGGTGATGTTCGGTTCGGGAGACGGGCCCATGTTGTACAGGGTATGCAGAACGCGGAAGTTGGATTTGGTAACCAAAGTACGGCCGTCCAAGCCCATACCGCCGATGGATTCGGTCGCCCAAATCGGGTCGCCCGAGAAAAGCTGGTCGTATTCGGGTGTACGCAGGAAGCGCACCATGCGCAGCTTCATGACCAGATGGTCGATAAACTCTTGAGCCTGTGTTTCGTTAATCACGCCGTTTTTCAGGTCGCGCTCGATATAAATATCCAGGAAGGAAGACACGCGGCCGAACGACATCGCCGCACCGTTTTGCGATTTGACGGCAGCCAGATAAGCAAAATAAGTCCACTGCACGGCTTCCTGTGCGTTTTTGGCCGGGCCGGAAATATCGTAGCCGTAGCTGGCGGCCATTTCTTTCATTTGGCCCAAAGCTTTGTGCTGGTCGTTGATTTCTTCGCGGCGGCGGATCACTTCTTCCAAGTTCACGCCGTTTTCCAAATCAGCCTGCAACGAGTTGTATTGGTTCAGTTTGTCCTGCATCAGGAAATCGATGCCGTATAAAGCCACGCGGCGGTAATCGCCGATGATGCGGCCGCGACCGTAGGCATCGGGCAAACCGGTAATCACGCCGGATTTGCGGCAACGGCGGATGTCGGGCGTGTAAACGTCAAACACGCCCTGATTGTGGGTTTTACGGTATTTGCTGAAAATTTCGCTTACCGCGGGGTTCAGTTCGACATTGTAGATTTTGCAGGAATCCTGCACCATTTTCAGGCCGCCGAACGGCATGATGGCGCGTTTGAGCGGCTCATCGGTTTGCAGGCCGACGATGGTTTCCAAATTTTTGTCGATATAGCCCGGCGCATGGCTGGTAATACCCGATACCGTTTGCGCGTCGATTTTGTAAGGCTCGTGGGTACGGTTTTCCACTTTGATGCCTTCCATCACTTCGGCCCACAGTTTGGTGGTCGCTTCGGTGGCCGGCGCCAGGAAACTTGCATCGCCCTCATACGGTGTGTAGTTTTTTTGGATGAAATCGCGTACATCAACTTCGGTTTCCCAGTTTCCGCCTTGGAAACCTTCCCAAGCTGCGGGACGTTCTTGCACATTTGCTGACATTTCAAACTCCTGTTTTGGATGATAGTTTAGAACGGATAAAGAATTTTATATGCGAAAGGATAGCACTCTCCGTATGCCGTATGTTAGGTATTTTTTGAAATAAAACTACTTTTTGCACGTGATATTGACCAACATCAAACAAGTCCGCAGCAACTTTTTCCGGTTCTGTTTTTTCCCCGAGAAAAGAGTAAAATAATAAAATTACGCCTCACGGATACAAACCGTCCTCCTGCTTTACCGGGACGAACAATTTGTAGTTTTCCAACAAAAAACACAAGGCCGTCTGAAAAACGTTTTTTCAGACGGCCTTCGTTTTGTAAACGCCCCCACTCAACGGCGCGGCAAAGGATAAGTACCCTCCACCAGCACACTTGTATCCACATCATGAATATCGCGGCGGCCGGTAAACGCCATGGTAATGTCCGCTTCCTTATAAAGGATTTCCAGCGCGCGGGTTACGCCTTCTTCTCCATAAGCGCCGAGACCGTAAAGAAAAGCCCGGCCTATCATCGTCCCGCGCGCACCGAGCGCCCACGCCTTGAGAATGTCTTGGCCGCTGCGGATGCCGCTGTCCAGCCAGACTTCAATATCGCTGCCGACCGCGGAAACAATATCCGGCAGAGCTTCTATGGAAGACGGCGCACCGTCGAGCTGCCTGCCGCCGTGGTTTGACACCACCAGCGCATCCGCCCCGCTTTTCACCGCCATTTCCGCATCCTCCGGATCCATGATTCCCTTGATAATCAGTTTGCCGCCCCACAAATCTTTAATGCGGGCCACATCATCCCAACTCAAACAAGGATCAAACTGCTCCGCCGTCCAAGACGACAGCGAAGAAACATCGCTGACATTTTTGGCATGGCCGACGATATTGCGGAACGTACGCCGCTGCGTATTGAGCATCTTCATGCACCATTCCGGTTTCAAGGCAAGATTCAGCAAATTGGCGGGCGTAGGCTTGGGCGGTGCGGAAAGACCGTTTTTGATGTCTTTGTGGCGCTGGCCGAGAATCTGCAAATCCGCCGTCAACACCAGTGCATCGCATTTTGCCGCCTGCGAACGCTTAATCAGGTTTTCCATAAATTCCTTATCGCGCATCACATAAAGCTGAAACCAAAACGGCGCAGAAGTATGCTCGGCAATATCTTCGATGGAACAAATCGACATGGTCGAAAGCGTAAACGGAATGCCGAATTTCTCCGCCGCCCGCGCACCGAGAATTTCACCGTCGGCATGCTGCATGCCGGTCAGCCCCGTAGGTGCGATGGCCACCGGCATTTTCACATCGCGGCCGATCATTTTGGTTGCCAAACTGCGGCCTTCCATGTCCACCAAAACCTTTTGGCGGAATTTGATTTTCTCGAAATCGGTGGTGTTTTCCCGATAAGTAATCTCCGTCCACGAACCGGAATCGGCATAATCGTAAAACATTTTCGGCACTTTGATTTTCGCCATGCGGCGCAAATCTTCGATACAGGTCATTTTGCTTAAATCACGTTTCATCATGTGCGTTCTTCTTTCAAAAACCGGCAATGCCGTCTGAAAACGTTTCAGACGGCCTTTAACCAACAATTATCCTATTATGCTTCTAGGTTTTTAATAAACTATATCATTTGCCGGATTATTGCAAACTTTTTTATCATAAAGAAAAACAACCGCCCCGATAGGAAAAGACGCCGTCTGAAAACCGCTCAGCCGCCCATACTTGACTGATTCACTCAGATATTAGACAATCCCGTCCACAGAAAAACAAACAGCAAACGACACACCATGCGACTCACCACCAAAGGCCGCTTCGCCGTAACCGCCATGATCGACTTGGCCATACACGCCAAAAACGGCAGCGCCGTCAAACTCAGCGCCATCAGCGAACGGCAAAACATCTCCCTATCCTATCTCGAACAGCTTTTCAGCAAACTGCGCCGCGCCGAGTTGGTCGAAAGCCTGCGCGGCCCCGGCGGCGGCTACATCCTTGCCGCCCCCGCCGCACAAATCAACATTGCCCAAATCATCGCCGCAGCGGAAGACAAACTCGATGCCACCCAGTGCGGCAGCAAAGCCGACTGCCACAACGGTTCCCCCTGCATGACCCACGAACTTTGGGAAAACCTGAACAAAACCATCAACGACTACCTCAGCAGCGTAACCCTGCAAAGCATAGTCGAACGGCAGGCTCACAACGGCAGCAAAGTCGTTACCTTTACCCACATCCACTAATCCCTTAAAACCAAACTTTTCAGACGGCCTTGAAGCCGCACAATCAAGAAAGAACAAAACCATGACCATCAAAACCCCCATCTATCTCGACTACGCCGCCACCACCCCCGTCGACAAACGCGTGGCCGAAAAAATGATTCCCTACCTCACCGAAACCTTCGGCAACCCCGCCTCCAACAGCCACAGCTTCGGCTGGGCGGCCGAAGAAGCCGTAGAAAACGCCCGCACTGAAATCGCCGCCCTGATTGGCGCCGACAGCAAAGAAATCGTCTTCACCAGCGGCGCCACCGAGTCCAACAACCTCGCCATCAAAGGCGCGGCCCAGTTCTACAAAACCAAAGGCAAACATCTCATCACCGTCAAAACCGAACACAAAGCCGTGCTCGACACCATGCGCGAACTCGAACGCCAAGGTTTCGAAGTGACCTACCTCGGCGTGCAGGAAAACGGCCTGATTGACCTCGAAGAACTCAAAGCCGCCATCCGCGACGACACCATCCTCATCTCCGTGATGTGGGTCAACAACGAAATCGGCGTCATCCAAGACATTCCCGCCATCGGCGAAATCTGCCGCGAACGCAAAATCATCTTCCACGTCGATGCAGCCCAAGCCTGCGGCAAAACCCCCGTCGACGTAGAAGCCGCCAAAGTGGATTTGCTCTCCATGTCCGGCCACAAAATCTACGGCCCCAAAGGCATCGGCGCGCTGTATGTCCGCCGCAAACCCCGCGTGCGTCTCGAAGCCCAAATCCACGGTGGCGGCCACGAACGCGGCTTCCGCAGCGGCACCCTGCCCGCCCACCAAATCGTCGGCATGGGCGAAGCCTTCCGCCTCGCCCGTCTCGAACTCGAACAAGACACCGCCCACGCCCTCAAACTGCGCGACATCTTCCTCAAAGGCATCGAAGGCATCGAAGAAGTCTACATCAACGGTGATTTGGACAAACGCGTCGCCACCAACCTCAACGTCAGCTTCAACTTCGTCGAAGGCGAAAGCCTGATTATGGCCGTCAAAGAACTCGCCGTATCCAGCGGCTCCGCCTGCACCTCCGCCAGCCTCGAACCCAGCTACGTCCTGCGCGCCCTCGGCCGCAACGACGAACTCGCCCACTCCTCCCTGCGCATCACTTTCGGCCGTCAAACCACCGAAGAAGAAGTCGCCTACGCCGCCGAACTTATCAAATCCAAAATCGGCAAACTGCGCGAACTCTCGCCGCTGTGGGAAATGTTCAAAGACGGGATTGATTTGAATACCGTGGAATGGGCAGAGCATTAAAAATTTTCAGACGGCCTGAATATAGCGAACAAGCCGTCTGAAAAGATAACCATGGTTTTCAGACGGCCTGAACAAACGGGTTCTCACGGAAAACCGTAGGTTGGGTTTGTAAACCCAACAAAACCCCATAAAACTACCTGAAGCGTTGAGTTTACAACCCAACCTACCACTGAATATAGCGAACAAGCCGTCTGAAAAAGATAACCATGATTTTCAGACCGCCTGAACAAACGGGTTCTCACGGAAAACCGTAGGTTGGGTTGAAAACCCAACAAAACCCCATAAGGCTGCCTGAAACGTTGGGTTTGCAACCCAACCTACCGATACTTGTACGGCAGCTAAAAAAGATGCAACCTCGAAAGCACCGTTAGGTACATATGCGCGTCATTGCCAATGCCAACCTGCCAGCTAAAGGAATTCTATAATGTATGCACTTTCGGAAGTCATCAAAACCTATGTTCTCAACCCTATTACCCTTCATGAGGACACCCTTCATTTCCAAATTGAGATTTTACGTAACCAAAATGAACAATTTCACGCAAGATTGTTCAGACGCGAGTTTTACCGGCTGAAACCGGCGTTTGAACCAAACACAGAGATACAGGCAGATGAATGTATCTATATTTTAGATACGCATACCCTACCCGAAGATTTGGAAAACCGGTTCTTCGATGATGAAAAAAGCTGTCTTCAATCTGTTTTATCATCTTTGGAACAAATTTTTGAAACTCAGAAAACGTAACAAGTCCGTCTAGCTCTGAATACATCGGAAGGCCGTCTGAAACCCTTTTTCAGACGGCCTGCCCCGAACCCCTTTAACAACAAACCACAAGGAACCCACATCATGGCATACAGCGACAAAGTCATCGACCATTACGAAAACCCCCGCAACGTCGGCTCGTTCGACAAAAACGACGAATCGGTCGGCACCGGCATGGTCGGCGCGCCCGCCTGCGGCGACGTGATGAAGCTGCAAATCAAAGTAAACGACGAAGGCGTTATCGAAGACGCGAAGTTCAAAACCTACGGCTGCGGCTCGGCTATCGCCTCTTCTTCGCTGATTACCGAATGGGTGAAAGGCAAAAGCCTCGACGAAGCGCTGGCCATCAAAAACAGCGAAATCGCCGAAGAGCTGGAACTGCCGCCCGTGAAAGTGCACTGTTCCATCCTCGCCGAAGACGCGATTAAAGCGGCCGTGGCCGACTACCGCAAGAAACAGGGCGCGTAATGCAAACGGCGGGTTAAACCCGCCGTTCAGACGGCCTGTGTGCGTCAAGGCCGTCTGAAAACGCCGAATGAAAGGATAATGAAATGATTACCCTAACCGAAAAAGCCGCCAACCATATCCAAAACTTTCTGACCAAACGCGGCAAAGGCGAAGGCATCCGCTTGGGCGTGAAAACCAGCGGCTGCTCGGGCATGGCCTATACCTTGGAATTTGTTGACGACGTGCAGCCCGAAGACTTGGTATTCGAAGGCTTCGGCGTGAAAGTGTTCGTCGATCCCAAAAGCCATGTCTATCTCGACGGCACCGAGCTGGACTACACCAAAGAAGGTTTGCAGGAAGGCTTCAAGTTCCAAAACCCGAACGTGAAAGACGAATGCGGCTGCGGCGAAAGCTTCCACGTTTAAGGCCGTCTGAAAAACCGGCAAACACTTCAATTGATTTGGTTTTTCCAATGAATGTTTTGTGATTGTCCGGCGGGGTCTGTATCGTGCGGTAGTGAATGCGCCCGGTCGACAACCATCAACGCATTATCTATACGCTGCCGCCCGAAGGCGGCTGAACACGCTGCATTTGCAGCCGTAACCGTTTGGTGGTTTCAACACACAGCCGCCCAAAGGCGGCTGATTGCCCATCAGCGCCATAACCAAGTTGTTACGGTCATTTCAACACACAGCCACCCGCGAGGGTGGCTGCTCCTTGCCTTCTCCCTGCTGCCAGCGGTTATTGGTTTCAATACACAGCCGTCCCTCAACCATACTCCATGATAAAAGATACAGGCCGTCTGAAAAATGTTTTTCAGACGGCCTGTATCTTTTGGAACCGTACCTGCCTTGATGGAAAGAAAACGTTGGAACGTGGAACAACCGAAAACGGCAACAGGCCGTCTGAAACCTTAATCCGTCACTTTTTCTTCATACGGTTGCGAACATACTCCACGGATTCCCGTCTTGGAAATAACGGTTGCGGGCGGCTTCGTACAAATCAATGCTTTGTGCGAACACAGCCTTCCAAACGTCCCAATCAAACCATTTCCGCCGCAAGCGTATTCACTTCCCGCAACACCGCCACAGGATCGGCGGCTTGGGTAACGGGTCTGCCCATCACCAGATAGGTCGAACCGGCTGCCAGGGCCTGCGCGGGGGTCATGATGCGACGTTGGTCATCTTTGTTGCCTGCCGTGTCCAAACGGATGCCCGGCGTTACCAAAGCAAACTCCTGTCCGAGCGCGTCGCGCAAAGGCGCGGCTTCGTGGGCGGAACAGACCACGCCGTCCAAACCCGAGCTTTGGACAAGTTTGGCCAACCGCAAAACCTGCTCTTCGATGGAAATGCCGATGCCCAATTCGGCCAAATCTTCCTTCGCCATGCTGGTTAACACGGTAACGCCGATAAGCAACGGTTTTTGCACAGAATTCGCCACGGCTTCGGCGGCGGCTTCCATCATGCGCCGTCCGCCCGAAGCGTGCACATCCACCATCCACACGCCCATATCGGCCGCCACCCGGCAGGCTTGGGCAACGGTGTTGGGGATGTCGTGGTACTTTAAATCGAGAAACAGCTTGAAGCCTTGGTTTATCAGGCTTTCGGCCAAACTGCGGCCACTGGCGGTAAACAGCTCCTTGCCGATTTTGAGTTGGCAGAGCGACGGTTCGAGACGGCGTACAAATGCGAGCGTGCTATCGGCATCGGCAAAATCAAGGGCAACAATAACGGGCGTGCGCTGTTCGGTTCTGGCAAAGTCGGTAATAAGCGGATTCATGTTTTTTCCGTTGTTTTATCAAGCTGTTAATCAGACAAGGATAAGGGAAGGCCGTCTGAAAACCGTTTCAGACGGCCTGTATCCGTTCAGTAAGGCTGGTCGGCAGGGCGGATTTCCACGCCCCACTGTTTCGATGCGGCTTCGAAATCTTCGCTGTCCCGTTTGGGTACGACCATCAGGAAGTAATAATCGCCGCCTGTTTCGGCGTTGTACAGCACCGCTTTGCGCTGTGCAAACTGTTCATACGCCTTTTTCATCAATTCGGGCGGCATGGCTTCGGTTTTGTCCTGCTCCGTCCATGCCAATGAAAAACGGAAACGGGCGGCCATTTTGTCGGCAAACGCAATAAAACTGTCGCTGTCTTTCCAATCCACGGCAAAAGCATGATCGGCATCCATTTCGTTACCGCCGAAAGGACTGATGATGTTTTCCGGATGGAAAATGTTTTGCACAATGCCTTCAGACGGCGCATTACGGCGGATGTCGGAAACAATGCCTTCGGCACCGCGCGGATTGTCCTGATACAGGACGGAAAGCCAGTTGCGGAACAGCTTTTCGCGCTCATCAACAACAGCGGCAGGCACTTCGCCCTGCGGCTGCGGCAAAGGTTTGGGGGAAGGCTTTTGGGCAGGCGTTTCTTCGTTTTTCTTGCCGGTAAACATAAATGCCACCAGTATCACGACAACGAACAATATGGCGACAATAATCATGCCGAAGGTGATTTTCATACAGGCTTTCTTAAGGTAGTTATTTGTATTCTGTTCATTTATCGAAACGGGCTTTTCAGACGGCCTCTGCAAAGCCGCCGAATTACAGCAAATCCAGCCGCCCCAAACGCTGCTGGGCACGACGGAAAGCCGCATCGGTTTCAATCCGCGTTACATACTCCCTGATGGCGGGCAGTTCCAACTCGGTGCGGCTTAAAGCGGCCTGCAACGGAAACGACATCATCACGTCGGCACCGCCAGGCTCTTGGCCCAGAAGCCAGCTTTTTCCGGCAAGTCGGGATTCGACAAATTCCAGATGCAGTTTCAACTGCGGGTTTAAAAAAGATTTGCGTACGCCGTCTGTAATTTGATGCGCCACCGGTTTGGCGAAAAACGGCATTTTCCGTTCGTCGATTTTGCGGAACACCAGCGACATGACCAGCAGCGGCATCAACGAACCTTCGGCATAATGCAGCCAAAACAGGTAATCGCGCCATTGAGGGCTGTCGGCGGCCGGTTTCAGACGGCCTGCCGCATCGTAACGCGCAATCAGGTATTCGACAATCGCGCCGCTTTCGGCCAGTACCGTACCGTTATCATCCACCACGGGCGATTTGCCCAAGGGATGAATGTCGCGTAAGGCATCGGGCGCGAGTTTCGTTGCCGTGTCGCGTTCGAAAATCTCCGCCCGATAATCCAAATCGAGCAGTTCCAAAAGCCATGCAATGCGGTAGGCGCGGGATTGTTTGAGAGCGTAAAGGGTTATCATAAGGCACACCTGTCGGGAAAACCGATTATATAGCAATTCTGCCGATTTTCCATTTCGGCGTTACCCTGCCTTTTACAGCCCGTTTCCCAGACGTTCAAACACAGCACATCTGCAACAGGCCGTCTGAAAAAAATCCCTTGGAAACAGGTTGTTTTTCAGACGGCCTTAAACCTTGCGCAAGGTATCGGAATACGCCCCGTTATGGTATCTTACGGCATCTGCACGGATAAAACCGCAAGGCCGTCTGAAAACAGAACAGGACGGTTATCGAAACCGTCCTGCCATTTTTTCGCAGCCTGTCTATTGTAGCTGCCTTTGCCTTTTTTCTTGCGCTCCGTTTTGCAGCGGAAAATATTGGATTTCACCAATGCCTTGAGCGCGTTGTCTTTAATGACACCTTTATTGTGTTGGGTTTTACCGCCCATTTTCATTTCCTTAACTCATTGAAAACAGGCGGAATCATAGCCCCTAAAACACACGGATGCAACCATGACCCGACATTTCGCCCTTTTCGGCCTGCCCGAACAGTTCCATTTAGACGACACTCTGCTGGAACAAAACTACCGCCTGCTCGCAGCCAAATTCCATCCGGACAAAACCGCCGCCGCATCCGCATTCGAACAGAAACAGGCAGTCATGATGGCCGCCGCAGTCAACGAAGCCTACCGCATCCTGAAAAACCCGACCGACCGCGCCGCCTATTTGCTGCAGGCCGAAGGCATCGATGCCGATGCACCGGAACACACCGCTTTCGCCCCCGAATTCCTGATGCAGCAGATGGAATGGCGCGAAGCACTCGACGATGCCCGCATGATGCCGTCTGAAAACGAAAAAACAGGAAAACTGGGAAAGTTATCAAATGAAATCAAAGATGTAAAACAAAATACCATAAATCGTATCAGCTCGGCGCTCCAACAGAAAAACTTCGAGCAAGCCGCAGCGCTCGTGCGCGAAATGCGCTTTTTGGATAAACTGCAACAGGAAATCCGAACCGCCGCGCCTTAAAATTATTTAACGGTTGTTTTCAATTTCAAACTCTGAAATAATGCCACTCGGATTTGTGCAAATCCCGTGCAGGCAGGAAGCCGGCAAGCTCCGTCCGCATTCCGCTGCGTACAAATCTGCATCACACATCAGATTATGAACATAACAAAACCCAAGAAAAAATTACGACTATGAATCCCATCAAACCCATCCTGCTGGCCGCACTGCTGCTCAGCGGCTGCCAAGCTTTCCAAGACGAAAGCCGCCGCAGCAAAATCGCGCGTTTCGCCGTCAAGCACCCGATTGCCGCCGCCGCCATCGGCGTGGAGACCGAACAGTCCACCAACATCACCACCAACGCCGTGCGCTTCGCCCTGCGCACCGGTTTGGACAACAAGAAAAACGGCGAAGGCCGCGGCACTCAGGTAAACGCCGTGCGCCACGCCTTGTGGCAGGCCGCCATCACGTCCCAGTTTGACGAGTCCACCGCCGAAGAAATCGGCAATGCCTATGAAAACGACACCGAACTGCGCGAAGGCAAAACCGACTACTTCAGCCGTCTGGCCGCAGACCAAGCCGTCGATCTGCGCAACAACCGCATCGGCCGCTCCATCGGCGGCAGCAAACCGAAAAGCGACATGAAAACCCTTGCCCAAGCCGTGTTGCAACACTACCGCGACGACGGCCTGTGGACGGCCCGCGAAGAAAAAAGCGGCAACCGCCGCACATGGCGCATCAGCCAAACCAAGCTGAGCGAACAGGAATACCGTTCCGCCCTGCAAAACCTCGAGCCGCTCAACCAAAACGGTATGACCGAGCAGGAGCAGGCGAAAAAAGCAACCGAAGCCCCCAGCGAAATCAAAGAAACCATCAAAGTATTGCGCGAAAAATATTGATTCCTCACCCGAAGGCCGTCTGACAAATGTTTTTCAGACGGCTTAATATTTCGCGGCATCTGAAAAATCATCCGCATTCCATGTATCCGGTACACGGTTGCCGTTTTGCCGCTGCGGTTCCCGCGTAAAAACAAGCCGCCCAAATAAGCCGCAGGCCGGGCTGCCAAACATTCCGACCAAGCAAAATTTCCCGCCCCTTGCCCAGTCCGCACGGAAATCATTTTTCGACGCAACAACGTATCACCCAAACACAACCGTATCTCCCAAAACCTTCCCGATACCGGTTTCCCGACATTCGCCCCCCCATAACAACCCGACGGATTCAGATTCAGACGGCATCGACAGGCAGGCGCAACATCCAAAGGCTCTGCGGAACACGCCTGATTCCTACCTGTTACCCCGCCTGTGTTGACGTTATAATCCCGCACATCCCCCACAGGCCGTCTGAAAACCATGAAACTCAACCGCACGCTGATTATTTCCGTCTTTATCGTTGCCAGTTGCGGATTGGCTTACGAACTGGTGATGGCCGCGCTCGCAAGTTATCTTTTAGGCGACAGCATTTTGCAGTTTTCGTCCATCATCGGCCTGTATCTGTTTTCCATGGGCATCGGCGCGCATCTGACCAAATACGTCAAAGACGAAGACGCGTTGGCGCGCTTTATCGAAATCGAACTGCTGGTGGGCATTATCGGCGGCATTTCCGCGCTGGTGCTGTTTGTGGCGTTCGGGCTGTCGGCCGCACCGTTCCGCACCTTGCTGTACGCGCTGGTTTTGATTGTCGGCACCATCGTCGGCATGGAAATTCCGCTGGTAATGCGGGTTTTGAACAACCAAAAGGCCGATTTCAAAGAACTGGTCTCGCGCGTGCTGACTTTCGACTATCTCGGCGCGCTGGCCGTATCGCTGCTGTTTCCGCTGGTACTTGCGCCCAAGCTCGGCATGGCGCGTTCGGCCCTGCTGTTCGGCATTCTGAACGCCGCCGTCGCCGTCCTGACCGCCCGCGCCTTCAAACCGCAACTGCCCGGCTACCGCGGTTTGCAAATCCGCGGCTGGCTGGTTTTAATCTTTCTCGGAACCGCGTTTGCCTTGGCCGACCGCATCAGCTACCGTGCCGAACAAAGCTATTTCGGCGACCCGATTGTGTACGAAAGCCATTCGCCCTACCAGCGGCTGGTGGTTACGCGCTGGAAAGACGATACCCGCCTCTACATCAACGGCAACCTGCAGTTTTCCTCGCGCGACGAAGCCCGTTACCACGAAGCCTTGGTGCTGCCCGCCATGCAGATGGCCGCGAAACCCGAAAACGTGCTGATTCTCGGCGGCGGCGACGGCTTGGCCGCCCGCGAAGTGCTGAAATACCCGCAGGTCAAACAGGTAACGCTGGTGGATTTGGATCCCGACATGACCGCCACCTTCAAAACCTCCGCCGAATTAAGCCGTCTGAACGCCGGTTCGCTGTCGCACCCCAAAGTCAACGTCGTCAACGCCGATGCCGCCAAATGGCTGGAAACCGCACAGCAGCAGTTTGATGTGGTCATCATCGACTTGCCCGACCCGTCGAATTTCTCGCTCGGCAAACTCTATTCCGTACCGATGTACCGCCTTGCCGCCCGCCGCCTCGCACCCGAAGGCCGCATCGTGGTGCAGTCCACATCGCCCTATTTCGCGCCGAACGCCTACTGGTCGGTGGTGGCCACGCTCGAAGCGGCGGGGCTGCATACCGCGCCGTATCACGTTTACGTTCCCTCGTTCGGCGAATGGGGTTTCGTATTGGCCGCCAAACACAACAGTTTCCCCGTTCCGAAAAAATTCGACGTGCCCACCCAATTTCTTACCCCGCAAACCGCCGCCGAAATGTTCCGTTTTCCGCCCGATATGGCGCGGCGCAAAGTCGAAGCGAATTATCTGAACAACCAGATTCTCGTGAGCTATTTCGAGCAGGATTGGGGAAACGTGATGCGGTAATCTGCGCTCATCCGTAAAAGGCCGGCTGAAAACCGTGTCGGGCAGACATTTTTACAACACCGTTCGACAAATACTTTTCAGACGGCCTTGATACCGCCGTCCCGAGCTTTGCGGGCAAACACCCCCTCCCAACCGGCCCAAGGCCGTTTGAAAAAGCAGCCGCTCCGGTTGCCGTACCATCCGTTCAAAAATAAAATTCTATCAAACGGCATGATTCCCGTATGCCCCAATCCCGTATAAAACGCCCGAACCGGAAAACCCGAAATGAATCCCAAACACACCATTACCGCCGTCTTGCTGTCGGCCGCCCTGCCCGTTTCCGCAGTATCCTACATCACGGCAGAACAGGCCGCCGCGTCCGCCAAAACCAAAGTGAAAAACGCCGAAGTACGCGACGTCGATTTCGAACGCGAAGGCCGCCCGTATTACGATGTCGAACTGGTTGCCGACGGCAAGAAATACGGCGTGCGCGTCGATGCCCAAAACGGTCGCGCCGTGATTACCGATGCCGAACCGCAACGCAAATAATTCTCAGCGTTGTGCCGAACACAAGCCGTCTGAAAAAGTTTTCAGACGGCCTGTGTTTACCTGCGGCACCTGTACAGAAATACGGGCACGGAACCCGTGTTTTCCATACCGTATACCGTTTCCGCCCCACACATTTTGTCTGCAATCTTCCGCTCGGGTACAATACGCCCTTTACCGTTTTTTTCAGACGGCCACGCACCATCAGCAGGCCGTCTGAAACCCACCAGACAACGCGAAACCATCATGCTCAACAAAGACCAATTTGCCGACAACCACTTCATCCGCACCATCATCGAAGAAGACCTTGCCAACGGCAAACACACCGCCATCCAAACCCGTTTTCCGCCCGAGCCGAACGGCTACCTGCACATCGGCCATGCCAAATCCATCTGCCTGAATTTCGGCCTCGCCTATGTGTTCGACGGCCTGTGCAACCTGCGTTTCGACGACACCAACCCCGAAAAAGAAAATCAGGAATACGTGGTTTCGATTAAAGAAGACGTGCACTGGTTGGGGTTTGGGTGGTCCGGCGAGCCGCGCTACGCCTCCGACTATTTCGACCAACTCTTCGATTACGCCGTCGGCCTGATTAAAGACGGCAAAGCCTATGTGTGCGACCTGACCGCCGACGAAATGCGCGAATACCGCGGCACGCTCACCGAGCCGGGCAAAAACAGCCCCTACCGCGACCGCAGCGTGGAAGAAAACCTTAATTTGTTTTATAAAATGCGCGACGGTGCGTTCCCCGACGGCAGCAAAACCCTGCGCCTGAAAATCGACATGGCTTCGGGCAACGTGAACCTGCGCGACCCTGTGATTTACCGCATCCGCCGCGCGCACCACCACAATACGGGCGACAAATGGTGCATCTACCCGATGTACGATTACACCCACGCCATTTCCGACGCCATCGAGGGCATCACCCATTCGCTGTGTACGCTCGAATTTGAAGCCCACCGCCCGCTGTATGATTGGGTGCTCGACAACATCCCCGCGCCGCATCCCGTGCGTCCGCGTCAATACGAATTTTCACGTTTGGAACTGCTTTATTCCATCACCTCCAAACGCAAACTCAACCAACTGGTTTCAGACGGCCATGTTTCCGGTTGGGATGATCCGCGTATGCCCACCATTTCCGGTATGCGCCGCCGCGGTTACACGCCCGAAGGCCTGCGCCTGTTCGCCAAACGCGTGGGCATTTCCAAATCGGAAAACGTGGTCGATATGAGCGTGCTGGAAGGTGCGATTCGTGAAGAACTGGAAAACTCCGCCCCGCGCCTGATGGCCGTGCTCAACCCGATTAAAGTCAGCATCACCAACTTTTCAGACGGCCCCGTCGAAAGCCGTTTCGCGCCTTACCATCCGAACCACGAAGACATGGGCGGCCGCGAACTGAAACTGTCGCCCGAAATCTACATCGAAGCCGACGACTTCGCCGAAGAGCCGCCCAAAGGCTGGAAACGGCTCACACCCGGCGGCGAAGTACGCCTGCGCCACAGTTATGTGATGCGTTGCGACGAAGTGGTGAAAAATTCAGACGACCGCATTGTCGAACTCAAATGCAGCATCGACCACGACACGCTGGGCAAAAATCCCGAAGAAGAGCTGGGCGTACTGTTTCCGCAGGCACAGTGGTTTTTCAGAGCGGTGGTCGTCATCGCGCTGGTATTC
>NZ_JBHCJY010000100.1:0-14765 GCF_041804105.1 Neisseria sp.
CTCGGTAGGCAGCACCCCCACATATATAGTCATCGGTTTTTTGCGTACATCGTCCAAATAGAAATCGTCGCCGCTGGTGGCCGCTTCCACCACCGGGTCTAAGAAAATACTCAACGGCGTGGTCATGGTGGAAACAATATCCGCACCGGTCTTGGCATTTCCGTTGGCAAAGTCTGTCAGCAACGTAACGCAGTTATCACTCAGGCGCGTATGCTCTTGCTGTTTTCGCAACTCCACCTCTTCTTTAATCCATTCAGCCAATGTTTTGCCGTTCTTTGGGGTAGCCAGGCGGAACAGGTTGGACAGCGTGGTTTTGTTTTCAGGCAGGTTTAAATCGCGCTCGCCCTCGGTTTCGATCAGGTACATCAGCAGCCCTGAAAAAAGTTTGCGGGACGATTCGGCAAAAAACATTGTGCTGCCGTTTGGATTGGGCGGATCGGGATACAGAATCGCCGCCACGCCTTGCGCGTCTTTATAGGTGTAAACAGGGTTGCGGCGCACATAAGTCAGCGGGTTCCAACGGTGGCTGACCAAGGGGGCATTGGGATTGTGTTCGTGTTCCGGCAGGCGGCCGCCGGGGTTAAACAGAAACACTTCCTGCCCGTGTTTGGCACGGAAACCGGCGGTAATCAGAAAGTTTTCCATCTTCGGGTCGTACACCACCATGCTGCCACGGTAATGCAGGCAGTTGGGAATCACAATGCCCACACCTTTGCCCGAACGGGTGGGGGCGGCAAGATAGACAAACTCTTTGCTGCTCCAACGCAGATAATCCGAGCCGTATTTGCCGATCAGCAGGTCGGGGGCTTCATCTGGATTGAATTTTTCTTTCAGCAGCCCGAGCTTTTTGATTTCCCTGCGGTTGGCAAACCGTGCCGAGCCATGCAACTCCCGCTTCGGTTTGGAAAACAGGGTAAACAGGATGACCGCCAAGGCCAGCAGCGGAACCAATCCTGCGACAACCGATGCGGCCTTTAACGGAAACACCATGTTTTCGGGCAGACGGTCGATGTGCTGCCAGTATTTCCACAGCATTCCTACCGACGGTTCGGTTTTGAGACCGAGCCAAAGACGGTAAACCATACTGCCGAGGTACATTCCGGCCGCCGCAGCCGCAGCGGTAAAGACGGCGGCAACGGAAAGCCCGATCCAAATTTTGCCTTTATTCATGTCAAATCAAACTCCGAAAAAAAGCCCTCACAACGGCGAGCGTTTGGTATGGTTGGGCAAATCCAATTCATTGGGGTCTTCAATCGTAAAAATCCGTTCTTCAGACGAAATCAAATCGGCCAACGGCTTGGTAAGGATTGTTATGCTCGAATCTGAAGTATTTGACGTTATGTCCCCCAGACCCGTACCGGTGTCGGGCGAAGTCAGCACCATGTGCGACTGTTGGGGCCAACAGACCGGAGTAACCGCATCTAAGACGCACATTTCCGATTCTCTGTCAAAAATGTCATCAAAATTATGAATAATATATTGGAACAGGTCTTCGGTACTTTTCAGCGGCGGGCATTCGATAATGCGTACCCATATCCGACCGGGTTTGTCTAAAACCGGAATTTTTGCGGCATTCAGCGCATAAACGGATACACGGACAAAATAGAAAACATTCGCTTCGGCTTTGGTCATGACATCATTCCTTGTGCAGTTAAAGAAAAAGCGGCCGCTACAAACGGCCGCTCACGGTTTTGAGGGAAAAGGGAACAGATACTTTTTACCCGGCTGCCCCGGATACCGGTAAAACGGCCTGCGTCAATGCCGTTGGCGGTAATCGGCCGGATTGACCGGGCGGGCATCCGCCCACAAACCCGATTTGCCGATTCTGGCCGCTGCTTCCGCACGGAGCATCGCGGCATCTTCGTCATAGCGTCGGTACACCCAGGCATATCCGGCGGCGACCATCGCGTGATTGACATCACGTCCGTTTACATTAACCCTGCCGAGTGTGCGGCCGTACCGGTCTTTACCGCGGACGGTAACGGACACCGTTTTCCCGAAAACCAGTCCGGACAAAAACTGCCGGGCATCCCGGCCGTAAGCCTGTGTTTTTTCCGGGGCATCAATACCGTGCAGACGGATGGTCGTCTTTTCCTGCCCGGACAGGCAATGGAAGGTATCGCCGTCGGCAATTCCGACCACACGGCAGCGGAACTCATGTCCGGTGTCGGACAGACCGTGATACCACCAGCCCGCTGCGGCGGTGGCGACGGATAAAAGAACGGCAGCCGGTATCGCACCGGCCGCCTGTCTCAATTTCGGAAACACGGGTCACTCCATCAGGAACGGCTGTGTAAAAAACAGCCGGTTTGTTTTTCAGACGGCCTTACTTCATCAGGTCGTGGATAACGCCGCTGGCGGTATCGGCCGGTTGCGGTGCCGCCCGCTGGCGGGTATGGATAATCTGCTTCTCCGTAACGATGACTTCGGTTTTGCTGCGCTCTGTCCCGTTGCGGTCGGTATATTGGCGGGTTTGCAGTTTGCCCCATACTTGCAGGCAGTCGCCTTTTTTCATGTACCGGCAGACCGTTTCGGCATCATGGCGGTACAGTACGACGGCAAACCATTCCGTGCGCTCCTGTATTTCGCCCGTTTCCCTGTCCGTCCACTTTTCGGTAACGGCAAGCTGGATGTTGCAGACGGCGTGGCCGCTGGGCATATACCGCAGTTCCGGATCACCGCCCAGATTACCCATGAGTTCGATTTTGTTTACAAACGGCATTTCGGTTTCCTTTAAACTTGATAACGGGATACGGACTTATAGGCAAGGGATATGGTCGTTACAGGCGTTTGATTGGACAAATAACGCAATTCGGGGTCTTTGCCCAAATTGCCCATCACTTCGATGCGGTTCAGGTATGGCATAGTGCAATCCTTTTTAAAGTTTACAAAAAACGGTTTTTACAGACGGCCTTGCATGGCATAGTATTTTTCGACCGGATCAAAATAAAGTTCTTTCAGACGGGTTTTCTCAAAGTAACAGATAACGTCTATGGTTGACCGTACCGTATTCAGAATGTAGTTGTGATCCATTGTCTGCCCCGTCGCAGATTCTTTGGCCAACTGCGCGATACGGTGGTGGACGTCGCGGGCACCGTTGGCATGGACGGAAGTCAATCCGCCCGGATGCCCCGTATTCAGCGCAGCGAGATAATCCCATGCCTCGTCGCCGCGTAACTCCGTCAGAAAAATCCGCCCGGGTTTCAGCCGCATACAGGCAGCAATAATCATCTTGGCCGTAATATGCGCGCTGTAAAACAGGTGGATATGATTCGGGTGCAAAGGCAAATTGAGTTCGTGGGTGTCTTCAATGGTCGCCAACCGCTCGTGAACCGGAATCATATCGGCAAGGGTTTTGCTAAAAGTGGTTTTACCGGAGCCGGTAGGTCCTACCGAACAAATGTTCAGTTTTTGCTCAATGGCAATCCTGAAAAATTCGTTCAGTTCCCCGTTAGCCTTGTGTTCCAACATTTTGTACTGCCAGTCGGCCAATTTGATGTCGTGCGGCAGTTTCATTCTGTCGGATACGTCACGCATCCAACGGCTTTCAATTTCGATTTCCGATTCCGTACGGCGGTCAATCACACCGTGTCCCGATACGTCGCGAAATCCGTTCAGACGGCCTGTATTGATATAGTCCGACATTAAAAAACGGCTGTCTGACGGTTTGCGGAAGGCAAAGACAACCGTCCCGTTTTCGCAACTCGGCGACATCATGATGTGTCCGCGCTCGCCGTCGGGAAGTGTGACGGAATGAATCGGGAATTCATACGAGATGTGTTTTTTGTTGAACGTACACAGGGTATTGGCCAGTCTTTCCAAAACCGGCAGCGTCAAATCCGGCCGTTCGATACGGCGGCAGCCGTCGGTATCTTCCACAAATACTTCTCCGGGACGGTTGATAAATACTTCGGTAACGCCCGGGGTATTGAGATATTCGGTCAGCTTCAGATTGTCGAGTAAATTACGCGAAGAGGTAGAACTGTCGTGAATCATTGTTTTTTCCTGTTTTAAAACGGCTTGATACATGGCCGCAGTTTTCAGACGGCCATGTATCAAGCCGCTCCTTTTCGGGAGCGGCTTCGGGTCAGTAGCGGTCGGAAACGGTTACGTTTTCGTACACTCCTGAAAAATCGACATCACGGGCGGCAAAAACCATGATTTCGGTGCCTTGGTTGACATAACCGGTCGGCGGAATGTTGATGCTGTTTTTCAGCACTTCCGTTGCCAAATCCTGAGCGGATTCCGTGGTGCTTTCAAAATTCACATCCGTATTGCGGTTGCTTTGGCGGTTGTTTGCGCCCGCCACCACTTCCTGAATCATGCTGATCATGACTGCGCCGCCGATGCGCCGCCAAAAGTGGTGTTTGACTTTGGCCGGATGACCCGATGCACCGAGTGCATCCCCGCCCGGGCTGTCCAATGCCACACGGACACCGTTCGGGGTTTCGAGTGTGTTCCAAAGTACGAATACGCGCGCCTGACCTTGGGTCAGGGCCGAAGTCTGTTCGCCGATGATGGTGGAACCGCGTTCGACCAGCAGCGTTTTGCCGTTGGCGGAATACACGTCCCGCGTTACCTGACAGCGGGTCAGTCCCGGATGCGTAGTGACAATCCTGGTGGTGGTCACGCAGGGAATGCCCGTTCCACGGTTCAGGACATACGTCAAATCGCCACGGTTTTCGGCAACGGCGGCCTGATAAGTACCCGGACGCAGTTTGGCGGTCAGCGGATTTCCCTGCGGTGCGGATGCGCCGCCTTCCGTTGCGTCTGTTTCCGTTCCGCCGGACGGACTGCCGGAAATTTGTGCGGCCGCGGCCGAACTGCCGCCCGTACCGTCCATGCCCTGCGGAGACAGGTCGGCATCCAGCCGCTCGTCCGTTTCGGGTTCCGATGCGGGAACGGTTGCCGCAGGCTGTATATCGGAAGCGGCGGATGCGGTTTTCGGGGTGCTGGCTGCGGCAGGTTCGGCTGCGGAAGCGGCAGATGCGGACTTCGTAGCCAATTCAAGCTCTTCCTTTTCCGAGGCGAAGTTTTTACTGCCGGCTTTGCCGTCCATAATTTCTTCCGCTTTTTGTTCCTGAGTGTCTGAATCGCCGGAGTAATTGAGGATACCGGCAACGGCAACACCGGCCGTGACCAACGCGGCAATGAGAAAAAGCACGGTAGTCATGGTTTTTCTGCTTTTTACATTCAGATCAGTCGGAATGCCCCGTTCGATTTTGTTGTCGCCGATGCGTTCCCGCAAACTGGGCATCTCGTCGTCGGATCTGAAGTCATGGTCAGGTCTGATTTCATTCGGATTCATTTTTTCTCCTTTTTCATACGGACGGTACGGCTTTGGGTACTGCCGGTCAGGTTGAATCTGCCTTTGGATTTGTAACCGCGGTTTTCGATACCCAGTACCGATTTGTTCAGACGCAGTACGAAGTTCTTGGCGGTTTCGTGGATAACCAGCGTATCGCCTTCAATGTGGCTGTTGACCGCGCTTTCCGAACCGTCGGCGTTTTTACGGAAAACCGCAGGCATTTTTTCGTCATTGTCGTAGCGCAGGTAGGTAAAGCGGCCGTTGTCGAATATTTCGGTCGGTGCAAGGTCTTTTTTGCCCCGTCCCCAGTAATTGCGGTTGTAGTCGCCGCGAACGGGATTGCGGGCTTCGCTGGCACGGATCACGGCTGCTGCCTGAGCCTGTTTTTCCATTTCCGCACGCTGTTTTCTGCGGGATTCGCGCGGATAACGGAACTCCAGTACGAATGTCGGCGGATGCTTTTTGTTGGCCATTTTCAAATCCAGCGAATAACGGCGGTTTTTGTTGGATACCATCAGCAGGTTGGTGGCAGGCTGCGGCTTGGTCGGTTTGAAGAAGATGTTGTTGCCGCGTACCCTGACCCCCCATGCCTTGCCGTACCCTGTTACCAACCCTTCGTTGACCGGATTATTGACATCGACGGTTTCCCCTTCCTCCAACTGAAGCAGGGAGGCATAACCGACTTGGGCCCGGACATTTACCACGTCGTAAGGGTTGTGGTTCACATGCTGAATCCTGCTGTCGTAGGGGGAGCGGTTCGGATTGACGGCGGCAGAGGCCGTCTGAAACGACAAACCGGCCATCAGGCCGGTTATCAGTAGCGTGTGTTTCATCATGGCGCAACCTCTTCGGTAACGTTGTAGCTCAGTACTTGGAAACCGAGCGGGTTAATATCGCGGACTGCCTGGGTCATCGGGGTGGATTTGAACTCGAAGCCGATGGTGGCAATCATTTTTTGGGGAGGAGACGGTTTGATTTCGGAATTGCCGGCAGGAACCAGCCGTTTTTCAAACCGTACCTGCGCCAAATCGCCGACAAACGAAATATTGGTTACTTTTACCAGCACTTCGTAATTCTGCTTCAATATTTTATGGGGCGCGGAGGGGCTTTCGTAAAAGGCTTTGTATTTTGCCTGTACGTCAGGACCGTTGAAGAGTTTGGTTGTGTCATAAAATGCCTGAATGTTGTTCCAGTTATAACTTTCACGAAAAAGGACATACTGGTAAACCCAATGGCGGTTCGTTACTTCGTCATAGGTCATCTGTTTGTTTTTAATGGTGGTTACCACATTGGTGGTTCCCGTGGCATTATCGACTTTGATCACGAAAGGGACAGCTTCCTTCAAGGGGGTCAAACCGGAAACGGCTGCAACGGACAAACCGGAAATCACCAGTGCCCCGATACCGAGACGCTTCCATATCAGTTCGCTTTTTTGTGCCTTATCTACCAGAGATGCTTCAAAGCCCCGAGCCATCAGCATCATCTGATTTGCTTCTTTGCGGATGCTTTTGGTCTGTTCTTTCTGTATTTGCTCTTCCGTTTTGGGCTGTTTGTTTTTACGCTTAAAAGAAAACATTATCTTACTCCGTTGTGTTGTGCGTTAATCGGAAATGCCCGTCCGTAGGGCTGTTTCGGTGCGGACGAACAGGCGGTTAGGGCGGCGGACAATGCCGCCAGCAGAATCAGTTTTTTCATGTCGGTTGAATCCTTTGGCAAATAACAAAATCATGCGGAACAAAAAAAGCCCGGACAGCAGATGCCGTCGGGCTTTTATCGTGCAATGTAAAAAAATCAGTCGTCGTAACGGTCGCGGCCCGCTCCGAACAGGCCGATTAAGGCAATCGGAAAGACCAGAGCCATCATAATGGCCGGGGCGATGTCGCTGTGGCGGTTGAAGTAAGCCACCGCCGTCAAACCGAATACAACGCCCAAACCCATCAACAGTTTCATATACCGTCTCCTTTTCATCCGAATTTTTCAAAAGCGTAATCGTTTACTGCTGCACTCCATTCACGTCCGTTGCGTAGGTTTCTGACGGCAACGGTACGGCCGTATCTGTCGAGCAGGTAAACAGTATAACTGTGTGCCGCCCATCCGAAAACGCTTTGTCCGTATTGTACTTGGTCGAAATTCTCCCAACGTACCCCGCGGATGCCTTCCGACCACGGAAACAGCCCGCTGTAATACCACACGCCCGTCTCGTCGATGTAGGCACGGCAGCGGCTGAGTTTGAACAGAATCCATCCGAAACCGGCCAGATACAGTAGGGAAAGGCCGTACAGTATGGTTTGGGCGGCGGTTTTGCCCAATGCAATACCGAACAGTCCGGACACGACGGAAAACGCCGACGACACGACAAACAGATACAGCAAAATGCCGATAACGAAATATTGGACATATGCCACCCAAGACAGGCGTGCGGTCATGATTTACTCCTTACGGTACAAGTTAAGACGGACGTTTGTTCGACATGGGCGTGATATTGCCGCCGCTGCGCCGGGTGGAGGCGGCACTCAGCATTGCGCCACCGAGACGGCCTGCCGCACCCGCTCCGTTGGCCAGCGACATCAACTGGCGGGTTGCCCCCGATACCGCCGCACCGCCGGTCAATGCCGAGGCTATGGACGGAATATTAAACACAACGACAAGGAAAATGATGGTTTGCAGCAGAAACAGCGGCGGCAGCAGTTCGGCCGCGGCGTAATCCGCCACACCGCCGCTCAAGGCCATGTTGACGGCTTTATCGAATGCCGCCATCTGCAATTTGGTCAGCAGCACGAACATCGTACAGGTAATGATATGGTTCAGACATTGGCCTATCCAGTTGATTGCGTACTGACGGGTGGACGGAAACAGCAGACAGCCGAGAAACAGCGGACCCAGCATCAGCACCAAAGCCAGCGAAATCTTGGCGACCATATAGAAGGCAAAGGACAGGCCGACCACCAAGGCTCCGCAAAGGGAGATAACCAAGCCGATTTTAAGCACCAATCCGAAATGCACACCTATTTCCATCCAATTGTGTTGGTCATGAATTTCAGATATTTTATCCAATAAATCCGTTAACAATTTCCAACTGGCATCCATCGCCGATGCTTCCACTTTGTACCCGCCGGCAAAAATACCGGCGATTTCGTCAGGCAAGTTATAGATAATGCCTGCCAGCTTCATATAGTTGGAAGGGGCGAAAGAAAGACCGATAATCAGAATCCAGCCGATACATTTTTTAAAAAAATCGACGGCGGCGACATTCAGGTTCGATTGGTAGTAATCCCAAATGACCAACAGTACATACAGGGAGAAACAGGCCGTAAACAGCGGCGTAATCTGGCCGATAAAGTCTCCGGTCTTGTCCAGCAGGTTCTGCCCCAAATCCGCACCGAGCGTTTTGGCCACATCTGCAAAAAAAGTCGACATAAACGTCTCCAAATAAATAAAGCCACCGTATAAACGGTGGCTTGGGGGATATACCAGTAGTTACTTTTCTGGACGTGGATACTTCTGATTACAATCAATATTTGTATTATTGATTCGATTTTGACGAATACAACTATTACGTTTTTGATTGATTTCAGCGATCTCCCTGTCTTTGTTCATCTGTTCATAAAACTTCTCTTCTTCGGATTTGCCGCAGGCAGCCAGTAAAACTACCATACAGATTAGACCTGACAGTCGAAGTTTCATTTCAGATGTCCTTTCAGTTAACCACAGGATTTATTGGTATTGTTAATCCGGTTTTGGCGGATACAACTATTACGTTCGGCTCGCTTTTTCATTTGGACTTTTTCTTCCAGTTCCATATGGCGTGCCAGTATATCGAGACTGGTTTGGTTTTGCTGGATGATGCCGTTTTCCAGCGCAATCCGGTTTTGCAAATCGGCTGCCGCCTTCGCATCTTTGGTCTGATTGGCCTGATTCATCAGAGCCTTAATGTTCTTAACCCGGACTTGGGAATCTTTGATTGCACGCAGCGACAAATCGAACTGTTTGGTCAAACGTTCGTTGTCGGCATTCGGATTATAGCCCTTAGACGACAGCAAGTCTTTATAGTTCCCGTCTTTGAAACCTTTTGCCGATTCATAGACCTTTTTCCACTCATCGGGCAACTGTTCCAAAGCTTCCGTTTGAAGAATGTTGCCCAAATTGCGGTTGCCGGTCACAGCCTTGACCTGATTTCTCAGTTCCTCAATCTGTTTGACTTGGTTTTCAATCTGCGAAACCAATTTGCCGACGGCAGTAGGATCGACAACCGTAATACCGCCTGCGGATGCCGCAGGCACGGTACCGACGGTCAAACCGCCTGCCAACAATACCGCCGCAGCGGTTTTTTTTAACTTTTTGAAATTCATTTGAATCTCCTATGGATAAAAAGAAAACGCCGCTTTTGGCGGCGCATAGGTGGAAGCCGCCCGAAGGCGGCGGGGAAAACAGAAAGGCCGTCTGAAATGTTTCAGACGGCCTTTCTGCCGGGGGAGGCGGACGGTTTTCTGTCCGATACCGCCTGATAAAGCAGCGGCAGCCATACATCGGGGTCTTCGCTGCCCGTTTCTTCCATGATGCGGTGCATCAGGACAACGTTTTCGGATGTGCCGGAAAGTACAACCAGTTCGTTATCGTAACCGTGCAGGTCAAGGGTGGCGAATGCACTCTGATTACCCTGTTTGATCAGGGAAATACGGCTTTCAACCGGTAGTTTGAGCAGCTCGGAACATTCTTTTTCGGAAAGACCGCACTTCATGTAGGATTCTTTGCCGGCATCGGGGTTCGGTAAGAATATTTTGGTCGGTGTCTGTTGGACGATGGCGGCAAAATTCGGGGAATTTGCAGCATCTTCCGGCGACTGTGAATCCAAAATCATAAACTCACCCAATTTACGGCCGGTTTTCAGCGTCTTAAGCATCAGTTCGGACGTAATGGGAAAGCGGTCGGCATACCAGAATTCGGCAATGACCGAAGCCAGCAAACTTCCTTCATCTGCCACACGTTGGGCCATAATCTCCTTCAAATAGAACAGGTAGGACAATACCGGGCCGGTCGGTTCATAGTCCCGTTTGAGAATACAGCTTGCATCCAAGCCGATGCGGTAAAACGCTTCCGGATCGAAACGGTTGCTCAGGCTGTCCAAACACCAAGCGTATTCGCCGTTTTCGCTCCGACACCACTTGGCAAGACGGGTACGCAATGCGTTGGCATCGGTGGAATACGGCAGATTGTCCAGCAGGGTACTGAAATTCCGATGCTCGAAATCGAGTTGGAAAAGCGTATCGACGGCCAGTTTGATCTGTCTTTCTTCCGCCGGATTCGCCCCGCCGGCACACAGATTGACCAACCGGTAGAGAAAACTCCGGTGTTTCGGCAAGTCAGGCAGTTGGAAAGGATTCAAACCGCTGTCCGCACCTTCTTCTATGGCGTAATACGTCCCGCCCAATGCGCGCACGAAAATCTCCATCCCCCTGTCCAAATCCAGTACGAACAGGTAAGGATTGAACCGTTCCATAAAGGCCAAGACGGTAGTCTCAAATGCCGTTTTACCCGTACCCGTCGCACCGGTTATCAAAGTGTGGCCTGCAATCTTCTTGCCGGTTGTATCGATGTCTTTACGGCTGTAATGCAGGCTCAGGTTAAACAGGGTATTGGACAGCGTTTTCAGCGGCATGACCGGAGAACCGTCGCCAATCGGATTCCCCCAGCTTTTGCCTTGGGAATAGTTGTGCATCCCGAAAACGGTCGCCAGATTGACCGTGGTTTTCGGCATCATGCGGGGACGGTGTTTGTATCCGGGAATCTGACTGAAGAACGTGGCGGGCATCGAACCGGTGGCATGGACAAAACGGAATCCGTTTGCATTGAGAAATTCCGTCATGGCCGTCGAACCGTTTTTACGGGCGGCTTTCGGCGTATCCCCAAAAACAATAAGTGAACTCGAATAATCTCCGAACATCGTCCGTCCGGCTGAAAGTTCTCCTTCACCGATTTCCAGTTCGGCCTGTTGGTCTTTTGCTTTGTCTTTAGAACTGATCAAAGCATTGCGCTGCTGACCGATAGCCGACAACATATCTGCATTCTCGGTATAGATGAAACTCTGCGTCAGCGTGAATTCACACGGCAGGGACAACACCTTCAGCAAAGTCATTATTTTGCTTTTACCAAATTCTTTCAGGTCATAACAGGTTGCAAACTTCCGATGCAAAGCGGTACGGATTTCCATAATGTCCGTACCGAAGTGCAGGTCGGCAGCCGGAATGACTTTATATGCCGCCGACGGCGTTAAAGGAATATTTTCCCTTAACCCGCCGTTAACCAATGTTCCGAAAAATTGGTAAACTTCGGAAAATATTACACCGTTGTCGTTCTGAAAAGTGCCCAACGGCTGCGGGTCAAAAGCATTCAATCCCTTGACGATTAAATCAAACAACTCATGTGCTTCTTCGATGCCGTCTGAAAAATCGCTGTATTTCAACACACAGGAAATATAGAACAGATTTTCAAAATAATCTTTCCGGTTGAACTGTTCGCCGATATACCGGTCGGCAAACTGCTGACAGAATTTGTTTTGAAAAACATAGTCCCGTTTCAAATCAATTTTCTGACGTTGCAACGTCGTCCATATGGCAAGCCGGTTGCCGTATTGTTTGCCTGCGGCATTCAATACCCGGCAAAGGGTTTCGTTTGCTGCGATTAAATGGCCATCGTTTACTCCTTCAAACGGGATGCCGTCGAATTTGACGGCAAACCCCAAATAACCGTCTTCATAGTGCACAATATGTTCAGCAACGTGTCGACTGACTTTCGGAAAAAAGCCTTGCAGCGACGGCTGCCTCCTCAGATTTTTCGTTAATACATCGGATGTAATCATCGCGTTCTCTTCCAAATTTGGTTGCGGTAATGGTTAAGGTATCGCCGAAAAGATTGGATTTCCTTCTGACAAACCACCAGTAAATTTCCAAACACAATATCCGTATCGCCTGATCATCTTTTTTGGTGATATATCTCAG
Organism: Neisseria sp.; assembly: GCF_041804105.1. Lineage (GTDB taxonomy): Bacteria > Pseudomonadota > Gammaproteobacteria > Burkholderiales > Neisseriaceae > Neisseria. The sequence goes on from NZ_JBHCJY010000100.1 coordinate 12,304, forward strand.
AAACACCAAACAGGGAATGGCCAGCAAAAAAATGCCTACTGCCTTTAAATCGTAAAACGGCAGTAGGAACATCGTTGCGGACATAAAAACCATCACAATGATAAAGCCCGGAATCAGCGGCACACCCCACACCATTGCAACACGGGACAACCCTTCATAGGTGCCGTATTCCGTGTCGATATTTATATCGGGGAGTTCGTTCATTTAGTTTCTTTCTTATGCGGGTTAACCGAAAGAGGTGTTCTGACCCAACTTGAAAATGGCCATAGCCAAAGCAGGACCGCAACCGACGAGGAAAATCCAGCCGCAGACTTTTAAAATGTCACCGAATTGCATTTCCCTCATCGCACCCAAAATAGCGACACCGACGATGATTACGCCGGAAACAACCGCCAAAATGTTGTACCACTCTTTGAACCATTCTTTGAGGGAGTTTTCGGCAGTTGACAAACCGCCGGCAGCCAACGCTACCTGAGCACCCCCCAATATTGCACAAAATAAAGCGGCTTTGACCCATTCGCGGGTGTTCTTACTTGCATATTTCATTTAAAACTCCAAAAAAAAAAACCGCCGGACGGCGGATACAGAAAAACGGCCAACAGGCCGCGGACTAAAAATCACCAAATACATCCCAAGACTTACGTTCCGGAACGTGTTGGGCAATTTGGACTGGGTGCACGGCCTTAACCGCCCGTGCAGGCTGATTTGAAAAGCGTGTACCGGTTACAGATGCTTTCTGCACCGGCTTACTGTCGGAAACTTTGGCAAACGCAAATTTTTCCGACTGCACGGGAAGTGCATGACCGTTCAGACGGGCATAGCGGGCTTTGACCAGCCGGACATAGTTTTGCGTTTCGCGGTAAGGGGGAATGCCCCTGTATTTGTCCACCGCACCTTCGCCCGCGTTGTACCCGGCCAATATCAAATCGATGTTGCCCCGGTAACGGTTGCTTAAAAACCGCAGATAGCGTGTACCGGCGATGATGTTGTGTTCGGGGTTGTACAGATATTTGGGATTAACTCCCATCCGTGCAGCCGTCGGCGGAATAACCTGCAACAGGCCGCGGGCGTTTTTGGGAGATAGGGCATAACGGTTGCCGCCGCTTTCGCGCGCCATAACCGCCCATACAAGGTTTTTGTCCAACCCTTGTGCCGCAGCATGTTTTTCAACCAGATGCTGATACTGCGGATAAGGGGAGGCGGCGCAGACACCGGATGCCAACGCCGCTCCAACGGAACAAACAGTCAGAATGGATGTTTTCAATTGATTCAATCTCCTTTTGGGTAACGGGAAAACAAAAAGGCCGTCTGAAGATTTTCAGACGGACTTGTGTAACTCAGAACGGAATATCATCGTCAATATCGTCAACCGGTGCCACAGATGTCGCAGACTGCTTCCGTACCGGTGGTTCAATCGGGCTGCCACCGCTGGCTGCCGCGTATTGTGCTGCGGTCATGGGGGCAGAAGTACCCTGTTGAGCAGAAGCCGTTTGGCTGGGATGCGCCCCATTCGATTTGCTGCCGAGCATCTTCATTTCGCTGCCGATGATGTCGTAGGCGGTGCGTTCGATGCCGTCTTTACCGGTGTATTTGCGGCTTTGGATGCGGCCTTCGATATAGACCTGACTGCCTTTGCGTAGATATTGAGCAGCGATTTCGGCCAAACGGCGGTAAAGGGTGATGTTGTGCCACTCGGTGCGTTCCTGACGCTGACCGGTATTGCGGTCATTCCATGCTTCGCTGGTAGCCATGCTGAAATTGCAGACAGGTTCGCCGTTGGACATATAGCGGGTATCAGGGTCGCGGCCTAAATGGCCGATAAGGATAACTTTGTTGAGGGATGACATATTTATACTCTTTCGCAAAAGGAAAAGGCCATCTGAAATAAATCAGACGGCCTTAAACAATAACTTTTGTTATTAAATTGTGTTGCTTAATTCGGATAAAAATCATAACCGTAAACCGATTCGATGAAAAACAGGCTTACGGTTATGTTTTTTGGGGTGTGCCAAATTTGTGACTGAATAAGGGCACATGTGGCTGTCTGTGGCTGAAGTTGCAGGCTTCGCATTCGTTAAAAAACAATTAGTTATATTTTATATTTTGGACTTTTAATCCGTTGGTCGAAGGTTCGAATCCTTCACGACCCACCAAGTTTTTAAAGCCTAAACAAGCGTTTAGGCTTTTTTCTTTGCCACCGCCTATTTTGGGGTGTGCCAAATTTGTGCCATGATTCAGACCGATACCGCCCGATAATGCAGCATGTTCGTGCAGATGTTCCTGCCCAAGATGGGCTATGCGTTTTTTTCTGTGGGGGTAATTTATATAGCAAATAAACATATTATTCGATACAATTCCACCATGGCCTATTCACAAGACTTCAAACAACTCGTGCTCAAAAAACTCCGTCAAGGATGGACGATTCGTAGAGCCGCAAAAGAATTCGGCATCGCCATCTCCAC